>JAYPCB010000088.1:0-7442 GCA_038124525.1 Cryomorphaceae bacterium
TTGGACCTCGCCTACCGGAAGATCCGCCAACTGGAAATAGCCGTCCAAATTCGTGATGGTTCCGCGCGCCTCCCCTTCTACCACGATGTTGGCGTAGGGAATGGGTGCACCGTTGCTTTTTTCATAGACGAAGCCGCGCAGCATCTGAGGCTGTGCATACACTATCGTCGCTAAAAGCAGGGAAAATATGGTTAGGAATCTTTTCATTTCTCAGGTTAGGTAATGCTAAAGTACGCACTTGATGAGCCATTCTCTCAAATGTTCGTATTCATTTGCACTGGAAGGAATGACCCCTTTGCATTTTCTATCAAATATCAGGAGCTCTTCGAGCATTACCAACGCATGTGCACCACTGAAATGACGTGAGGCTTGTGCAAATTGTTTTAGGAAATAGGGATGAATCTTCAGTGCAGAAGCAATGGATTTTTCCGGCTTGCCTTTCATGCTGTGGTACTGCAGCAGGTTGTTGACGAAATTGAACAAGATACCGGTGGTCATCTGCACGGGATGCTCTTTGGGATTTTTACTGAAGTAATGGACGATTTTGAAGGCCTTGGCAATATTGCGTTCGGCGATGGCTGCCACTAATTCAAAGTTGTTGTAGTCCTTGCTGATTCCGATATGACGCTCAATATCATCCGCGCTTAAATCGCGCCTATCGCCCATGGCTACATCAAGCTTCTCCACTTCCTTGTGCAAGCGGCTCAAATCCGTGCCGACCTGTTCGGCCATGGCCGCCACGACATTGGAGGAGCAACGGAATCCCTTGGCGCCCAATTCCTTTTCTAGCCACGGCATTACTTGGTAATCGCGCAGGGGATCGCTTTCCAAAAACACGGTGTTCGCTTTAATGGCTTTTCCGGCCTTGCTGCGCTTGTCCAATTTTTTGTGCATGTGTCCAAAGGCCAGCACGGTGCTTGGCTGTGGCTGGTCCAAATAACCGGCCAACAGTTCCCAATCCGCTGCCTTCAAATGCTGCGCTTCTTTGACCACCACAACAATGCGTTCGCTCATCATAGGAAAGCGCTTGGCCTCCTCAAGAATCTGCAGCATGTTCGTCTCCTTGCCGTAGAGCACTGTTTGGTTGAAACTGCGTTCGGATTCGTCTAAGATTCCTTTCTCGATGAGTTGCAACAGCTGCTGGGCATAAAATGGCTCTTCACCCGCGAAGAAGTAAACGGGAGCGTACTTACCTGCCTTGAGGTCTTTGGCAATGCTTTCAAAGCTATATGCACCCATTAGTCGTTGTGGTAAGGTTCGTTATTCAATATGGTCATGCCGCGGTAGAGCTGTTCTAAAAATACAACACGGATTAATTGGTGTGAGGTGGTCATTTTACTCATGCTCAGTTTTGATTGAGCAGCGGCGTACATGCGATCTGAAAATCCAAAGGCACCCCCAACCACAAACACCAGTCGCTTTGGCCCAGCATTCATCCATTTTTGCAGTTGTGTCGCAAATCCACGACTGTGGTATTCTTTGCCCTTTTCATCGAGCAACACAATGGTATCTCCGGGTTGGAAAAACTTGAGGAAAACATCTGCCTCTGCTTCTTTCAATGCTTGTGGACTGAGCTTGCCTCCGCCTTTGACATCGGGAAGTTCGGCGTATTCAAAAGAGATATAGTGTTTGAGGCGCCCCGCAAATAATTGGGCCCCTTCCCTAAGGAATGGTTCAGAAGTTTTACCAATAACCGTGAATACAATCTTCATGTGCCCTACAAAGATGCTAACTTGCATTGAGAACACTAAAGGAATCCCCTAGGAATATGTCTGCGAAAGAAGATTTTGTGCCCAATTTCTCTTTGCTCGACCCCCAAATCGAATTTGCCATCGCCGAAGATATTGGAGATGGAGACCATAGCGCCTTGAGTTGTTTATCTCCCACAAGCCGTGGACGAGCGAAACTACTGATGAAGGAGAATGGCATCATTGCCGGCATCGCCTTAGCGAAATATATATTCCAAAAAATCGATCCCTCGGCAAAATTTGAGGCCGTTGCGAAAGACGGGCAATGGATTACTGCGGGCTCCGTAGTATTCACCGTAGAAGGCAACACGATGAAACTGCTCCAGAGTGAACGCCTCGTGCTCAACTACATGCAACGCCTTTCAGGGGTTGCTACGAAAACACACCATATGGTGCAACGCATTGCGCACACCTCTTGCCGACTGTTGGACACCCGTAAGACCACACCTGGATTGAGGGTGTTGGAGAAGTGGGCCGTGCGCCTTGGAGGCGGACACAACCATCGCATGGGGCTGTACGATATGGTGATGCTCAAGGACAATCACATTGATTTCGCCGGCGGCATCGGCCCAGCTGTGGACCAAGTACGGCAATACCTCAAGGAGCAGCAAAAAGAATTGGCCATAGAAGTTGAAACGCGTAACATTCAGGAAGTTCACGAAGCCTTAGCCGCCGAAGTAGACCGAATTATGTTGGATAATTTCGATATTGCCACCACCAAAGAGGCCGTAGCCCTGATCGGTGGGCGCTGCGAAGTCGAAAGTTCCGGGGGAATCACAGAGCATACCCTCATTTCTTTCGCGGAATGTGGCGTAGATTACATCAGTGTCGGCGCCCTGACACACCATATTAAAGGGGTGGACATGAGCCTCAAAGCGTATTAAACATGGGAAACCTAGGCCAAAAGATCAAACAAATACTCTCCACGGTGAAACCGCCATTCTTCGACGGCCTCACCTTGTGGGACGTCCTGAGCTTCTTTTTACGCGGCATTTACGAAGGAGCCATTTCCTCGCGTGCCGGATCAGTGAGCTTTAGTTTCTTCCTTGCTCTTTTCCCTGGCATCATCTTCATCTTCACCTTAATCGCCTACCTCCCACTCGACATCTTCCAAGACGAGCTTTTCGAGCTGTTGGCCACCGTGCTGCCGCCAAGCACTCACGACATGGCTTTCGAAGCCATTGAAGATATTCTGACCATCAAAAGAGGCGGACTTTTGTCGATCACCTTCGTGGCCGCACTTCTTTTCGCAACAAACGGGACATTAAGCCTTATCGCCAACCTTGGGATTTCTTACCACAACATCAACGTAAAAAAATTCTGGTCGCAATATTTCAGCGCTTTCTTACTGACCATCGTGCTTACCTTGTTGATCCTCATTGCCATCGTAGCCCTCATCTTCTCTGAAGGATTCACCGGCTGGTTGGCGGAACAAGGGTATTTAACAGAATATACCTCAGATATCATCGGATGGGCAAGATTGCTTGTCTTGCTCACGGCCACCCTTCTTGGGATTTCTATCGTATACAACTACGGACCAGTGCGCCGACGCGATTGGCGATTCATCAGCCCAGGAAGCATTCTCGCCACGATTCTGATCATCGCATCGTCACAAGGTTTTAGCTACTACGTCGAAAATTTCTCGACCTACAACAAATTCTACGGCTCCATCGGAACTCTCCTGATCATGCTGTTGTGGATTTACGTGAATGCCTTCGGATTGATCATTGGTTTTGAATTGAACGCAAGTATTACCGGAGCCCAATTAGAAAAGGGCAACGACAACCACACCGCATCATGAAAAAATGGTTCCTCCTCACCTACCTCTTAGGCCTCGCCATTTCAGCGCAAGCCCAAAATGAGATTGTTGGCCAATGGTACAACGAGGAAAAATCTTCCATTATCCGAGTTTACAAAGCCACCAACGACAAGTACTACGGCAAGATTACTTGGCTCGAAGACAACAACAACTCCGACGGCTCGACCCCGCGCGTAGACGAATACAATCCAAACGAAGCCAAGCAAAGTGTTCCCCTATTGGAACTCGTTATTCTCAAAGGATTGGAATACAACGCCGCGGAGAAACAATGGCAAAACGGCACCATCTACGACCCTGAGAACGGAAAGACCTATGAGTGCTTCTGTGAGCTCAACGACGACGGCTCTTTGTATTTCAAAGGCTATGTCCTTGGTATTACGTGGTTGGGACGAAGCACTACTTGGACCCGACCTTGATAAGCATTACATCCAACAAAAAACCCGAGCCTGCGGCTCGGGTTTTTTATGATGCTTAAAATTTTTCGCTACCTCATCAGGGAGAACTGCTGGTACTTCACGTATTCCATACCTTCATTATCCCGATACATGATCTGTGCAATGTAAACTCCTTCCGTACACTGACGGTTTTCAAACGATCCGTCCCAGCCGGTATTGATGTCTTTACTGTGGAAGAGAATGTTTCCATCTCTATTGTACACCTGCATTTCAAAATAGCTGATGGAATTAGCCTTCACGATGTAGTAATCGTTCTTGGTATCACCATTTGGCGTAAAGGCTGTTGGTGCAAAGACCGCAGCCACATCGCGCGGATCCTTCACGGTATCACAATCTGCAATTTCTACATAGAATGTATCCGTACACAAGTATTTACAGTACCCGGCTTCCACCACTACGGTATCTGCTTTTAGGAAGGATTTCTGATAATTCGCACCATTCTGAGTATTCCCAGAAGTATTGGTCCAAGTGTAGGCGAAGTTGAAGGTCATTGATGGACCACCAGCTTGGTTCACCGAAGGAACCGAAGTTCCCGTTGGGGCTGTAATACCTCCGGCACAATCGTACCAGTCATCAGCATTCGTCAACTCGTTGAAATCAAAATTCACTGCCAAGGTTGGGAATGAAGAGGGGTTCAAGTGTGTGCTCATGTAAGTGGCAACATCGCCGCTTGAACGCTCTTCCGACCAAATACGGAATTCATCCATTTCACCATTCAAGTAAGTTGCGTTTCCTGTGGTTGGTGAAACACCGTAACCCAAGGTAATGTCCCCTGTGTGCGAAATATCACCACCCACGTTCAGCGTTTTCTGCGTTTCATATCCACCGTCGATGTACATGGTCGCAGAACCCGTACCGCGGTTCCAAGTTACCGCAATGTGGTGCCAGTTTCCATCATCGATCTGAGAGATGGCGCCAAACATGAAATCAAAGCTGTTGTTCTGGTCGCGGGCGGCAAAACCTACCGTACCTGTACCATTTTTGAAGATCGCCCATCCGTGTCCGGCAGCATTTCTGTACACCGCAAGATATTCTGTGTTCGACATGTCATTGGTCAATACCCAAAACTCCACGGTGAAGCTCGTAGTACCGATGTTGAATGCCGCGTTATTCGGAATCTCTAAGTAGTCTGTAGAGCCGTTGAAGTCCAATGAGTTATTCAATGTGGTCGAGCGTGAGGCGCTTACCTCTACAATCTCGTCTGGACACACAATAAAATTATCTTGATCTACAGAAACGGTCATAATCTGCTGACCGAACAATGCCGGTGCAAAAGCCGTAAGTAGGAGTAAAAAGCGGTACTTCATCATAAATGCTTGTGTTCCAAAAATAAGATTAAAAACCAATAGTTGACCTATTGCTCCATTTTACCATAGAATTTCCGTCCCAAGCCCACGTTGCAGGCAGTGTTCGCGAGCAATGACGCGACCAAAGCGCATAGGTATTGGCGCCGGTCTGATCGATAAATAGGTATTGTCCTTCTTGCAGTACAGCCGGGAGATGGATGCCATGCGCCAAATAATCTCCAGCAAAGCACAACGGTCCGGCAATATCATAGGCCTTGTCCATTCCCTGCACTTGGGTGGCATCGCCATTCCAAACGGTCATGGGGAAGGAACGTGCTTTGGTGTAGGCGTCGCGCATGAAGAAATCGGCCCCTAGGTGAATAAACAGCTTATTGGGCGCAAGGACATACTCGATGGCACTTACCGCAAAGCCTGCCTCTGCTTGTACCCACTGACCAAATTCGGTCACGAGCAGGTAGCTCGATCCGCGGAATACCTCAGCAACAATTCGCCCGTAGGCTTCCATCTGGGTTTGAGCCCCTAGAGGTTCTGTAGGCAAGCCGCCTCCAATATCGAGGACCTTAATTTTGCCTGGCGCCACAGCATTGATGGCATCCGCAATGCGCTTGAGCTCTTTCAGGGCACCACGCTGTATGTTCAGGTCCTTCATTTGAGAGCCACTGTGCATATGCAACGCTTGGACGGGGTAACGAAGGGCGGCATCCACGATGCGTTCTTTTAGGTCCACGGGCACGCCAAACTTGCTCTCATTCTTGCTAACATCAAACAGTTCCGGCGCTCCAGTATGCACCTGCGGATTGATTCGAATGCCCAATATTCCTTGAAAATCGGCATCAAATCGGTCCAATTCCTCCAACGAATTCACATTCACCAACATCCCCGGCAGGGATGAAATCTCACGTATTTCGTGACGTGTTTTTACCGGAGAATCGAAGACGAGATGGGCCGGCGAACAACCCGCTGCCAATGCCATGCGCACCTCCTCAATGGAGGCCGCCTCCAAGCCAAAGCCTTGAGACACGAGAAATTCGAGCATCTTGGGATGAGGATTGGTCTTGATGGCAATGCTGTGCTGAACCCCTTCCGGGAAAGCATCTTGTAAATGGTGCAGTCTAGCGGTTAACACCGGGAGGTTCACACCTATAATGGCGGTATCTTCTGCTCCCAATTTTGGAAGCATGTCCACCATAATGCGTGCTATTTCTCCGGTTTGAATCACCCAAACATTTTTTCAGCGTACGACTCGATGATTTCAATCAATCTATAATCGTCTTCTAAATCTACGGCATCTTTTTCCAAGAATGCGCGTACACTAAAGGCGCCCACCGCGAGGCGGATAAAACTCTTGTTTCCGTATTGTACCGGCTGGCCGAAGAATACGCGGTCGTAGCCGCCTTTAAACCCTTCGTGTCTATCCGTAGTGATGGCGGCGAACATCTTTTTCAATTCGTCATTGTCCAGGGCACGTCCCCCTACCCACACTTGGAAGGAAATGATGGACATGTTGGTTTTTAATTGGTCCGGCATCAATTTGAAATACGGCGAGGTCTCCAATCTGCTCATGACGCCCATGGCCCAACGGGTAATGATATTGTCCGTCTGGCGCGTCGACCAATAACTGTAGGCTTCCATTTCGTCTAGGGCAATCTCCCAACGCAAACGCAAGGCCTTATTTTCTGTAGCAGGCAGGTTGGCGCGCATGTTTTCCATGAACCATGGCACATCGTAGGCGCTGAACAACTTGCCGTAGGGCTGAATGATCGAGGCATCCATGTGCTTCAACTTTTCGCTCCACTTTCTCGGTACAAGCATCGCTGCACAGAATGGCGGGGCTTGGAAGAATTTTGAGCCGGTCAACATGACCATTACCCCTTTGGCCAACAGCTCGTGAATGAGGGTATGGTCCACGCGGAATTGGCACAAATCCACCACCCACATGGTATCGCTGTCGGTATCGATGACGTTCAAATCATCCTTGATCCCAGACTTCGAGCCGAACACCAAGCTACCCACAATGGCAGCGTCCTGATTCTCAGCAATGATTTTATTGATCGCTGCGGTGCGGTCCAGGATATTTCCTTCCTCATCGCGCGCATCTAAATACACCACTTCG
>JAYPCB010000089.1:0-888 GCA_038124525.1 Cryomorphaceae bacterium
GAACAAGCCATCGCCATTCTCTACGACGCCGTCGAACGCTTCCCAGAGGTGCTCCAGTTCAGATTAGTGCTTGCCGGTTACCTCTTTGCGGCCGACGATATCATCAGCGCAAAAGAGGTTTTGGAAGATTTGCACTTGAACCGCGATGAGTTGCGTACGCTATTTGCGGAATACTTCCCAGATCTGCTTGAAGTCCCAGTAGTGGCCGCTATTTTAGCAGAATTGAAATAACCCACCCATGCAGAAATATTTGAGTTTGTTCCTCAAAGGCATGGCCATGGGAGCGGCAGATGTCGTGCCCGGAGTCAGCGGAGGAACTATCGCATTTATCACGAATATTTACGAGGAATTAATAGGCAACCTCAGCCGGTTTGATGCGCATGCCATTAAGCTGCTTTTTAGGGGCCAATTCCGCGATCTATGGTCCCACATCGGCGGTACCTTCCTCGCAGTACTCTTCGCTGGGATCTTCACCAGCGTGCTTTCCCTAGCCTCCATCCTTGGCTATGCACTTGAGCACCACCCCACTGCCATCTGGAGTTTCTTCTTTGGCCTCGTATTCGCCTCCATCTTCATAGTCGGACGAAACATCGCCCACTGGGGCACCCCGCAAATACTTTCATTCATCATCGGAACCGCCATTGCCTATTGGGTAACCACATTACCTGCGGTGGGCGGTACAGAACACCCGCTCTACCTTATCCTTTGCGGCGCCTTGGCCATTTGTGCCATGATTTTACCGGGCATCAGCGGCAGCTTTATTCTTCTATTGTTGGGTGCTTATGTTACCGTGCTGAGTGCCGTAAGCGATCGAAACCTACTCATCATAGCCTATGTGGGCATCGGTGCAGTAGCCGGACTGATTAGCTTCACCAAAGCCTTGAAGTG
>JAYPCB010000089.1:898-4703 GCA_038124525.1 Cryomorphaceae bacterium
AAAATTTAGCTCCAGGGGCAGATTGGACCTTGGCCCTCCCCCTTGCCATTGCCGGTGCGTTGGTGGTCTTTGGCTTAGAGTGGGCCGGAAAACTAAAGCGCGCATGATTCGCCTTGGCCTCATAGGACATCCTATCGGGCACAGCAAAAGCCCTGCCCTACACCATGGTTTCATGGAACAAAGCGGCACCCCAGGTATTTACCAGTGTTATGAGCGCACCGCAATGGATCGTAAAGCCATGGTGGAATTGTTCGATCAAGAAGGTTTAACAGGCATCAACATCACCATTCCATTCAAAGAACAAGCCCTTCATTGGGTGGATGAGGTAGATGAAGGTGCGAAAAGCATTGGTGCCATCAATACCATCGTAAAAACAGGCGATCGATTTGTGGGCTACAATACCGATGTGGACGGCATCGCCCAAACCCTCGACACCTTAGGACCAGAACAACCTACCCTAGTATTGGGAGGCGGTGGTGCAGCAAAAGCACTTTGTGCCGTGTTAGAGGCGCGACAAACCCCCTACTTGATGGTCCAGCGACACGGAGCAGTGACCTACGACAGCTTGACGGAAGAACAAGCGTCGGCGCATCCCCGATGGATTAATTGTACCCCAGTAGGTGGCCCCAAATACCCCGGCGATTATTTACCATTGCCATATAAGGTAATGACGAAGGAATTCGCCATCTTTGATATGACCTATGAACCGAACCCAACCCCAATGATGTTAAAGGGTAAGGAAATGGGCGCTGCCGTGATCGGCGGCAACCTAATGTTAACTGAGCAAGCGAAAAAAGCATGGCAATTGTTTCATGCCGCTTACTACAAAAATTTGTAGATGATGAGTCAAGAAGAATTGGACCCACAAGAAAACGCGCAACCTACAGAGGCAACCAGCACACCTATGCCGGAAGCGCCCGAGAGCAGCGAAACTGTGGAAGAAACGGAAGACGAGCAAAACTCGGAAGTCAAAGCTGTAGAGGCAGAAGACGATCACGAAGGCCCTAAGGAGCGCAAGTTGATCATTCCAGATTTTGATGCCCTGACGGTAGAACAATCCCTTGAAATCATCGCCCAGCACATCGGCGAGCACGAGCCACAACGCATCAAAGGCGTGGTAGAAAGCGGACGTTCTCGCATTCTTCAAGAGCTCAATGCAGAGCGTGATGCGGTAAAAGCAGCCTTCATCGAAGAAGGCGGCAACAGCATCGATTTCCACTACGACCAGCCCTTGCGCAAGCAACTCAACACCACTTACGGTGGATACAGAGATAAGTTGCGTAAGCATTACAGCCAGCTGGAGGCAGAACTCAGCACAAACTTGGCCACCAAACTTGATATTATCGAGCAAATCAAAGGTCTGCCAATGATGGAAGGCAGTGCCAAGGATAAATACGAAACATTCAAAGGATTGCGTGAGCGCTGGAATAACACCGGCCTCGTCCCAAAAGGAGATGCGCGCAACGTATGGGCAAACTACAACCACCACGTCGATAATTTCTTCGACTACTTGAGAATGGCCTACGACCTCATCGAGATTGATTACCAAAACAACCTCGCGGAGAAGGTCGCCCTATGTGAATCCTTGGAGAATATGTTGGCAGGCGGTGCCTCTGCGAAGATTTTCAAAACGCTTCAACAAGCGCACAGTAAATGGAAAAGAATTGGTCCTGTACCTCGCGAACACAAAGACCAGCTATGGGAGCGCTTCAAAGCCATTACCAGCAAGGTCCATGAGCTGAGAGATTCCTTTAATGAGGAAATCAAGGCGCAAAACGATGAAAAAATTGCCGCGAAAAAAGAAGTTGTGGCAAAAATCCAGGCGCTGACTTCGGAACTACCGACCAAACACGGCGGTTGGCAAAAAGCCAGCAAAGCGTTGGAGGCCTTGCGTGGTGAGTTTAAGAAAATTGGCTTTGTGAAAAGCGAAGAAAACTCAGTGGTTTGGGAAGAATACAAAACGGCCCAGCGTGAGTTTAATAGATTGAAAAACGCCTTCTACAAAGAGGAGAAAAAAGCACAACGCGTAAATCTCGATAAGAAAAAGGCGTTGATTGAGCTTGCGGAGAGCGTGAAAGACAGCGATGATTTTGCAGAAACCGCGCAGGTGCTTAAAAAAGCACAACAGGATTGGAAGAAGTCCGGTTATGTCCCGAAAAAAGAGGGCGATAAACTTTGGGAAGCCTTCCGTAGTGCCTGTAACCATTTCTTCGATCGCATGCACGGCGAGCGCAAAGCCATAGAAAAGCAAAGCAATGCCGCTCAAAAAGCCAAAGAAGATTTCTTGGCTGGAATGAAGAAAGCCAAAGTTGCCTCGCTAGACGACGCCATTGCCTTGAGTGAGCAGTGGGGCGCATTAGGCCAAGGAGGCAAACGTGATCTAGACCAAAGCTTTGATACGTTGTTGGCGGAAAAAGTAGCACCACTAGGCCTCAGTGCCCAAGAAGTGGAAGCTGCTTTGATGCAAGCAAAAGTAAAAGCTATGGTAGAGGCCGACGATCAAGACGGGTTGTTCCGCCAACGTGCTGCCATCCGTGAAGGATTGGACCGTGCTAAAAAGGAATTACACCAGCTTGAAAACAACATCGCCTTCTTCTCTGCCTCAAAAGGCAACCCATTATTGGAAGCAGCATTGGCAAAAATTGAAGAACAGAAAGCCTTGGTAGAGCATTACACTGCCATGCGCAAGCTATTCAATAGCCTACTGAAATAATAAAGGCATGAAGTTTAAGCTCGTAGCTCCATTCGAGCCGATGGGAGACCAGCCCACGGCCATCAACGATTTGGTAGAAGGGCTGAACGGCGGCGAGCGGGATCAGGTATTGCTTGGGGTGACCGGGTCTGGAAAGACCTTCACCGTTGCGAACGTCATCGAACTTACCCAACGCCCTACCCTCATCCTGTGCCATAACAAGACGCTTGCGGCCCAACTCTACGGGGAGATGAAGGAGTTCTTCCCTGAGAACGCGGTCGAATATTTCGTCAGCTACTACGATTATTACCAGCCTGAAGCCTACGTTCCTTCCTCCGGTCTGTACATCGAGAAAGACCTGAGCATCAACGACGAGATCGAAAAGCTTCGCTTGAGCACCACCTCCTCCCTATTGAGCGGACGCCGCGACGTGATTGTGGTCGCGTCCGTCAGTTGTTTATACGGGATGGGGAATCCCGAGGCCTTTAATAGTTCTGTGGTCCAAATAAAAGTGGGCGACACCATCGCACGCCAAGCCCTGCTCCACGCCTTTGTCAACGCCCTCTACGCCCGAACCGCAGCCGAGTTCAAACGCGGCAGCTTTCGTGTAAAAGGCGATACCGTCGATATTTTCCCTGCCTATGCGGAAACCTACTACCGCATCAGTTTCTGGGGCGATGATGTGGAAAGCATTGAACACATGGACCCGATCAGCGGCCAACGCATCGAACACATGGAGGAAATGCGACTGTTCCCTGCCAACCTATTCGTCACCGAAAAGGACCAATTACAACACGCCATCCACCAAATCCAGGACGACCTCATGCAGCAGGTGGATCACTTCCGCAATGTGAGCCGTCCACTGGAAGCCAAGCGTTTGGAGGAGCGCACCAACTTTGATTTGGAGATGATACGGGAATTGGGCTACTGTTCCGGTATTGAAAACTACAGCCGCTACCTCGACGGGCGCGCTCCTGGCGTACGTCCCTTCTGTTTGCTCGACTACTTTGCCGACGACTTCCTGCTGGTAGTAGACGAAAGCCACGTAACCATCCCCCAAGTACGCGCCATGTACGGCGGTGACCGCTCGCGCAAAGAAAACTTGGTAGAATA
>JAYPCB010000089.1:4803-7414 GCA_038124525.1 Cryomorphaceae bacterium
CGCGAAGGATTGGATTTCCCTGAGGTAAGTTTAGTGGCCATTATGGACGCTGATAAAGAAGGTTTCTTACGCAGTACGCGCTCCCTCGTGCAAACCATCGGCCGGGCGGCGCGTAATGTGAATGGGATGGCCATCCTGTACGCCGATAAAATCACGGATAGTATGCAGCGTACCATCGACGAGACCTTGCGCAGAAGAGAAAAGCAAGATGCGTATAACAAGGACAACGGCATCGTCCCCACTGCCCTGAGAAGCAGTCGAGACGAAATCCTGGCTAAATCCAGTGCCGTGAACAAGGGCGCCCAATACAAGGAAGGCATGGCATCTGTAAAAGCCGCAGAGGAAACAGTCAACTATACAAGCCAAGAAGATCTTGAAAAGCGCATCAGGGATACACGTAAAGGCATGGAAACCGCTGCGAAATCCATGGACTTCATCGAAGCCGCTAGACTGCGCGATTTACTCATCGAACTAGAAAGTAAAAGGGAGAAGCGCTAGTTATAGGTAATGCGCCACACCCACGGCGAAGGTCCATACCTGGTGACCGTCAATACGCTGGTCTAAATACAAGGTGGGCGTCCACTCCCATCGGTCGTTCATCGGCACCTCGCCTTCAATCCCCACACGCATGAGGGTTTTCATTTCACCATTTTCCACAGTAATCCCAGGACCTATCCCAAGCAAGACATTGTGTGAGAGGCGGTAGAAAATATCCAACGTAGAGACCATCGGTGTTTGAAGTTCAATGGTTTCCCCAAGGTCATTTTCAATGAGATAGTTTTCCAACTCAATATCACTGTGCCAACCGATGGACCAATGGTCATTGAGGTGGTAATCCACATCCATACCCCAGGTAGGCACAAAGAATACACCTTCTCCCCCAACCTCCGGAACCATACCGTGGCCGATGAGCAATGCAAGACGCAAGGGATGACGATGGTGGTGAGGATCCGGTTCCACCTGATGTGGGTGGTGCTGTGCCTGTGCATTCCATCCTAGAACCACGGCAAACATGAGCGAAAAGAAAGTTTTCATGACGGAGTAATAAGCGCAAAATTGCTACTTTTCACTTTCCACGAGCATAACAATTATCACACTCATGATTTACCTATCCATTGGCCTTGGTCTGCTGTTTTTTAGCATGGGTTTTATCATCACCCCAAGCAATGCGAAATACCTGCTTAGTGGGTACAATACGATGAGCAGTGAGGACCAGGAGAAGTTTCCCATTGTGGAATACCTCAAGGCGTTCAAGACCTTCCACATTTGGTTTGGAATCTTATATACCCTGTTATCGGTGATTTTCCACCTCCTCGATTCGGACTTGGTCGGATACCATTTGGGCATCACTCCCATTCTTGCCTATGGCTATTTCTTCTGGACATCCCGTAAATACAACGAAGGATTGAGCAGCGCCACGAAGAACAACACGACCATCGGATTGATCGTGTTGAGTTTAACGCTAGTCTTTGTAGTGGGGCTGTTCATTTGGTCAGACAGGGAGAGCAGTTCGACCTATGAAAACAACCAATTAGAAATTCAAGGGCCCTATAGCATTTCGCTAAATATCAGTGATTTAGATTCGATTTCCTTACTTGAAAGACTGCCAGAAATCACCATCCGCTCACACGGAATTTCCACCGGAAAAGTGGCGAAGGGCAAGTTCAAAGGCCCTAACAAGTCGCGCTATCATTTGCTCATTGACAAACCCGTAGGCGAGGTATTAGCCCTTTATCCTAGTGGAGAAATGCCTGTGTTGATCAGCCTCGATGGAATGGACGAAAGGGAGTTGTTTTTAACGATGCAGGAGGATATTAAGAATCAATCAAAAGAGTAACCAAAAGCCTCCACGTCTTTGGCATAGAGCGCTTGAACTTTCGAGACCAATTCTGGCGTGTAGTACTCCCTAAAATCTTTACTCTTCACCGTATCTCCCTTCCTAAAGAGCAATGCCGGCAAGGTTTGAGGGCGGTGTAAAAATCTATTCCCAAATTTCTTCAAACCAGCCAGTCCTCCCTTCTCAGCGCTCTTATTGCGGTGCGGCAGTCCCGTCGCTGGAATATCCAGTGCGGCACAGACCGTTTTAAAATCATCTTGAAGAGATTCAAACTTACCGATGAAATCTGCTTGGTTCTCCCCATCACGGTAGAAGAAATCGTATTGAGGACCGTAAAACCAACCTTCCGTTTTGATCAGCTTTGGCAAGGCCTTATCCACAAATCTTTCAAAGCTCATCAAATGATGGTGACCGTGAAACTTATAAAAGGAAACCGCACGAGACCACGGGTTGCGTACAAACCCAAACTTATAATACTGCTCGAACAGTTCTTCTGAAACGTAGTGATTATCGAGGTATTCCTGCAATTGCAAGTGTGCCAAGCGCGGCGGACCGATAGACGGCTCGTCATTAGGCGTCAAGAGCAACGGCAATCGTTCACTCCATGACAAATCTTCTAACCCTAGGAAGTAAGCCTCGACGCTTTGCCCCGCAGCTTTAGGAATATGAACGAAGATTGTTTTGTACTTGTGGAATACCATCTACCCCAAAAGTACGGCGCATTCACAGGGGGTGCAACCTAAATCAGACCTTCTTTGACCAACTGTCCAACGC
>JAYPCB010000090.1:0-7411 GCA_038124525.1 Cryomorphaceae bacterium
GTTCAGGTATTCAATCAAACGCATTGCTTCATCCCGAGCCATAGTTCACTTGACCTTCGCTACGATAGCTTGCGCATTGACCAGCGGCTGCATGAAATCCCATTTACGTCTTTTTATGCACCCCGTTCAGATGATCAAGACAGTGCAAAGAATCAGATGCACATTGAAACTACAGAGGAAATCATCGAATACATTTTAAACCAATTCCATTCGATATACGATTCCTACACTCAGCCCATTACAGGGATATATAACAACGCATTGCCTCTGGGTGGGGTCCAACGGTATAAATCGAATTTAAGCGGTGTCGAAATAGCTATTGGAGGTCACTTAAAGCTTGCCTGTCAGGGTCCTGTAGGTAAGACCAATAGTTCCGTGATTGCTGCCACTGAACAACAATTGAGTTTTTATGTAGGGCCTGGATGTCAGGAAAGTGTGCTTGAGGTCTTGGGAAGATTAGATGTTGGGGATCACCCTGATAGAACGGCAGACCTTTATATCAAAAAGGGGAGTACGCTTGTCCTTTTTGCCAAGAGTATCATGGTTATCGGTCCGGGCAGTAGATTGATTATAGAGGAAGGCGCAAAATTGGTCGTTCACCCGAAAGCTGAACTTCATCTCAACGAAGGGGCCTTGGTCCAACATGGGATTCTGGAAATTTTACCCGGGGCAATCTTTTCTCCGCTCGCATCAGGAACGATAGAATTACAATCGACCACCGTATTTAAAGGGAAAGGGGCCATTGCCATAGCATCTCAGGATATCAAGGTGGATGGATCGGTTCGGGTTCCTTCGCAAATAGCCTATATGCATTGGACGGATGTGCATTGTTCGTTGAACAACCTTGGCAGCATAGAATTAGAGACCAGTTGTGAGTTCAAACATTGCCGCTTTGAACAAGTAGATACAAAACCCTATCTGTCTTTGGTGGCCATGGGCACTGAATTATACATGTACGAATGTCGGTTCATCAAGGGTATAGCGGCTGTGACCATCGCCGATACAACAAACTGGTCAATGAATCATACCTATTTCAATGGATGTGAGGTTGGACTCAGAGCGTTGTCGACACCTACTTCGTTTGAATCCAACACCTTCGAATCGTGTGTAATGGGAGCCGAAATAGAGGCCAATGGTGGTGCTATAGCGATCAGCAGAAGCAACTTTAAGCATTGTAAGAATGTGGGGTTGAAGGTTGGAAATGTCCACCTAAGAATCACTTGTACGTCTTTTCAGTTTAACAAGGTAGGGCTACTGGTACAAGAAGGTATGTTGGATTTGGCGCGACATGCGAGCACTACTTGGATCAACAATGATACTGCAATCTACCTGCGTCAAGTAAAAGGTTTGGACTTGGCTCAAGGTCACAATAGATTTCAAGGGAATGTAGGCTTTGATCTATATGGAACAATAGATATAACGGCCGCCATATCGAGGATTAATGGTGTTTTACAACTCGCGGCACCGTACAATGCCTTCAGCTTTAATGGGAGTACAGAGCTCAGACAGCATCGAGATCCCGTTTACTTAAAGTATAACCCTACCCAGAGTATTAGCCCGCACTTATGCCCAAAAGATATTGTAGATCCTGAAGATCCTTCTTCATTTTCGAACGCCTATGAGGGATCGCTACGCATAGCGCCTAACCCTAGTAGTTCTGGAACGGGAATACTATTTCTGCCATCACCTTTTCACGGCGGTACGGTACGATTAATTTCGTCCCAAGGTACGCTGGTCTTGGAGCGAGAGGTAAAGTCAGGAATGAGAACAGTGATGATGGAAAGGCCTTTGGTAAAAGGTGCTTATACGGTCCAATTTATTCATGGTGAACAAACACACGCTTTGAAGTGGATGGTCGTTAACTGATATGTATAGGAACTTCGCTATTTTGCATCTGTAAACGACTGAGCTGTGTCCACAATTAAAATGCTTGATTTTCAGAGAATTCATCGTCCTTACCAGGAGGAGCTTTCTGCTACATTGGAGCGCGTTATGCACAGTGGTCAATACATTGGGGGGCCAGAATCTACTGCTTTCGAGGCAGAATTATCCAAATATCTAGGTGCACAAACCATAGGAGTCGCCAACGGTACAGATGCGCTTCAAATCGCATTAATGGCCTTAGGAATAGGACCTGGCGATGAAGTTATCGTCCCAGCCTTCACCTATGCAGCGAGTGCTGAGGTCATTGGATTGTTGGGAGCAAGGGCCGTTTGGTGTGATGTCGATGAGGGTACGTTTAATCTCGCTATCGACCAATTATCCTCTCTTCATACCCCACAAACCAAGGCGATCATAGTGGTCCATTTGTACGGTCGTTGTGCGGATGTTGCCGCCGTTGAGCAGGCATTGCCGGGTGTTGCTATTGTTGAAGATACGGCCCAAGCCTTCGGGGCACAATGGACTTCAGGCCCCTACGCTGGACAATATGCCGGTACTGTTGGGGACTTGGGAACCTTTAGTTTTTTTCCTACGAAATCATTGGGAGGAATGGGCGACGGTGGAGCGATAAGCAGTCGAAATCCGGACCTTCTTGCACAAGCTAAGCGCATCGCGAGTCACGGCCAATCCAAGAAATACCACCATCAATGCATAGGTGTGAATTCCAGATTAGACCCCATGCAGGCGGCCGTATTGGGTGTGAAATTGAAATATTTCAATCAGAGCATTGAAAGAAAAAAGAAAATAGCGTCCATGTATCTCAATGCGTTGAGCGGGGTGGACGGTTTGATTGTCCCCGATATAGTGGACGGTCATATCCTTCACCAGTTCACCATTCGTATACTCGGCGGGAAAAGAGATGGGCTTCAAGCATTTTTAAAGGACCAAGGAATAGACTCTATGGTATATTATCCCATGGGACTGCACCAACAAGAGGCTTATAAACATTGGACTCCAAAGGTGTCTCTGCAGGTTTCTGAACGGTTATCACACGAAGTATTGAGTCTACCTATTCATGAGGCCATGGAAACGGAAGAAGTTAAACTCGTTGTAGATTCCATTAAAGCATTTTTATCATGACCGATATCTTTATTCACCCTACCGCAACTGTGGACGAAGGTGCTGCCATTGGCGGTGGCACTAAGATTTGGCATTACAGTCATATCATGTCTAAAGCTAGTATAGGAGAGGGGTGTACTATCGGTCAGAACGTCTTCATTGCGAACAACGTTTGCATCGGAAAGGGCGCCAAGATTCAGAACAATGTGAGTGTATATGAAGGGGTAGAGCTAGAGGAAGATGTATTCCTAGGGCCTTCTATGGTTTTTACCAATGTAGATGTACCCCGCGCCTTTATTGAACGTAAGAACTATCTCAGCACCAAGGTGGGCAGAGGTGTAAGCATCGGGGCGAATGCCACGATCGTTTGCGGGAATGACCTTGGAGAATATGCTTTTATTGGAGCCGGAGCAGTTATCAATACACAAGTGGAGCCCTATGGCTTATATGTCGGTGTACCGGCCAAAAGAATTGGCTGGGTCAGTAAAGCGGGTCGAAGATTAACCTTCGATGCTCAGGGTAAAGCACAATGTCCAGAATTAGGCGATGCCTACGAATTAGTGGATGGAAAAGTACGCGCTGTATCGTGAGTATTCGCATTCTAACCATCGTCGGCGCACGTCCCCAGTTCATTAAAAGCGCTCCTGTAAGTAGAGCTTTTAAAAACATTGGTATTCAAGAGTTTGTGGTGCACACTGGACAGCATTATGATCCTGAAATGAGTGCTGTGTTTTTCGAAGAATTGGACTTGCCCAAACCTTATGCAATTTTAGAATGTGGCGGTTTACAGCGGGATGCGATGATCGATAAAATCGTTGCAGATTTACGTCCCATCATTACAGAGATTGCTCCTCAATATGTTCTGGTGTTCGGGGATACGAATTCAACCTTAGCGGGTGCATTAGCTGCCGAAAAACAAGGTGTTCCTATCATTCATGTTGAAGCCGGTCTTCGTTCCTTTAACGATGAAATGCCTGAAGAATGGAATAGGATTCAGACCGATGAGCTTTCACACATCCTCTTTACTCCCTCTGCTGCTGCTGATGAAAATATTGTGGATGAAGGATTTTTATCTCCACATCAACGTGTGGTAAACGTAGGGGATACTATGTTCGATGCGGTTCAGATGTTCTCTCCCTTTGCGCGTCATCGCAAGGCTATGGGAGAGTTGGAGTGGTTTCAAAAGCCTTTTGCTTTGGCGACCTTGCATCGCATGGAGAACGTGAAGCATCCAGAACGATTGAAGGAAAGAATCTCAACTCTGAATGAATTACATCGACATGGAATTCCGGTTTGGATGCCTTTGCATCCGTCCACACGAAATGAAGTGGAAAAGGCAGGGGTAGAGATAGCGTTTAATACCTCGCCCCCAGTGGGGTATTTGGAAATGCTTTGGGCCATTCAGCAATGTGCGATCGTGATTACCGATAGCGGAGGTCTACAGAAAGAAGCCTATTTCTTAGG
Organism: Cryomorphaceae bacterium; assembly: GCA_038124525.1. Taxonomy (GTDB): domain Bacteria; phylum Bacteroidota; class Bacteroidia; order Flavobacteriales; family Schleiferiaceae; genus UBA10364. Next base: position 4,465 of record JAYPCB010000090.1, read on the forward strand.
GAAACATTGCATCACCTTGAGAAATGAAACGGAATGGGTGGAATTAGTGGATATCGGAGCCAATGCGTTACATCCACTGGGCAGTACCGAACTGTTGAGTCACAAAGTCGGTAGCTTGTTGAACCAACCGCTTCCAACAAAATCACCTTACGGAACAGGTGATGCAGCCCTGCAAATCGCCCAATTCCTAATCGATCAAGGGAGTTAAAAACTCATGGATGTCCTGTAAGCACTGGGCATTCAGGCTGTGTGCCATGGGGTAGGAATGGAAGGTGTATTCATTTAAATGGGAAAGGCCTTCTGCCGTGCCCTGGGCCCAAGTATATGGGATTACCGGGTCCATAGTTCCATGGCTCTGAAAAATAGGAGTTTTCGTTTCCAGAGATTTTAGTGCTTCATGCCATTCGGGTAGGGCATAGCCGCTCATCAAAACGAACCCTTTAGCGCTGAATCCTTGTAATAGAATTTGAAGCGAGGTGATGGCCCCTTGAGAAAATCCACCAATGAACACCTCGTTACTTTCTACATGCTGCTCTTGCCATGTCTTCAGGGATTCCAGTACGAGCTGAGCAGCCTCTTCGACAGCATCACCGTCAATCATTTTGGCGCCGTTTTCCCATTCAATGGGATACCAAGCATAACCTCCCATGCCCAACGAAATGGGGGCCTGGAAGCATACAATGTTGAGTTTTGGCAAATAGGGTTTGAGACCATAAAGGTCTTCCTTGTTAGATCCGTAACCGTGTAACAATACCAGTGTTGGAAGCTTGGGATCAGAAATGTGGTGGATGTAAGAGAGCATTATTGGCGGTAATCGAGAATGTCCCAAGTATGGTCCGCAAGCAATCGAATTTGATACATAAACTCATGTGGACAATTACGCCATTCATGCGGTGCGATCATGCTCAACACATTCTGTTCTTCGTTTTTGCGGTACAGGTAATACACGTGATTAATTTCTGGCTTGAACCCCATCTGTGCCTTGTAAATTTCTTCACTCAATGCTTTGCGCTCATGAATCTTACGGGCTTGTTCGGCCAATAATTCAATTTGTGCACGGATTTGGTCCAGTTGCATGTCGGTCTGCAACTCCATGGCATTGAGGTGAAGACTTTTGTTCTTCACGGCATCTACTGCTTTGAACGCAGGTGCACTTACACTAGAGCCATAGGGTAGAATATTCGCATTTTCAGCGATTTTATCCGGATCGATTGGGTTCTGGGTACGTTTGTCCTTAGCCATGGGTCAAAAATAAAGCATTCCTTCCTTCGCATCCCCATAATGATCTGCGAGGTTGTTATGGTAGCGCCAGGTAATTTCTAACGCGAGTACCGCGTCAAATTGGTGCCAATTCTCAATAGATAACTCCTTAATTGGTAGTTCAGTTCGTTGTGCTAATGCCATTAGACAAGGCGTAATAGCTTCATTATCGCCTTTATAACCTAATTCTTGGAGCTGGAAGCGCTCTGCGCCAAGCTTTGGATACACTTCAATAGTGTTCGCATCAATCTCGGAAGCCAACTTCATTGCCCTGGCTGTCAATCCACCCAGAAACATGGGACTCATCGCTTTAGCTTGCCGGTCAGCGGCGCGATAATGGAAATCATGGTCGCCCTTTAGTTCTCTGTAAACACCAGGCAGGGAAAGAGGGGCGTCTATGCCTACCACATCGGATTGATGCTCACCAAGTACGGACAGGACAAAGGCATCAGCATCTTGTTTTTTCGAGCTTTGCTGCAGCAGAATCTGGTTCGTATTCGAGTCGAAAATTGCCAGAACCGTGGTACCTGCCAACTTTGAGCCGTAATCTATGCCTACGACTCTTGCCATGTACCAAAGAGCTCTTCGACCTTTTTGAATCGGTAATCAAAAATTTCTTCCAGCTTTGGACGCACGATAATAGGGTGTGCCATCTTCCCTAAAATCCCCAAAGGAATTTTGTAACTCACACGGTCGAGCATTTCTACTCCGCCTGGGATAGCCTTGAAGTGGTGCTCGTGATGCCAGATGGAATAAGGACCTACACGCTGTTCGTCTACGAAATATTTTGGACCATCAACATGTGTGATTTCAGTGGTCCAATTCATTTTGATCCCAAGCAAAGGGCTGACTTTATAGTCTATGAAGAGGCCCGGATACATCTGCTCGGGGACTTTAGACATAATGTTAAAGCCCATGTAATCAGGGGTGATCGTGGCCAGGTTGCCTGGGCTTTGGAAAAAGTTCCATGCCTCCTCCACGGAAATGGGAAGCCTTTGAATGCGTTCTAGGGTGTACATAGTGTTGGATTAAGTATCAACCTAACACCCAATAGTGATTGTGGTTCGCGTGAAGCTTTAGATTCGCTTCATTTGTTCCTTGATGTATTTGGTTTGCTCTGCAAGCGCACCGTTTTTATCAAGCTTCTTCACCTCGGTCAAAAGGATTTGTGCCTCCTTCTTACGGCGCTTTGTCAATGCGATTCCTGCGAGATTCAGTTTTGCCAATGCTTTGTCTTGGTCCAATCTCAATCCAGTGTTGAGCGCTCTCTTAAGTAAGGTTTCTGCCTTACCTACCTTGCGCTGACTCTCAATCATCCCCATAAGAAGGTAGTAATAAGCGAGCTGGCCTTTGATCAAGCTTTTCTCCGGATTGCGAATGCCGGCCAATGCTTTTTCAGCTTTGGCAACATCATTTTTTCTCATGTGCCATAGAGAAAGTAAAATACGCTCATTGCGGAAATAGGTGAACAATACAAGTCCCATAGGGAAAAGCAACGCGATACCATTTCCTATTTCTCCATCAGCGAATTGATAGATTGACCAAGCAAAGATTGCAGCTGTAAGTCCGAGTCGAATGATTTTACTGAACATCTCTATTATTTTTGAGCAACGCAAAGAAACAAAGAAATGGGCACATCGGATTGGAAGAATTGGGATATGGAGGCAAAAAGAGCATTCTATGCGAA
>JAYPCB010000091.1:0-2718 GCA_038124525.1 Cryomorphaceae bacterium
GCTCAGTACCTTCGTTCTTGAACTTGAATACACGAGTGCCGTTGGTGCCTTTATCTACTTTTCCGTAGTTGATGACTTTATTGTCGAAAGTGATCTTAGCACCGTCATTGTCCGGCGTCAAGATTGTCGCTTCTTGTGCTTGAGCTGCAAAACCGAAGAGTGCAACGAATAGGGTAAGGAATAATTTTTTCATTAGACTAAAGCATTTAAATCTTAGTAGTTCAAATGTAGGATTCTTGCCGAGCTATTCAAAGGAATTTAACAATCTCTTAGTCTTAGTGCCCAATTGGTCATAGAAGGAATGTATTTTTGCGCTTTAAACCAAGATTTGCAATGCGCGAAATCGGAAAATACACCCCCGGAGAAATTGAATCAAAGTGGTACAGCCACTGGTTGGACAACAACTACTTCCACGCGGAAGTCAGTGATAAAGAGCCCTATACCATAGTCATCCCTCCACCTAATGTTACTGGTGTACTTCACATGGGGCACATGCTGAACAATACGGTTCAGGACGTTCTCATTCGTCGTGCTCGCATGCTTGGTTTGAACGCTTGTTGGGTACCGGGTACTGACCATGCGTCTATCGCAACGGAAGCCAAGGTTGTCAAGCGTCTACGCGAACAAGGCATTAAAAAGTCAGATTTGTCGCGCGAAGATTTCTTGAAACACGCCTGGGATTGGACAGATGAATACGGCGGTATCATACTAAAGCAGCTGCGCCGCCTAGGAGCGTCTTGCGATTGGGACCGTACGGCATTTACATTGGACGAAGTGCGCAGCGAGCAAGTGATCGACGTATTTATCGACTTGCACCAAAAAGGCATGATTTACCGCGGTCTGCGCATGGTGAACTGGGATCCAGTAGCACTCACGGCAGTGTCGGACGAGGAAGTCATCCACAAGGAGGAGAACAGCCGTCTGTACTACATGACTTACAAGATCGTAGGATCAGATGAGGCTCTGCAAGTGGCTACGACGCGTCCTGAAACCATTTTTGGTGATACAGCGGTTTGTGTGAATCCTGAAGATGAGCGCTACCAGCATTTGAAAGGCAAGAAGGCCATCGTTCCTTTAGTAGGGCGCGCAGTACCGATTATTTTTGACGAGTACGTGGATATCGAGTTTGGTACGGGAGCGCTAAAGGTGACCCCGGCACATGATACGAATGACCAAATGTTGGGCGAGAAGCACCACTTGGAAGTTATCGATGTATTCGATCAACATGCAGCACTGAACGAGCACGGCGGTGAATTTGCCGGATTGGATCGATTCGATGCGCGTAAAAAAGTAGCCAAAGCCCTAGAAGAGGCAGGCCTATTGGTTGAGACCAAGGACCTCAGAAATAAAGTCGGACGCAGCGAGCGTACCGATGCAGTGATTGAGCCGCGCTTGAGTATGCAGTGGTTCTTGAAAATGTCGGATTTGGCTAAGCCGGCCATTGACGGTGTAAAATCAAAGGACATTACGCTACATCCTCCGCACGCTGAAAAGACCTACCTCTACTGGATGGAGAACATCAAGGATTGGTGTATTTCACGTCAGCTTTGGTGGGGACACCGCATTCCTGCTTGGTACGATGCAGCGGGCAATGTAGCCGTTTGTAAGACCAAAGAAGAAGCCGTTGCAGCCCTTGGCACTGATGCGGTACACCAAGACGAAGATGTCATGGATACGTGGTTCAGTTCTTGGCTATGGCCGTACAGCGTATTCTCTGGAAATCAAGAAGAGGAAGATTACTTCTACTCAACCAATACTCTGGTTACGGGACAGGATATCATTTTCTTCTGGGTAGCCCGTATGATCATGGCAGGGTACGAGTTCAAAGGAAAGCGTCCGTTCAAGGATGTGTACTTCACCGGTATGGTGCGTGATAAGAAGCGTCGTAAGATGTCGAAATCTCTGGGCAATAGCCCGGATCCGCTAGATCTTATCGATAAATACGGTGCCGACGGTGTCCGTGTAGGTATGCTCATGACTGCGCCTGCAGGAAACGACCTATTGTTTGATGAAGACCTCTGTTCTCAAGGTTCGTTCTTCGCCAATAAGGTGTGGAATGCCTTCCGTTTGGTAGGCATGTGGGAAGCTGATGCTCAGAGCATGAGTGCTTCAGAATCACTTTCGGTACAATGGATGCGCAACCGCATTGGTGAAGCCCTTGTGGAGCTAGAAAGCAGCTTTGAAAAATACCGATTGTCTGAGGCATTGATGACGACTTACAAGCTGGTTTGGGACGATTTCTGTTCGTGGTACCTAGAAATGGTGAAGCCTGCGAAGGGCGAGCAAATCTCAGCCGAAGCGTTGGATGCGACCAAATCAATCTTCAACACCTTGTTGGAAATCATGCATCCGTTCATGCCGTTTATCACGGAAGAATTGTGGCAGAATCTCGCAGAGCGTGAAGAGGGTGAGACCATCAACTATGCCGTTTGGCCTACTCTAAAAGTGGAAGATCAGGCGATCTTAAAATCATATGCACACTTCGCTGAGGTCGTAAGTGGTGTTCGTACCGTACGCAATGAAAATGGAATTGCTCCGAAAGAGGTGTTGACCATCGAGATTGCCGAGGATACGGCACACGACCCAGCCTTCGACGCACTCATTATGAAGCTTGCCAATGTCGAGGCGATTACCACCGTTAGCGAGGTGAAGAAATCCGCGTTTAGCTTTGTGGTTGGTGGGATCAATTACACCATCCCGGCCGAGGCCTTCGTGAAC
>JAYPCB010000091.1:2728-7382 GCA_038124525.1 Cryomorphaceae bacterium
ATTGCCAAGCTAGAAGAGGAATTGGCCTACACGCAAGGATTCTTGAAGAGCGTAGAGAAAAAACTAAGTAATGAGCGCTTCGTTTCTAACGCACCTGAGGCTGTTGTTGCCTCTGAACGTAAAAAGCAAGCGGATGCTGAAGGTAAAATAGCCTTGATCACGCAACGCTTAGAGGCCTTAAAAGGATAACGATGAGTCAAGACCTAAACGCCGGAATTCATAGTCACATTGCAGGACTCGAGAAGAAAACGGGTCAGCCCATTTCGTATTGGGTGGATATGGTTCGCTCTTGGAACGAGCCGAAGCATATGGCCAATGTCAAGCGCTTGAAAGAGGAGTTCGGTATTGGTCATGGACATGCGAATATGGTGGTTCACCTGACCAAGGAGAATACCTCCTTGCACATGAACGAAAGCCAAGTAGAGGATAGCGTCTTTAAGGGCAAGGAGCATTGGAAACCTTTGCACGAACGCATCGTTGAGGGCTTACAGGCCACCGGTTTGGAATTTGAGCTCAGCGGAAAGAAGAAGTATTACAGCATTCGGACCTCAAAGCAAGTGGGGTGTTTAGTGCCGGCCACCAAGGGTAGGTTCGAAGTTTGGATCAATATTAAAGGGCAGGAGCCAGTGGGAAATCTGCAGCTCATGAAAGCAGGCAGTATGTGTTCGCATGCCATCCATCTCACTGAGGAGGATGCGGAAATTTCGGAAGTGCTCCTCTGGCTCGAGCGGGCCGTCCAGCGAACCCTATAACACAAAAGCCCGGCGCGTAGCGCCGGGCTTTTTTTAGGTTCGAGGTATGGAACCTAGTTGGGACCTGTCTGAGATATAACCACTAACACTCACACACAAACACAGCGCAGGTCCCGCGATTTACCGCGCCCTATGGATGGCTACGGTATATACGGTCTTGCAAACGCGCTTGGCCGGTTGGCCTTTCTTTTGGCGGCTTACATATACTTTAAGGTCTACGGTTTTCTTGCCGTTTTGTACGAAGCAACTTTCAATGGCCAATTGGTCATTGAGTGCTGCGGCGTTGTACATTTTCATATCAATGTTTACCACCTTTTCCTTCCATTGCTCGTTGAGCTGTAAGGCTTCCAAGCGCTTTTTCTTCACTCCATTCATGTGATCCATCAACGCCCAGAGGGTAAGATTCCCGTAGGCATCGACCATGGTATGGTCTACGAGGACCAATTCCCTTGTTTTGATAGGACCTGAATTTCTTACGGTGTTGAGAAAATTCTTCATGATGTAGTCAAAAAAAAAGAGCGCCTTCCGGGGGAAGGCGCTCTTGCTATTATGGGTTGTTATATGTTCTAATTCTATGCCTTCACTTCACTCAATAACAACCCCTTCCACACGTAAATGCGGTTCATGAAATTGATTGTATGATTGCGTTGTGATTGCATACAACTAAAGTAGTCTTTCCATTTGAAAAACAAAATTGGTGCCAAAAAAATAATTTACCCCCTATTTTTTACGCCAATTGGTCCAAACTGACCACATATTGGCAGGTTTGACCCCCTGTAATTTACGGTGTAAGCCCTGCATGCTCGGCCTTGGGTTTTCTGATTTTGCGAATGCTTGAAGCGTTTTGGTTGCTTCCGGGCCCAATCCGTTCAGATTTTGAGGGTTGTATTGGGGTCCAATCATTTTAAGCGCATCGAGCGAAGCGTAGAGATCTCCAAGTGTGCGTTGCACCTCGATTTGCTTCAGGGCGGCGGTCGTATTGCGCGGACTCATTTCGAGCACACGATTGTACAGTGCGGCGGCCTCATTGAGTTCGCCTTTCATCCGGTGAATACTGGCCAATTGGTTCAAGGTCAACATATGGTTCGGGTGAATGTCCAAGGCGCGCTCGAAGGCCTCTTGTGCACGATTCACATCGCGCTGGGTAGGACGATTTCCGCTAGCACTGAGTATACCAAGACCTTCGAAGTAGGCCATAGGATTATTGTAAATGTCCATTTCGAAGAAAGGACTTTGGGCCGATTCTGCATTGGTCTGCATAATACGCGCGTTGCGGGTCATGTAGCCATCCAAGGATTCCTTGGCCTCGCGTTCACTCATCATTCTACTGGCACTTACGATAAGGGCGAAAGTGATCAGGGTGCCGGCAAGAATGGCATTGGTCGGGCTGCTCAGACGTACTTTCAAGGTGGTGGAAGCAAAGCCCAGGGCGATCGCGAGCGGCCAAAGCATAGAGGCACGCTCGAGGGGGAATTCCCCAAAGCCATAAACGGAAAATCCAACGACCACAAGGGCCATATAGATGTTGCCGTCTTTTTTAAAGTTTTGCCAGAAGCCTATGACTAGAATACCGACGAAGAGAACGCCGCCGAAGATGCCTGTTTCACTGAGCATCCAAAGCAGGTCGTTGTGCGGGCGCAAAATATTGGTCACCCCGTTCATCACACTTTCGTTGGTACCTTTGAGTCCTTGAGCCGGGTATTCAATCTTCCACTGGCCGCCACCCACACCGCTGATGGGCTTGTCTAAGAACATCTCCCAGGACGCATTCCAATAGTGCAAACGGCTTTGAATGGTATCGCTGTTGAAGATTTTTTCACTGCCGCCGGCAGCCACGGCGACACCTATGCCTACTACGAGGATGGCTAGGGCTATGAGGCCGTTGTTTCTGAGTTTGGCGTTGCCCTGCATGATGTAATGTACGGTGGCTACTACTGCCATGGCGAGGCCGCCTAACCAAACCCCACGAGTGCGGAGCAGGAGTATGGCAATGCCTGCGAGGGCAAGGGCTGCAATGCGTACCCATTTGCCTGCGGGACCTTCAAACGTCCCTAAAAAGCCGAGGGGGAGGAGGAGCAGTAGGGTGGCGGCAGCGTAGTTTTTGTGCGTGAACAGTGGGCCGTTGGCCAGGTAAATGTTGTTTTCTTGGTAGGCCTCTGCAAGGGATGGCAGGATACTGAGGGAGGCGATGATCAAGGCGACTTGGCTCCCCATTCCTAGGGCTTGGAGGGCGTTGGTTTTGTTCTTTTCGAACGCAGCTTTCGCGATGAGCATCCAAGCGGCGAGGAAAGAGATGCGTGCCACGAATCCATAGAGCTCACTGGGCGCAGATACTTGGCCAATTTTAACCACCGAAAGTACCAGCGCTATGGTCATCAAGGACAAGCTGGTGAACCCGCTTTTCATCTGGTTGCGGTAGAAGTAAATGCCTGCTAATCCGAGGAGTGAGGCAGAAGCGAATCGGACCCAGAGACCTATATCTTGACTGGAAGGATCGACGATCAATACCAAGAAGATAGGCACGTAAAAAAGTAGGGAGCGAAGTGGCTTCATAATTTTGGGTTTGCCGTGAAGATAATGAAAAGAATCATTGGCCAATTCTGCCGTATCTTTATGCTCCCAAATACATCACAGAACTATGGAGAACCCCGCACCATACGTACCGAAACACAAAGTACGCATTGTCACCGCGGCATCACTTTTTGACGGCCACGACGCGGCCATTAACATCATGCGTCGCATCATCCAAAGTACCGGTTGTGAAGTCATTCACCTCGGCCACGACCGCTCTGTAGAAGAGGTCGTTAATACTGCCATTCAGGAAGATGCCAATGCCATTGCCATGACCTCTTACCAAGGCGGGCACATCGAGTACTTCAAATACATGTACGACCTGTTGCAAGAAAAAGGCGCCGGCCACATCAAGATTTTTGGTGGGGGTGGGGGTACGATCTTGCCGGAAGAAATTGAAGAACTTCACGCTTACGGCATCACGCGCCTGTACCATCCGGACGATGGTCGTAAGATGGGATTGCAAGGGATGATTAATGACCTTGTGAAGAAATCGGACTTTTTGGTCGGAGATACTCTTCCAGGTAGCATCGAGGAATTGGCGGGGGCGAATAATCCTATCATTGCACGTTGGATCAGTGCCGCAGAGAATTGTGGTGAGCAACACGGGCAGGCATTGGCTTCCGTAACCGAAAAAGCTGCCGCTATACACACGCCTATTCTTGGAATTACCGGAACGGGTGGGGCGGGAAAGAGCTCTATGGTGGATGAGCTGGTGCGCCGTTTTACCATGGATTTTACCGATAAGCGCATTGCGGTAGTATCGGTGGATCCTTCAAAGAGAAAGACCGGCGGTGCCTTGTTGGGCGACCGCATTCGTATGAACGCCATCAAACACGGAAATGTGTTTATGCGTTCCTTGGCCACGCGCCAGGCAAATTTGGCCCTTAGCGCTCACGTGCAAAATGCGTTAGACATTTTGAAAGTGGCCGGCTTCGACCTCATTATTCTTGAAACTTCAGGCATCGGGCAGAGCGATACAGAAATTCTAGACCACAGCGATGCCAGCTTGTATGTGATGACGCCGGAATATGGCGCCGCGACGCAGCTGGAGAAGATCGACATGTTGGATTTTGCCGACCTCATTGCCTTGAATAAATTCGACAAACGCGGCGCCTTGGATGCCCTGCGCGATGTTAAAAAGCAATACCAACGCAACCACAACCTTTGGGAGGCAGATCCGGAAAGCATGCCAGTCTATGGTACCATTGCGAGTCAGTTCAATGACCCGGGTACAAATTCACTGTACAAGGCCATCATTGAAATGCTCAATGCCAAAGCAAATGCCGGGTTTGAGAGCAGTTTTGCCATTACCGGTGAGATGAGCGAGA
>JAYPCB010000092.1:0-4028 GCA_038124525.1 Cryomorphaceae bacterium
TCAGCGGCTTTGGTCTGAACGATAAAGATGCCTCAACCGTCGCGGTGGGCGCCATATTGCACCACCTCAAGCACAGTGAAATGGGCTCCTTGAGCCACATCACCAGTCTCTCTCGCATTGTCCTCGAAGATTATATGTGGTTGGACGGCTTCACGGCCCAAAACCTCGAATTATTCTACCCGAACGCTTCGGGTGGCGTGTCCCTGATCGATGTTATTGACCGCACGGAAAGCGCAATGGGTGGCCGCTTGCTTCGCCATTGGATCAGCTTGCCGCTCCTCGATACAGATCGCATAAGTGCGCGTTTGGATACCGTGGATCAATTATTAGAGCAGCCCGACGTGCGCGACGAACTTTCCGGCCTCCTCTCTGGCATGCCGGATATGGAACGCCTCTGCAGTCGCACCTCCACAGGGCGAATCTCTCCCAAGGAGATGGCTAGATTGCGCGACGCCCTTGATGCAACAACTGCCCTCTACGCCAAAACCGATGAGTGGGGCATCTCCGTCCCTGCAAATCCGCCCGCACCCCTATCCGAACTACGGGAATCCCTTAGCTCGGCCCTCGTGGACGACCCTGCCACCATCATCGGCAAGGGAGAATCCATCTCGAGCCAATTCGATCCTGAACTCGCCCGCCTGCGCGGCCTTTTGTCCGATGCACAAGGCACCCTGGACGCCATCCGTGACCGCGAAGCCGCCGCCACCGAAATTCCGTCCCTTAAGCTCGCATTTAACAACGTCTTCGGATACTACCTCGAGGTTCGCAACTCCCACAAGGACAAGGTTCCCGAGCATTGGCACCGCAAGCAGACCTTGGTCAATGCGGAGCGCTACATCACCGACGAACTCAAAAAATTCGAATCTGAAGTCCTCGGGGCCGAAGAGAAAATCAAAACCATCGAGCTGAGATTGTTTGGGGAATTGGTGGAGCAGGCCGCGGTGGCCGCACCTCAAATCCTATCCAACGCCCAATGGGTGGCGACCATCGACGTCCTTCGCAGCTTCGCCACGACCGCCGAGGCCCACGACTATGTGCGGCCGACCTTCAGGTCCGATACCCAATTAGCGATCGACCGCGGCCGTCACGCCGTCATCGAGCAGGTGCTGCCCGAAGGCACACCTTACATTGCAAATTCCTTGGATATGGACGGTGCTACGGCATCCATTGCCATGATCACCGGTCCCAACATGAGTGGTAAGAGTGCTTTGTTGCGCCAAACCGCCCTCATCCAGATCCTCGCCCAAGCGGGCGCTTACGTGCCGGCGGCCTCCGCCGACCTGCCCATCATGGATCGGTTGTTCGTGCGCGTCGGTGCCTCGGATAACCTGAGCAAGGGGGAGAGTACCTTCATGGTCGAGATGAACGAGACGGCGACGATTTTGAACAACATCAGCGACCGCAGCTTGGTCATTTTGGACGAAATAGGCCGCGGGACCAGCACCTTTGATGGCGTGAGCATCGCTTGGGGGATAGCCGAATACTTGCACCAGCACCCAAGCACACCGTTGGTGCTGTTTGCAACGCATTACCACGAGCTGAACGAGATGGAGAAGACCTTTGGCAAGGTCCGCAATTACCACATCAGCACAGAGGAGCACAAGGGGTCGATCATCTTCACCCGCCAATTAAAACCTGGCGGTACCGCCCATTCCTTCGGTCTTCATGTGGCAAAACTCGCCGGCATTCCAGGTTACGTTCTCCACCGCGCGGGCCAAGTTCTTGGCGACCTTGAAGCACAGCGCGAACGCGGAGAAACGCCCTCGGGAACATCGGCCGGCGCGCAATTGAATTTCTTTTCGATGGACCGTCCGGAATTGGAAGATATTGCGGAAGAGCTTGAGGGTCTGAACCTTGATGAACTCAAGCCTATAGAGGCTTTGATGCTGTTGAACACCTTGAAAGAAAAAGTTTCGAAAAAATAAGGTGGACTATTGCGAAAACTAATTTCGGCTGTATATTTGCCGTCCCAATCGCGAAAGTAGCTCAGTTGGTAGAGCACAACCTTGCCAAGGTTGGGGTCGCGGGTTCGAATCCCGTCTTTCGCTCAAAGACCCTCCAACAACGGAGGGTTTTTTGTTGGAGCCCCGGTGGTGGAATTGGTAGACACGCCGGACTTAAAATCCTGTGGACAGTAATGTCCGTGCCGGTTCGACCCCGGCCCGGGGCACGAAAAGCCCGCCTCCTTGAGGCGGGCTTTTTTGTTCATTTCTCCGTGGAAAACCCATGGCCTTTTCAGTAGCAATTCCGGCTCATCTCGACCATCTTTGTTACATGCAGCAATACCACGATCTCGTTACACGCGTCTTATCGGAAGGCGTGCAAAAAGGCGACCGCACCGGAACGGGCACCCTCAGTGTGTTCGGCCACCAGATGCGGTTCAATCTTCAAGAAGGATTTCCACTCCTGACGACCAAGAAGGTACATATCAAAAGCATCCTCCACGAGTTACTTTGGTTCCTTCAAGGTTCGACCAACATCGAATATCTCGCGCAAAACAAAGTGCGCATTTGGGACGATTGGCCCTATGCGGCCTATGGGAAGTCTGAGGATTTCCAAGGCGAGGACATTCGCGCTTTTGCCGAGCGTGTGGCCACGGATAAGGCCTTTGCTGCACAGTGGGGAGAGCTCGGCCCTGTCTATGGGTACCAGTGGCGCTCATGGCCCGCGCCGAACGGCGGCCATGTGGACCAAATCGCTCAGATCATCGATCAAATCAAAAACAATCCCAATAGCCGACGCATCATCGTCAATGCTTGGAACGTCGGCTTTGTAGATCAAATGGCACTGCCGCCTTGTCACGCTTTCTTCCAGTTTTATGTGGCCGATGGTAAGCTCAGCTGTCAATTGTACCAGCGCAGTGCGGATATTTTCTTGGGCGTGCCTTTCAACATCGCATCTTACGCATTTTTGGTGCATATGGTGGCCCAAGTTTGTGAGCTCGAGGTAGGTGATTTTGTACATACCCTCGGCGATGCCCACATCTACAACAACCACATTGAGCAGTTGGAGCTGCAGTTGTCGCGAGATTTCCGTGCGCTCCCACAGTTGAAACTCAACCCGGAGATAAAAGACATCTTTGGCTTTAGCTATGACGATTTTGAAATCGTAGGGTACGATCCTCATCCGCACATTGCGGGCAAAGTTGCCGTCTGATGATATTGAAAGCCATCGTCGCCTATGGGACCAACAGGGTCATTGGCAAGGACAATGATTTGATCTGGCACCTGCCAGACGATCTAAAGCATTTCAAAAAACATACGGCCGGAAAGACCATTATCATGGGCCGTAATACTTGGGAAAGCCTTGGCGGTCGTCCCTTACCGAATCGCCGACACATCGTCATTTCGCGCAATGCTGATTTTGAAGCGGCAGGGTGTGAATCTGTACAGAGTCTCGAGTCAGCTTTGGCGTTGGTGAAAGATGAGGCGGAGGCGTTCATCGTGGGCGGGGCTCAGATTTATGCCTTGGCCATGCCATTTGTGGATGTTTTGGAAATTACGGTAGTCGATGCCACATTGGAGGGACATGCTTATTTCCCGGATTGGGATAAGGCGCCTTTTGAATGCGTATCGTGCGTGCATCATCCGGCGGATGAAAAACACGAATATTCCTTTACCTTCGAGACTTGGAAACGAAAGGGTTAGCCCCCCTTAATCTATAAATTGGACACATGAAAAAACTATTGTTCGCGCTACCCCTAGCCATCGCGGCTTGTACAGCGCCAGAAGAAGCGCCCAAAGCAGCGGCGTTTAACGTAGACCACCTAGATACATCGGTGGCGCCGTGTGAGGATTTTTTCCAGCACACCGCCGGCGGTTGGATTTCAGAAAACCCTATTCCAGATACGGAAACCAGATGGGGGAGATTCAACGAGCTCATTGAGACAAACAAATTCAGATTAAAATCCATTCTCGAAGAGGTCAGTGCCGGAACCTATGAAATAGGCACAGACGAGCAGCTCATCGGCGACTTGTTTGCCAGCGCAATGGACAGCACCGCTAGAAACGAAGCAGGCATTGCACCGC
>JAYPCB010000092.1:4038-7272 GCA_038124525.1 Cryomorphaceae bacterium
CTATTGCCTTACCTCGAGGAAGTGGCTGCAGTGACTTCTTTGGAGGAGTTATTTGCCCTGATGGGTAAGAACAAGTTCAACGGCATCGGCGCGCCACTTAGTTTGTACGTGAGCACGGATGCGAAGAACTCTACCGCGCATGCCTTGTATGCGGGGCAGAGCGGGATCGGATTGCCGGACCGCGATTACTACCTCCGTGAGGACAGTGCAAGCCAAGTCTTGCAACAGCAGTACCGCGACCACATCGCCAAAGTTTCGGCGCTCGTGGGTAAGGAGTGGGATGTGGATGCGATCTACAATTTAGAGAAGGCCATGGCCCAAGCGATGAAGAGCCGTGTGGAAATGCGCAACTCTGTAGCGCGCTACAACCCTATGACCCTAGAGCAATGGCAAGCGTTGGCGCCAAATATGCCTATTACGGCTTATGTGAACGCTGTGGCTGTGAGTGTGGACACCTTGATCAACTCGGCCCCAGAATTCTTCAGCCGGTTTAACGAAGCTTGTGCTGAATCTGGCTTGGAGACTTGGAAGCATTACTACCAGTGGCACGTGGCGGATGCCGCGGCGACCTCTTTGAACGACGAATTTGAAACGTTGAATTTCGAATTCTACAGCAAGATTCTCCGCGGGGTGCCGAAGATGAATCCTCGTTGGAAGCGTGCGCAAGGCGCTGTGGGTGTTTTAGGGGACCAATTAGGTCATCTATACGCCGACCGCTATTTCCCAGAAGAAAGCAAGGCCCAGGTCGAGACTATGGTAGAAGATTTGCGTGCTGCCTTCCGCGACCGCATCAACGGTTTGACTTGGATGAGCGATACGACCAAGGAGAAGGCCTTGGCAAAATTGGACGCCTTTACCTATAAAATAGGATACCCTGATAAGTGGGAGGACATTAGCGATTTGGATTTGAGCCGTGAGAGCTACTTCGCCAACCGCAAGGCCCTTTCCCAATACTTCACCGCTGATAATTTGTCGAAACTCGGTGAGCCGGTGGACAAAGACGAGTGGGGCATGGGTGCACATATTGTCAACGCCTACTACAACCCGTTGAACAACGAGGTGGTATTCCCAGCAGGGATCCTCCAGCCGCCTTTTTTCAACCCAGATGCAGACGATGCCATCAACTATGGCGCGATCGGTGGGGTGATCGGTCACGAGTTCTCACACGGATTTGACGATCAGGGTTCGAACTACGGTCCTGATGGCAACTTGGAGAATTGGTGGAGTGCCGGTGATAAAAAGCGTTTTGATGCGTTGACGACGAAGCTGGCAGATCAGTACGATGCGTACGAGGTATTGCCAGGGGTGAATGTCAACGGCCGATTGACCTTGGGCGAAAACATCGCAGATTTGGGCGGGTTGACCCTAGCCTACCACGCGTATTTGAAGCACCGTGGTGATAACGAGGTGGGGCCAATTGATGGATTTACCGATACGCAGCGTATCTTCTTGGGATGGGCTCAGGTTTGGCAAATGCACGGTCGCGATGAATACTTGAAGAACCAAGTAGTGACTGACCCGCACAGCCCGGGTAAATTCCGCGTCAATGGACCGATGAGCAACATGCCTGAGTTTGCGGAGGCCTTTGGCGGCGTTTGTGGCGATGGTGGTGTGGCCAAAGCAGCGGAAGATCAAATCATTATTTGGTAACTGTGATTTTAGTTGCACCTCGTTTTAAAAGGTGCCGCTAATTTTGACCCAAAATCAAGCAATTATGACAATCAACGAAGCAATCAACCACCCAGAGGCCACCTTGGTAGACGTACGTACACCAGGAGAAGTTGCCTTTGAACCTGTACCTGGCGCCATCAACATTCCATTGGATGAAGTTCCTGCGCGTTGGGAGGAATTTAAATCAATGTCGCGTCCACTAGTCGTGTTTTGCCGTTCGGGAAACCGCTCAGGACAAGCGTTGATGTTCTTGGCCTCAAAAGGAATTGAGGATGGAGTGAACGGAGGCGGTGCTTCTGATGTTCTTATCCATAAAATGTAAGACCATGAAATCAGTAAAACTTCTACCTCAACTTCTCGTCGCAGCCCTTTTGTGGGGTGGCGCAGTGAGCTGTCAATCTAAAACTCCGGCGGTGGAAACTACCCAAAGCGAGGGTGTGATTAACAGGAATGTTGGGGTCGAGGAGTTTGCAGATTTAATCAATAATGGACCCGAGGGAGTGCTCTTGGACGTACGAACCGACCGAGAGTTCTCCATGGGCCATATCAAAGGCGCAAGCCAGATCGATTTCTACCGCAGTGACTTTCAGGAGGAGCTGGCGAAATTGGACCCAGAAGTACCCGTGTATGTGTATTGCAGAAGTGGCAATCGCTCAGGTCAGGCTGCGCAGATGATGAAACAAATGGGCTTTACCACTGTATACAACCTACAAGGCGGTATGGGTGCGTGGGCTCGAAAACAACCCGTTGCCAAATAACCCCTAAACCCCCTAATCATGGCAAGCTTTAAAGAAATCATTGATAGCCCGAAACCTACCCTCATCGACTTTTTCGCAGAGTGGTGTGGGCCCTGTAAAATGATGTCGCCTATTCTTCAGGAATTGGCCGCAGATATGGGTGAGGCCGTCAATATCATCAAGGTGGATGTCGATAAGAATCCACAACTGGCTGAAGCACTGCGCATTCAAGGCGTGCCGACGTTGACGTTGTTCCAAAACGGAGAAATGATTTGGCGCCAGAGCGGTGTTGTACCGGCATATCAATTGGCTCAAATTATTCGCGAAAAAGCGCAGATCGAAGCCTAAATGCCTTCTATTTCAAGGACACTTGCAATCTCTCTATTGGCTGCCACGATGGCGGGCTGTGGGTTATCGCAAGATTTGGTCTTTGAAGTTCCGCCTGCTCCGGATTACACTGAACTCGATAATTGGGCGGGACACGCAGAGAAATTGGACATGACAGATTCTGTTTTTGTGCCAACGCCTCGAACTTTTGGTGTTCCCGTGTTCTATGTATATCCAACGGTTCACTTTCCGAAAAAAGGTGGGTCTTGGAATGCCGATTCCTACGCGGAGGAGGTCCGTGAGCGCACGCATTATGCGGTGAAAATGCAGAGCAGCGCCTTCAACGTCGCCGGGCCTGTTTATGCGCCGTATTACCGTCAAGCTGCCTACCAAGTCTACAACGTAGCGCCTAATACGACTACCGTGAATGCCTACGATTTAGCGTACAATGATGTGCACACAGCATTCGAGCAATTCCTCGTCGACATCGGCCCAGATG
>JAYPCB010000093.1:0-6926 GCA_038124525.1 Cryomorphaceae bacterium
GCTTGATCGCGTCCATTATGGAAACTTCGGGAATTTAGAGAAGTCTCGAGGTCGTTTTTCCAAGAAGGCATTGCGGCCTTCAACGGCTTCATCTGTTCCATAGGCCAAACGAGTAGCTTCTCCAGCGTACACTTGTTGACCAACCAATCCGTCGTCGATGAGGTTGAACCCAAACTTCAACATCTTAATGGCCGTAGGGCTTTTAGTCATGATCTCCTGCGCCCAGTCGTAAGCGGTCTGTTCTAGTTCTTCATGCGGCACCACCTTGTTGACCATGCCCATATCATAGGCTTCTTGCGCCGAGTACTCCGCCCCAAGGAAGAAGATTTCACGCGCTCTTTTCTGACCTACTTGGCGAGCGAGGTAGGCAGAGCCAAACCCTCCGTCGAAACTTGCAACATCCGCATCGGTTTGCTTAAAGATCGCGTGCTCTTTCGAAGCAATGGTCATATCACACACTACATGAAGACTGTGGCCACCCCCTACTGCCCAACCGGGCACTACAGCGATCACGACCTTATTCATGAATCGGATCTGACGCTGCACATCCAGGATATTGAACCTATTGATGCCGTTCTCTCCTTTATATCCGGTGGTCGAACGTACGCGTTGGTCGCCGCCAGAGCAGAATGCCCAGCCGCCGTCTTTCGGTGACGGTCCCTCACCTGTAATGAGCACCACGCCAATTTCTTGGCTCTCGTGGCACAAGATGAGTGCCTCCCAAAGCTCGTCTACGGTCTTTGGAGTAAATGCGTTGCGCACCTCAGGACGATTGAACGCAATGCGTGCGACGCCATTAAGCTGCTTAAATGTGATTTCCTCGTATTCCTTGACGGTTTGCCATTCTAGTTGGGCCATGGTCCAATTCTTTTAGGTGTATGTGAACATTAACAAAGGTACTATGTAATAGTTGATAGCAGAGTATTTGAAATGAAACGCACCCAGATTCAAATCGACGCAATAGGCACTATGGCAAGAATCTTTTGCGCCATCTAAAAGCCAGCTTGGATAATACTTAAAACAAACCCAACTTTTGCGCCAACACCAAATCCTCAGGAACATTGACCTCAGGCACTGAATGCGGTACTAAGGCCACATCAATCTTGTATCCATGATGGATAAAATCCAATTGCTCCAAGGATTCTTGAAGGGCCAATGCCGATTTGAAATCCCCCTCGTACGACAGCGCAAATTCCTTTTTGTACGCATACAATCCCAAATGGCACAACCGCACCACTTCCGAAGTACCCGGTACTGAAAACGGAATAGGAAACCTACTGAAATACACGCCTTCACCTTTCTTATTGCGAATGACTTTCACCGTATGCTCATCCTTCTCCCCCGCCTCTTCATAGGCGATGGTCGCAATGGGGTTAGCTCCCACCGCCTCCACTACTGTCTTGAGGTAGGAAGTAGGCAGGAAGGGTTGGTCGGCCTGAAGGTTCACCACAATATCCCAATCCTCCTGAACACTACGCGCTGCTTCAAAAACACGAGAGCTTCCACAAGGATGATCGATTGAAGTTGCAATAGCAGCAATGCCGCGCTGTTCACACAATTCAAGAATTTCGGGATTCGGAGAGGAAATAAAGACTTTAGAGAACACACCAGAAACCTGAGCGATGTGGTATACGCGCTCAAAAATCGTCATCCCTTGTATGTCGGTGAGGATTTTATTGGGGAATCGAGAAGATTCTAATCTGGCCGGGATGATACAAATAGCTTTAGCCATGGATATCATAGAATTGGACCACACCTTTTAAATCTTGGGCGGAACCCACCAGGACGGTGATAATTTTCTTCTCACGGAATAATCGATCCATCTCGCTCACTCCCATCTGCTCATCAATAAAAACGGGCGCTTTGGTACCCATCTCTGAAGCAATCAAGGCATTAGGATTCGAGCTAGAGGCCATGGCACGACGGATATCGCCATCGGTGATCACGCCTTGCACATCACTTGGAGTACCCACCGCCACGAGGCCTAGTCGACCTTCGGAGATACGTAGCAATACCTCATGCAGACCATCTTCTGGCTGGACCATGGGTACTTCCGTAATCATGAGGTCTTTGGCCTTGGTCAACAAGGAGCGCCCTAAGGTGCCACCGGGGTGGAATTTGGCAAAATCATCTTTGGTGAACTTTCGCAGTTCCATCAGGGCTGCGCAAATCGCATCTCCCATCACTAAGGCCGCAGTAGTACTGGTGGTAGGCGCTAAATTCAGGGGACAAATTTCCTTATCCACCTTGCATTCAAGGTGCACAGTGGAGAATTGGGCCAAGGCACTGTCGTGACTTTGTGAGAGCCCTATAACGTGCTTCGTTCGGCTGTATTGGAGTAAGTTCAAAAGCTCGGGCGTATGGCCAGAGTTCGAAATGGCGAATAGTACATCACTGGCTTCGATCATCCCCAGGTCGCCGTGGTAGGCCTCTCCTGGATGTACGAAGAAGGAAGGGATTCCAGTACTTGAATAGGTCGCGGCCAATTTTCTCGCAATAATCCCACTCTTGCCCATGCCGGTAAAAATCAACTTGCCTGACATCCCATCAATGAGCTCGACGGCACCTTGATAATCATTGCGGTCCTGCCCCGCCATATGCAAAAGGGAATTGGCTTGGGCTTGAATGCTTTGTATGATATGCTGATTAATGTCCATGGATACGGGCTAATACTTCTTTAAATACACCAGCGCCTCCAGCAGTCTTGAGCTGCACGTCACAGATGTTCACTAACTCCGTTGCGGCATCGTTCACGGCATATAAATGACCACATTCCGAGCGCACGGCACAATCGTTCGTATCGTCCCCCACGAAAAGGGTTTCCTCCACTTCGACGCCATATTGGGCGCGAATAGCAGCAACGGCTTGAGCCTTATCGCTGATGTTCATTTGGCAAAAATCTAGGCCCAATTCTTCCGCACGTCTTGCCAAAGCTGCCGAACCACGCCCACTCACAATACCAAATTTAATGCCTTCCGCCATGAGTGCTTTGATCGCCGTACCGTCTTTCACGTTGAAGACTTTGAGCACTTCGCCTTCGGCCCCGTAATAGAGCTTCCCATCGGTGAGGACACCGTCACAATCACTAATAATCAGGCGGATCATAAAAGGTCTTTTACGAGGTTTTCTAAATCCGCGAGTTTCAACATATTGGGACCGTCCGACAACCCCTGATCAGGGTTTGGATGCGTTTCAATGAAAAAGGCGTTCGCCCCCCAAAGTTTAGCCGTTTTAGCGAAATAAGGTACATACGCCCTATTCCCTCCAGTCGTCCCATCATTGCTTTGGGTTTCTTGCGCTGAGTGCGTACAGTCCATGACCACATGATCTGTTAAGGCGGCAAGTTTCTGGATATTTCTAAAATCTACGACCAATTCGCTTGGACCAAACAAGGTACCACGCTCGGTCAACCACACCTGGTCATTTCCCGTGGACTTCACCTTATCCACAGCGAACTGCATCTTCTCGGCGTTCAGGAACTGGGCTTTTTTGATATTCACGATTTTCCCGGTTTTCCCCGCTTCAATCAACATATCCGTTTGACGACACAAGAAGGCAGGAATCTGAATGATATCCACGCGGTGTCCGTGGCTGGCGATCTGTTCTGGGGTATGAAAATCTGTAGTAATGGGCAGACCAAATTCTTCGCGAATGGCCTCTAAAATGGTAATTCCCTCTTCAATTCCGGGACCGCGAAAGCTGCTTAAGGACGTGCGATTGGCTTTATCAAAGCTGGCTTTAAAATAAATCTCAACGTTGAGCTCTTTTTTAATACGGGCCAATTCCCCTGCGACTTCTCGCAACAGCGCAGGGCTTTCAATCACACAGGGTCCGGCAATGATAGTCATGTAAGCAATCTTTCGTTGGGTGCAAGTATAAACGTATGCCTGCGGTATTACGTATCAAAAGTAGGGAAAGATGGGGTTACCTCATATCGCCCGTGGGGAAAGCGAGTCCCTTCAGATCTATTTAAACATCAGATTCAAATGATTAAGACAAGGTGTTACGTCGAAATACATACCTTCTATCCCGTATTCATTGGGCTGTACCGTTAAATAATCGAAATGCTTGATTAACTGTTGTTCTCCACCAAATTGCAATCCAATGACGCTCAAGAATTCATATTCATGTGAAGTAGATATGACGTAAATGGCTTCTTTCTCACTTGATCCCGATCCAGAGCTCAGCAAGACATCAATGACCATGAAATATTGCATTTGACGAATACCTAACTCCCGTAGGTTCCCTAGGAAATCATGGGCATACATTTGATCCATCATCGCATTCATATCGAACATATCCTCTTGTAAGATTTGATCCGTGTAGTATATGAGTTGGTAGAAATCCGAAGTATCTAATTCGCCCTTCTCATACAGCGGCTTCAAGCTATCTCGATAATCCGAGCGTCCATAGGGACTGTAAGCGTCTTGAAAGGTGTATCCATAATACAAGTGACGCTTCTGCTCTAAGGTCATCGTCGTATCACCTTCCAAGAATCTAGCCAGCAAAGAAGAATACAAGTACTGCCCTTCTTTGGAAATGTTCTTTTCAATCTTCTTATAGTTAGGGGCCTTTGAAGATGCTTTCTGAGCGTAGGTGCTCAAAGAGCTTAAAACAAATGCGCAGACTAGGAAGAAATTAATTTTCATGGCGGTTTAAGTTGGAATTACAGCATTAGAAGATAGGACAGTATTTCTACTGTACATGGCTCTTTATTGATTGGAGGACCTATAAAGTCGATTGATCTGTAAAACTAGATTTTTCTGCTAGGGCCAATTTCGTTTTAAGTATCTCCAATGTAGAATATAACCTCGTGTCTGCAGAGGTTGTTTTGGTTTCCTTCAAGATTACCAAAAGGACGAGGAGCCAAATATGAGTTATGTATTGTTCACCCTCGTTTAGGGTTTGTAATCTTGCCTCCCAATTATCGACATGATTTCTACCGTTTGATTTTCAATTCTGAAGTAGATAGTGTCCACTCCTGAGACGCATCTTCTGTATCCACGCGCGATGTAGGATACATCTTCGAATGAGTAGGGACGCTGGGCTATTTCCTCAAACCTATCGAAGAAGGCCGTAAAGTACTTTTCAGCTCTTACTTCTCCGAAGTTCCTGGTACCATATTCATGAATTCTTATCAGATCTTCTTTAGCAAGTTTGCTAAGCTTATAATTTGCCATTGATTCGACGTTTACTCTCGGCTAAAATTTCCGCTGCCGACTCATTCGTAAACCCCGATTTTTCTGCCAATGCCAATTTCATTCTTATGAATTCCACTTCTTTGGCACTTTCACGTGCCTTTCTAATAAGATCATTGACAATCTCACTTTTACTTGAGTACTCCTTAGACTCAACTAAACTGTTCAACCATTCATTGTTTGGCTCTGTGAATGATATACTTTGACGACTCATATTGACTGTTTTGATGTAAAAATACACCAAAATCGCACCAATTGCAATTGAGGGCTAATCTCGTGTTTGTGGCATGGCGGGGTTTCTAGATCGGACATAGTCAAGATACTTCAGAGTAACAGATAATCAAGGCTTTGTGGATATCTAGGAGTTATCGCCAAAACTTGATTATGTCATAAGTTTCATACTAACTTTTTCATAAACGAAGTTGTGCAGCGTAAAGTGTAGCGTTAAGACATTGGGACTTTACTAATGTCAAGTCCTATTCTTTTCTCTTAAGTGGCGCGAGAAGTAAATAGAAAATCCAAGCGAACCAAGAGATGAACAACACCGCGAGAATCCAGGCTAGCTTTTCGTTACCAGAAGTTTTACTTGAAGACAAGATCGAGAGTATAGGCAAGAACCAAACAAATACAATGAGTCCTAACAGGAGAAGAGCAGTCAAGAGTTCCATACCCAGAGTTTATGCTGTACAAGTCACGTATATGACTTCGTGATAAGCTTTGTGGTTTTGGTTTAGTTTTTTTTGAAGGTAACCAAAAGTGCAACGCGCCCGATCATGAATCATATACGTTGTTAGGCACCGGCATTATTTGGTTACTATCCAGATGTCTTGAGGAAGGCTTCTTCCGGTTTCTATGGGTCGTTCGATGTGTTCAAGAACCTTAGCGTCTGCGAAGAGTTTAGTCATAAAAGCAGGAGGGTGGAAGGCAGAATAGGTGCGATGCCCTTCTTTGACTTTCCCTCGGATGACGAGTTTATCTTGGTTGAAGTGGCCAATTTCTTCTTCGCTCAGTTTCTGCTTAAACGCATTTCCCTGAGTGGTTAGAAAGAGTATGCCTCCAGGTTTAAGAATTCGCAGTAGCTCGGCTGTCCAGTCGTAGTGCAGTTGTTCAGAAAGGTGCGTGAAAATGGATATTCCATAAATCACATCGAACATGTCGTCTTGGTAGGGTAGTCTTGCTTCAAGTCCGTTATGGTTAAAGTCAATTTTAGGTAGGTTTTCCGAGCACCATGCGATAGAGTTTGCATTGTAGTCGGTTCCATAGTAGGAACAGTTCTCACCTAGGATTTCAGGTAAATGCCTGATGATTCTCCCCGGTCCACAGCCCCAGTCCAGTATGGTTGCATTTTCCAAAGGAGCGTGACGCTTGAAATGGTTAACGAGCCAATTTGCGGCATCAATACTCTCAGTGTAGTATTTGTCGTAGTTCATTTGAAATGACTCGTACATCAAATAGTCTGGGGGTAATTTCACATCAGGATTCGCCTTTCTAAAAAGTCGATTCGCCTGCTTGTTGTTTCTCTTTTCTAGTTGAAATCTGACTTTATCCAAAGCATACAACAGCCCTAAAGATCGTAGGGAATTAGAGATAAGGGTTTTGTTCATTGGTTGGTGCGTTGCTGGTGCCTAAGTCTTGTATATAACCTCGTATCAGCAGAGGTCGTTTTGGTTTCCTTCAAGATAACCAAAAGGACGATGCGCCCGGATATGAGTTATATACGTTGTTGTG
>JAYPCB010000094.1:0-6871 GCA_038124525.1 Cryomorphaceae bacterium
CTTAAACCCCCTTCGTGAGAAGGGGGTTTTTTATTGGCAGGATTATTTTGAAGTAGCCAATTTCTCCGCCACCGCATCGTACGCTTCGCGGGTCAATTCTTCGGTCCATTCTGTGGGGGTAGTGCCGCCGTAAATTGCCAAGTAGGTTACATCGTGTTCCTTGGAAGAGGAATGCCAATGCTCGGTGCCGGGTTGGCATTTGATGATATCGCCTTCTTTCATGATCACGGGCTCCTTGCCACGCTCTTGGTAGTAGCCTACGCCGTCGACAATCACCAATACTTGGACTGAGCTGTGCTTGTGCCAATTCAGCGTTGAGTTCGCCTTAAACACCGCCTTGGTAATGCCGTATCCTGTCAATGAGTCCGCAGGCATGGCGAACTGCAACCAAGCTTCCCCTAAATAATGTGTGTTGGGGGCTAGGAAGCCTTCTTCAGCATAAGAAGTGATGGCATAGTCGTTCGTCTGAGCAATGGCGGCACTGCTGATTAAAAGTGCCGTGAGGAGGTGTCGAGTTTTCATGAGGAGTGTCAGTTAAAACGCTTCGCCGATGAAGAAATATACTCCCCGGCCTTCTTCGGTGAAAGATATATCTATTCGAGTGTAGATGTCTTTTTCTGGGAAGATGAGGTATCGGATGCCGGCGCCTCCGGTAGGAAGGAATTGGTCCCAATTAAATCCATATTCATCCCCATACACTTGTCCAGCTGCCAGGAACACGCTCGCCCCCCAACGCTTGGAAAATTGAAAGGGCAAGATGCGGTATTCTACTTGCCCCGCTACCAAGTTTTTGTCGCGGTACCGCCCGAGGTAATACCCGCGCATCAAACTTTCTCCGCCCATGAGCGCGAGCATATTGAAGGGGGCGTTGCCAGAAGTGAATTGGCCATAGACCTGTGCGGCTAAAACGGTGTTCTCCTTTACCGGACGGTAGATTCTGTTATCGATGACGTAGGTGGTCATGTTGTAATCGCTACCCGCCGCGGTGTTGTAATTCATGAAGGCCCATTCGCTGTACAGACCTTCGCGCGGGTTCATGGCGTTGTGGATGTTGTTGTAAAGTAGCCCCAGGCCTATGCCCAGGTTGTTGGATCCCATAGCGCCCACTTCCGGGAGCTCAAAATCCGTTTCGGTATCGATGTAATTTACTCGGTTCAGACCTTGGTAGTCTAATTCCAATCCAAAATACAGCGACGGCAAAGTCTCACGCAGCAATCGCTCTCGGAACAAGGTGTATTCCCCGTCGATCAAGGCAATGTGCTCGGACGGTGTCTCGCGGCCTATACCGTAATAAAACAGTGGAAAGCTTTGATAGCGTGCGCGACCGTATAAAAACCACTTGTTTTCGTCGGTGTACAACGCATGATCGAGCCAAAATCCGTATTGATTTTCGAGGGTATAAAAGGTGAAGGCCTTAATCTCACTGAGGCGGTTGCTGAGGTCTCTATTGGCAGAGTACACGTACAAGCTCGATACGCCCAATTCCCAACTCGTTTCCGGCGCATAAGCGACGGTCGGGTAGTTGATCAGCTTGGGCGCCGAAGGGTCCCCACTTTCGCTCAATACATTGTTGAGGTAGCGCTTGACCAAGTTGTCGGACTGCGCCACAACCCCCTGTAAGGTGAGCAGAGAAAGCAACAGGAATAAACCTCGAATCTTTAGCATGGGGCTACGAACCGATGATTAATGTTTCACTAATCTAATCACTTCCGAGCCGTTGGCTGTGGTGATTTTTGCAGTGTAGATGCCGTCGGCATAGTTGGTAGCATTGATTTCAAGCGCAGCTTCGCCATTGCCGTCGATGATGTCGAGTACGCGACCTTCCATATTGAAGATTTCAGCGCGCAGAATTGACCCGTTTGCGAAGTTCAGGATCCAACGATCAGTGGTGGGGTTAGGGTAGATATGAATTGGGCCCAATTTCCACAATTCCTCCTCGCCCAACGGAACGTTAGCAAACTTAATCTCATCGAAATAAAAGGTTGAAGTTGCCGTACCATCCCCCACATTGGTGCTGCCTGCTGTGAAGTCAAACAAAAAGGCCAAGCTAGGCATGTCCGTTGGGGCATTCGTAAAATCGAACGTGAGCAATTCCCATTGCTCGGTTTTCGTGGTTTGCACGCTGCGCTCTTCGCCCCAAAACGGCTTCTCTGCTTTCAAGGTCACATAAGTCCCCACTGGGGCAGAGGTCCACACCTTCATGGTGATTTGAGGGTGATTAGCGAAGTCAATGTTGTTGGCAAAAGTGATCACACTCCCGCCATAAGGAGCCCCTAGATAACGGACGATTTTCCCCACTAAAGAGCTGTTGTTGGTTGCATCAGAAGTGGGGTTTGCAACGATGTCCATGGTGGCGCTCTCAAAACTGAAGAAATGATCGGGTGTAGTGCCGGACTCAAAGGTGATGGGCAGCCCTGGCCTTTGTGGCGCAATGTTTCCGGCGATTTGTTGGATATCGTCTACATAAAAGGTGTTGCCTCCTCCAGCGGTGAAAGGCTGTGGCATGATGACGAGATCTGCGCTGCCCGATGGGGCTGGGATTCCGAAATCGAAGGTGAGCGTGTGCCATGCGCCGCTCACAGTAGTTACGGCATCGACTTCGCTCGTGTATGGGTTCTCAAGCTTTACTTTGATCACCGTGCCCACAGGCTCGGTCGTGTAGACTTTCATAGAAAGCACGCTGGTCGAGGCGGCTGAAAAGTTTAATGAGGATACATTGGTGATTTTTCCTCCTGCCCATAAATCGCCTGCAGTGGTTTTCACGATTTTGGCCACTTTGGAGCTGCTGTTGCCTGATGTACTTGGGTTGTTGACAATGGTGAAGGTCGCATTGTCGTAGCCTACCATACCAGAAGTGGCAGATTCAAAATCGAATGGAAGGCTTTGTGACCAAGCTGAAAAGGAGCCTACGGCGAGTAGAGCAGAAAGGAAATATTTTTTCATAAGAGTTAAATATACTCTTACTAAGTTAAAGACCTGCTACAGCGCGGTTAAACTTACCCTCTGCTTACATCCGTTAGAGGTATTTTGGACCGATTTTGTATGCAAATTGTATGTAAAAAGAAAAACCCAACACTCTGTGCTGGGCTTTTCTGTTGCTCCTCCTCTTGGGCTCGAACCAAGGACCCTCTGATTAACAGTCAGATGCTCTAACCAACTGAGCTAAGGAGGAATATTGTGTCCAATTCTTTCAAATCGGGCTGCAATAATACATCAAAGTGCGGGAGTGTACAATACTTCGGAAGAAAAAGTGTTTTGGAGGTTAAAAATTCTTTAGGGGGAAATTTTATGGTTGAAAAAATGTAACTTTTTACCAGCCTAAACGCCTCTGGCCTAATTGTTATGTAACCAACAACAATTAGATATGAAACGAATCTTACTTCTAGTCTTTGCGTTCGCATTGACAGTGCCTGCAATAGCGCAGGAACAAGTGTACATCTACATGCAGTACCGACAGGTCGACCCATCTCAATCTGCTGAATTTGAACGAAGAGAAATCGAGTATTGGTCGAAAGTAGCTAAAGCAGCTATGGATAAAGGCGATATGCTTGGCTGGGTTTTGGCTAAGCGCATGGATCAAGGCGGTAATCATAATTATGTGTTTGCCAATATTTTCGAAAGCGTAGAGGATTTTGACCGTAACATATGGACGAGCGATGTCATGGACGCCCTGCCCGTATCTGTGGAAGAGGCCTTAACTGAGGGGATGTCAAGTACTGTGGGGGACATGATCATTATGTCCGAAGCATATTGGTTCAACGGTGGAAATAAGTACTGGGTATGGAATTATGGCCAGCCGGAAAATGTACAGGGCTTTATTGATGAGAATAAAGAGCTTTGGGGCCCATGGTTTGAACGACACGCGAAGGAAGGAAATATCCCTACAAAGAGCTGGGAACTGTATCGTGTGTTAGCCCCGGCAACATCGAATCATGCGACAGTGCTAACGATCGACGGATTTGACACCTATTCTGATGCTATTCAACATTGTGGGGGTGTTTTGCTGCCAAGTGACTTAGACGGGTGGGAGGATATCCAAAAGAATAGTAAAATGAACGAGATTATGCCCGATGGCTTTGGAGCTAGAATTGTATATCAGCGCATACATTCGGTATATGCAGAATAATTGGGTTTTAAGACCAATTCTAGAAGCCGCGCATCCGCGCGGCTTTTTTGTTACTAGGGATTCGTTGCGAAACTAATTGGCCCCGCGTACCTTTGCCCCATAAATTCAAGCACATGAGCCTACTTACAGTTGGAACCATGGCGTACGACGCGCTCGAGACGCCTTTCGGAAAAACGGATCGCATTCTTGGGGGTGCGGCGACTTATATCGCGTTGAGCGCGAGCTACCACGTGGAGAAGAGCAACATCGTTTCTGTGGTGGGAGCGGACTTCGAGCAAGAGCATTTGGACTTGTTGAAGAGCAAGGGCGTGGACCTCGAAGGGGTGCAAATCATTCCTGACGGCAAGACGTTCTTCTGGAAAGGGAAGTACCATTTGGATATGAACACTCGCGATACTCTTGATACGCAACTTAATGTATTAGAGCACTTTAATCCAATCGTGCCTGATAGTTTTAAGGATTGTGAGTACTTGATGTTGGGGAATTTGATGCCGTCGATTCAACAAAAGGTATTGGACCAATTGCCTCAGCGACCAAAACTCGTCGTACTTGATACCATGAACTTCTGGATGGACCACTTCTGGGATGATTTGATGGTGGCGCTCAAGGGCGTGGACGTGTTGACCATCAATGATGAGGAAGCGCGCCAAATGTCTGAGGAGTACAGCTTGGTGAAGGCGGCGAAGAAGATCATGACCATGGGCCCGAAATACTTGATCATCAAGAAGGGTGAGCATGGCGCGTTGTTGTTCCACGAGGACAAAGTATTTAGCGCGCCGGCCTTGCCATTGGAGGAAGTATTTGATCCAACAGGTGCTGGCGATACGTTCGCGGGCGGCTTTATCGGATACCTCGCGAAGACTGGTGATATTAGCTTTGAAAATATGAAGCGTGCGGTCATTTGGGGTTCTGCCATGGCGAGCTTTACTGTAGAAAAATTTGGAACCGAGCGTGTGGCAGACCTTACTACTGCTGAGATTAACGCGCGTTTGGAGATGTTCAAAGACTTGGTAAGCGTAGATATTCAACTCGCTTAAATTTTAAGTTCACATATATTGAGTTGCCCGGCCGGAGGCCGGGCAATTTTTTTTGCCCCTACGGGGCGGCGGGGCAGCCGCCGCCCGTCAAAGTCCACAATAGATTCTCGGCGCGCAGGTCATAATCTGTTGCCACGCTGGCCCCTCGCAATTCAAATTCAACGACGAGTTCGCGGATGGACCCGATACCACTAATAAGGGGTTCGGCGGACAAGGAGATGGGAGCTTCTACGGGCGAGCTCGGATCCCAATTCTCTGGCCTCAACAAATCATATCTCACACGAGCGTAAAGGGCTGCCCCGCCGATGGAATGGGAGTGTTGGACAGAAAGGCACCACGGGGTCTCTGGCTCCAGTTCTTCGATGGCCAACAAGGCTTGGGTTGGCAAGGCAATGTTTTGGGCATAATCTGCCCCTGCGGTATGGGGCGGATCGAGGTGGTTTTCGTCAATAACGGCATAATCTGACCACATAATGACATTGATACTCTGTGATTTTAAAGTATTGAAAGTCAATAGCATGAACACACCAAGTAAGTTAGTTTTCATTGAATTTCGAGAATTAGGTCGGTCCATGAATGTTGAGCGGATAAAAGGTGATACAGTGTGCCTCGTTCGAGGGTGAGGAGCAAGGGAATTCCGGTTTGGGGCTGGAGGCCTTGGGCGGTGCCGCGAGTCAGTGTGGTGAGGAGTGTAGGGGCGTTGGTAAGGACGGTGGATCCGAGGGAGCCGGCCGGACCAAGTGAAGCACGAAGCAGAAGACCTGAAGGGGGTGATGCGCTGATCATGAGGCCCTGGTTTTGATGGCCGGACAGGGTGAAGGCGAGGTAATGAGGGTCGAGAGAAAAGGGGACTTGAAGTGTGGGCCAGCCCGCCTCTGGCGGAGCGGGAGGGTGCGCGGTGGTTTCACCGGCATCTAACCGAATGAGGGCAAAGGGCGCATATTCAATGGTCAGTGCGGAGCTGGCTTCGACGTAGAAATTTTGTGCGGGTGCGAGCAGTGGAAGTAAGAGAAATAGGAAAGGTTTCATAGGCGTTGGATGGGCATGTGTTGAGAGCGTTCGATCAGCAGGAGCTCGACGGGGACGAGGGTGCCTTCTTCGATGTAGAGTTCGACGGGAAGGGATTGGAATAGGTCGCCGGTGTTGTCGAGGCGAGCGGTGTAGACTCCTTCTCGTAAACCGCTGATTTGAAAGGTGTTGTTAGAAGTTAATTGGGTAGTATAGGTGGTGCCGTCGCGGTGGGTGAGGATGGCGCGGAGTGCGGGATTTGGTCGGGGTCGGAAGGCTTTGGCGGAGTCGTATTGTATGCGGACGGTGCCGTGGACGCCAGAGCTTTTAAAGCAGTGGATGGCGAGCGAAGTGGTGCGCTTGGCTAGGGCAAGTTCGCGCGTATAGCCTTCGACGGGAAAGGTGGCGAAGGGCAAACTGGTGGGCGCAATATACACGGTAGCGGTCTCGCCGGTGAGGTGATGAAAGGCGAAGCGGCCGAGCGCGTCGGTATGCACGCGCTTGCCTTGGCAGAATAACTCGATCTCTGGCAGGGGCTGGCCTTGATGATCGAGAATTTGGCCTTTGAGTGTCTTGGTGGTGTGGGAGCGCAACAGGGTACCGGACCATTGTAATCGAAGCGGCATATGCGGGTTGCTGCTGAGCGCCCATTGCCCGGAAGGGCGGGAGAGGATGAGGTGAAGTTGCGGGAACCAAGGTT
>JAYPCB010000095.1:0-6790 GCA_038124525.1 Cryomorphaceae bacterium
ATGCTAGACATCGACCGAAGCAACAACGTCTTTTAAAAGAAAAGCCCCGTAAATACGGGGCTTTTTTGTGCTGTGGCTATCGCCTTTTTTTCGGGCCAGTGCCGTACTTTTTGGCTTTGTTCATGCGCTTTTTCGCGCCCTTACCGATGTTGTAGTCCTTGGCGTTCTTCGGCTTCTTCTCGTGAAAAGAAGGTCCGGGTTCGTCGCTTACGCCGTTCTTTCTAGGACTGCTTTTACTCATCGAAACTTACTACTAGTTTATCGCTCGTGGCGTGGCTTTGACAGGTAAGGATATAGCCGTCTTTCACCTCGTCGTCTACGAGTGCATAGTTCATGAC
This sequence comes from Cryomorphaceae bacterium, assembly GCA_038124525.1. Taxonomy (GTDB): domain Bacteria; phylum Bacteroidota; class Bacteroidia; order Flavobacteriales; family Schleiferiaceae; genus UBA10364. Next base: position 339 of record JAYPCB010000095.1, read on the forward strand.
CATCTCGGCAGATCCTTCCAACACTTTGGCACGACAGGTACAACAAACGGCGCCTTTACATGCGTAGGGAACATCGGCTCCGGCATCTAGGGCTGCGTCCAAGACATAGTCCTTAGGCCCCATTTCAAAATGGGTCTCCTCGCCGTCCAATACCACGGTTACCGAAGCGTTGGCCGAAGCTCTTGATTCAGAGGCGGCTTGCGCTTCTGTGGAAGGTGCTGAGGTGTTGAACAACTCAAAGTGAATGTTTGATTTCGCCGTGCCCATGCTTTCGAGCTTGGCGCTTACCGTTTCGATCATCTCTTGTGGCCCACACAGGTAATGTGCTGTCACCTTGTTTAGGTCGATCAACGATTGTGCAAATTTTTCTGCCTTTGCGGCATCTATTCTTCCCTTGAGGTGGTCGGTGCCCTGGTCCTCACGGCTCAATACGTGGTGTACTTCGAAGCGCTCGAGGTAGATGTTCTTTAGATCGTCGATAGCATCTTTGAAAATGATGCTATTGCTGTTCTTATTCCCATAGAAAAGGGTAAAGGTGCTGGCATCATCGCTCGCCAAAACGCTTTTCGCGATAGACATTACCGGAGTGATACCCGAACCTGCGGCCCAGCCCACAACGTGTGAGGCGTTGCCCGTAGGCGCCCAAGTAAAATTGCCTGTTGGCGCTATACTTTCAATAGCGTCGCCCGCCTTTAGTTCGCGGTTGGCATATGTTGAAAACTTACCTCCTTCGATTTCTTTAACGGCAACGCGCAGCTCGCCCTCGTGTGGAGCAACACAAACCGAATACGATCGGCGCACCTCTTCCCCGCCAATGTTGGCTTTCAGGGTAAGGTATTGTCCTGGTAAGAATGAAAAGTCTGCACCATCCGCAGGCAAGTTAAGGGCAATGCTCACGGCATCTTCGGTCTCACGACGCACCTCTTTAACGGTGACCGCGTGGAAATGACCGTCGCCTTTCTCGTTCGATTCCTTCTGTAGGGATGGGCTTTCTGTAGAGTTTTTCTTGAAGAATTTAAACATGCTTCTGGATTTGTGGTGTAAAGGTAGAACGCAATATTAAACCATTAACAACCATTAGTTGTTGTGTTTTAACTTTGTAAACGACCAAATACACAGATACATGGGAACCAACATCTCTTTAGAAGAAAAGTTTCAGGCTTACGTCGACGCCGAAAATAAGGTGGAGCCGAAAGACTGGATGCCCGAAAAATACCGCAAGACCTTGGTGCGTCAGATTTCTCAGCACGCCCACAGCGAGGTTATTGGGATGCAGCCAGAAGCAAATTGGATCACGCGAGCACCATCGCTGCGTGCCAAGCTCATTCTTCTTGCCAAGGTGCAGGACGAGGCTGGACACGGTTTGTATTTGTATAGCGCCGCTGAAACATTAGGCACAAGTCGCGACCAAATGATTGCGGACCTGCAAAGCGGAAAAGCGAAATACAGCTCGATCTTCAACTACCCCACCCCTTCTTGGGCAGATATGGGAACGATCGGATGGTTGGTCGACGGTGCTGCGATTCAAAACCAAGTGATGTTGACGCGCACCAGCTACGGGCCTTATGCTCGTGCCATGGTGAAAATCTGTAAGGAGGAAAGTTTCCACCAACGTCAGGGATACGAGATCGTGATGAAATTGGCCCAAGGAACCCCTGAACAAAAGAAAATGGCGCAAGAGAGCTTGAACCGCTGGTGGTGGCCTTCACTCATGATGTTTGGACCGTCTGACGACAATAGCCCAAACTCAGAGCAGAGCATGCGCTGGAAAATCAAGCGCAAGAGCAACGATACCCTTCGTCAAGAATTCATCGATAAAACCGTTCCACAAGCGCATTACCTCGGGCTTACTATTCCGGATGCTGATTTGAAGTGGAACGAGGAGCGTGGGTCGTACGATTTCGGAGAAATTAATTGGGACGAGTTTTACAACGTTATTCAAGGCAACGGGCCTTGCAATAAAGAGCGTATTGCCCATCACGTGAAAGCGCACGAAGAGGGCGCTTGGGTGCGTGAAGCCGCGCTCGCCTACGCTGAAAAAGAAGCCAAGCGGAAAGAAAACAGAACCTCAGCAGCCTAACCTATTACAACCGCATGAATAAGAACCACTGGAAGCTTTACGAAGTCTTTGTCCGCAGCAAAAACGGACTTGCCCATAAACACGTAGGTAGCCTTCACGCCGCCGACGCCGATATGGCTATTAAAAACGCTCGCGACGTCTATACTCGACGCTCAGAGGGCATCAGTATTTGGGTTGTTCCTTCGGACCAAATCACCGCAAGTTCGCCGGACGAAAAAGAGCCTTTGTTCGCTCCTAGCGACGACAAGGTATACCGCCACCCCACCTTCTACGACATTCCTGATGATGTCGAACACATGTAAGCCATGGGGGGAGGATGGTTAAACGGTGTGAAGCGCGACTTCACCAAAGAAGATGCTTTAGAAGAATATTTGTTTTTCCTCGCTGACGATGCCTTGATTTTAGGGCAACAGCTCAGCAAATGGTGTTCGGCGGGTCCTGTTTTAGAGCAGGATATAGCGATCATTAATACCGCATTAGACCATATCGGTCGCGCGCGATTGTTGTACCAACAACTAGCAGAATTAAAAGGGGGCGCTACCACAGAGGACTCCCTCGCCTATTTCCGCAACCACATGGATTTCCGCAACGCCTTGTTGGTAGAACAGCCAAACGGCCATTGGGGAGATTCCGTTGTGCGTAGTTTCTTCATGGACACCTTCAATTTTTACCTGTACGACGCGCTAAGAAATTGTACCTATGCGCCTATTGCAGAGGTCGCAGAAAAGTCCATCAAAGAAATTGCCTATCACGCGCAGTGGAGCGCAGAATGGGTGGTTCGTTTGGGAGACGGCACAGAAGAAAGCCACGAGAAAGTTCAAAAAAGCATAAACGACCTTTGGATGTGGGCCGGTGAATTGTTTGAATCTTCTCCAATTTTTGAAGAGCTGGATCCAAGTTTCGTAGCCTTCCCTACACTAAAATCTGCTTGGCTGGAAAAAGTCGATGAAGTGCTTCAGATGGCCACGCTCTCTCGCCCTGATGATAATGCCTGGGCTCAAACTGGCGGGCGATACGGCATACACTCTGCCCACCTGGGATATATCCTTGCCGAGATGCAAAGTTTGCCGCGTACCTACCCGGACGCCACCTGGTAACAAACTCTTAACACAAGTTTTTTTCCTTGCGCCATTTTTCGGCACGAGGTTTGCATTGTCGTTTGAAAACAACGATTCTACGTGTTTTTGTGTTAAGCGAGTGAGGGCTAGAGTGGGGACTTTAGCCCTCTTTTTTTGCCCCAACCTTACTCCAAGCGAAGCAAGCCGCAAACTGAAAGAAACTGGCCACAGCCATAGATCCGCTGATGGAACCGCCTACCCATTCAGCGATATAATAACCTAGGATTGCACTGATCAGTCCCTGCAGCATAATCAACAGGGTCATTCTCTTAAAGTTATCGGTGATTAAGTACGCACTTGCCGCAGGAACTACTAAGAAGGCAATGACCAAAATAGCGCCCACACTTTCAAAGCTCACCACGGTAGCCACCGAGGTTGCCGCCATTAAGCTGTAGTGCCACAGGACGGTGCGAATCCCTATGCTTTGCGCATATTCATTGTTGAAGGAAGTTATCATCCAACCCTTGTAGCCCCACCAAAAAATCACCTGAATGATAAACAACAACACCAAGAGTGTCCACACTGGGGCGGGAACGTTGAGGCCCAAAAAAGAAGAGGTTTGAAGGGGTACAAAGGCAATTTCTCCGTGCAATACACAATCTGCATCAATATCTGCCTCGCCGGCGAATCGGGTCACTAAGATCACCCCCACGGCAAACAAAAAGGCAAAGACCGTTCCCATCGCGGCGTCGGATTGCATCTTGCCTTTGGAAGAAAAGAATTGGATCAAAAGCGTCGTCACCACACCCATCACGATCGCGCCTAAAAACAACGGTAAAGAAGCGCGAGAACCGCTGATGAGGTAGGCAATTACAATTCCTGGAAGCACGGCATGGCTCAGGGCATCGCCCATCATGCTCATTCGGCGCAACAGCAATAAGTTGCCCAACATCCCCGTAGAAGATGCTACTAAAAAGCCTGTAATGATGATCCAAAAAGCATCCATACTATGCGCCCTCTGGGACTATTTCGTGTATTTCAAGCAAGGGATTAAACCTACTACAAAGGCCCAATTCCTTTAAAATCTCTGCCTCAATTTCTGGCGTCAAAAAGTGCTCCATGGTATCGGCTTCGTCGTGGACTAGGTGTACACTCATCTGCATGCGACGCTGCAAATACACCTCCCAAATCTTGTGGCGTCTATCAATCTCAGCACCAATGGCGCGGCCTTCTGTACTCAAAGTAAATCCTGTGTGTACTCTCTTAACCAAGCCTTTTCTGCGCAAGCGCTTAATGGTTCTGTTCCACAATCGGGTATCAAAGAATTGGCGTGCGCTGATGCTTCTGCGATTGAAGAGTTTCCCTTGGCCGCGTACTTCTAATTGTACCGCCGTTTTCAACAAGTTCTCCTCGTTCATTCTGCGCTTGACCAAAAGCTTGCTCCAACGCTGAAAAACCACTCCTTTGTTCGGGGCAAACATCATCGAGATAAAAGCAATCAAGCTGATCATCACAATGGTCCACGGGCCGGTCGGCATGCTCGAATAGCTGTAACTGATAAATGCCCCTAGCCAACCGGAAATAGCGCCGAAGGCGCCGCTAATCAATAACATTCGGCCTAGTTTGTCGGTCCAGAACCTAGCGGCCGTTGGTGGAATAATCAGCAAGGCGCTCATCATCACAATGCCCACCGCTTTGATCCCCACACTAATGCTCAAAATGGTGATAAAGCTGATCAGCGTTTCAATCCATTTGGTATTTATACCCACGCTTTGTGCGAAATCTTGGTTGAACACAACCGCCTTTAAACTGAAGTAATGCCAAGCTACAATAAGCAATACAACCACTGAAATGATTGCAAAGACCACACTATCCTCCGGGCTCATCGCTGCCGCATTTCCAAAGATGTAATGATCTAAACCGCTTTGCTCTCTGCCGTAGGTGCGCTGAATCACTGTGAGCATCACTATACCCAGTCCGAAAAAGCTCGATAGGACTATAGCTAAGGCGCTGTCTCCTTTAATTTTACTGTGTCTGGTGATGTAATCCACCACCCAGATAGATAACCAACCGCTTACGGCTGCACCTGAGATTAAGACCAATGGATCCTTAACCCCGCTCAATACAAAAGCGATAAGCACGCCCGGCAGCATACTGTGGGCGACGGTTTCCCCGACCAGGGTTTTCTTGCGCAAAAAATTGAATGTACCGACCGCACCGCTGACCCCGCCCAATAGCAAAATAGCGAGGGCCACGTATCGAACATTGGGGTCCGAAAGGGTAAGGTATTTAATGAGGTCGTTCAAAGATTATTTTAAGTAAGTGGCCAACAAATTGGCGTTGTATATGAGCATTTCAAGGTACGTATCTTGATCCTCTTCTGGTCCCAATGAGTCGCTTAAAAGCTCCGGGCCTAGTACCACTGAGCAGCCTTTTGCCGCGCACCCACGCTGCACACTTTCCATTGCCTGCGGGCTTACAATGTTTTCCAAGAAAATCGCTGGCACCCCCTCTGCACAAATGAAGTTGACCAAATCTGTCACTTCTTTTAGTCCAAATTCAGAAACAGTCGAGGCCCCTTGTAGGGTATTCACCTTCATGTTAAACGTACGCGCCCAGTAACTCAATGCATCGTGGGTGGTCACCACCAACCTGTTGTCCTCAGGAATACTGTTCACAATCGCTGCAACGCTATCCGTGATCGCCGCAATGCCCGCTTGGTATTGCTGTACACCGGCTAAAATTTCTGAATCGCTCTCTGGATAGGCGCTTGATAATGCTTGGCCTATATCTCCAATGATAAATCTCACGAGCTCTGTATCAAACCAGTAATGTGGATCCTTGCTCGCTGGGAAATTTGGGTCGCTAATAATAATAGAATCTGGAACGTGAGCCGCCGCATCAATGATCAATTTGCCTTGAATCTTTTCCAGGACATCTATGATTTTTCCCTCCAAATGAACGCCGTGGTAGATGATGACGTCCGCCGCTCGAATGGCATCCAAATCTTTCTTGCTTGGCTTGTAGGTATGTGGGTCGATGCCTTTGTCTAGCAATGCTTTTACCTCAAAACGCTCCCCGGCGATGTTGCTTAGCCAATCCGTCATGATGCTTGTGGTACACAAGATGATGGGTTTGCTTGGCGCGGAAGAGGCGCTGTTTTCTGGGGTTGTACAGCTGGTGGCGGCAATAAGGATGGCGAGGAAAATTGGGGTAAAACGCATCTTATTTAAATTAATTCTAAATAACAAAAGTACGCAAGCCGAAGCATTTAGAAAAAAACCAGATAGAGATTTATAATTCCAACAAAAGTG
>JAYPCB010000096.1:0-6734 GCA_038124525.1 Cryomorphaceae bacterium
CGAAGCGAAAGACCTGGCGGCGGAATTGCTTGAGCGTGGCGCGGCGCTTGTGGTATACATGGGCCTCTGGGATGAACCGGCTGATGGCGCGTGCTTTTTGAAGGCGGAGGCTGAGCTCGACATCTTCGCCACAGACGAAGTTTTCGTCGTAGCCCCCGACTAAGCGGAAGAGCTCGGCGCTCATGCCCATATTGAAGCCGCGTGGTTGGTATGAGGTCAGGGTGTTTTTACCGCCGCGTATGCCTCCGGTGGTGAGGAAGCTGGTCATCGAAAAGTTGATGGCTTTTTGAAGGTCGGTGAAGTCGGCTGAGGCCGCATCGGGACCGCCGAAGAGCGTGGTGTCCGGGTATGTTTCGAGGAAGGCATCGATGGCGCGGAGATAGCCGGGCGGGATGATGCAATCGCTGTCGAGGAAGATGAAGTACTGGGCCGTGGCCAAGGAGGCTGCGCGGTTGCGGGCATCCGAGACGGGCAGGTATTCCTCATAATAAATTTGAAGCGGTAATTGGTCCAGATAAGGAGCCAATTCTGGTCGCAATTCATCCCCCGGGGTACCGTCTCCTAAGATGATTTCAAAACCACTTTGCGGGTAGTCCAAGGCGGTAAGGCTTTGGAGGAATTCGGTGACTTCATCCGGGCGCTTGAACGTCGGAGAAATGAGCGCATACTTTGGGGAAGTGGCAGCGTGGGCCATTAATCCAAACCTATTTTATCGTTGATCGTGTAATCGTGCTTCTTATTGCTCTCGCGCAACAACAACTCGGCAATGAATCCCACGCCGAAGAGTTGAACCCCCATAATGGTCAGGGCCAGGAGGATGTAGAAGAGTGGATTTTCAGTAATTAATCGGGCCTCTATCCCAGCGCTCAGCGCCCAAAGCTTGTACCCACCAAGGTAGGCCAACAGGGCGATGCTCAAGGTAAACATAAGCGTTCCGGCAGCGCCGAAAAAGTGCATAGGACGGCGACCAAACTTGCCCATCACCGCTAGGGTGGCCAGGTCGAGGAAGCCGTTGATGAATCGATCTAAACCAAACTTAGTCGTGCCGTATTTACGGGCCTGGTGCTGCACTACCTTCTCCCCGATCTTGCCAAATCCTTTGTTTTTAGCCAAAAACGGAATGTAGCGGTGCATCTCGCCGTAGACTTCGATATTGTGCACCACCTCAAGGCGGTAGGCTTTCAAACCACAATTAAAGTCATTGAGCTTTATCTTGGATATGCGGCGGGTCGCCGCGTTGAAAAGCTTCGTCGGAATGGTCTTGGTCAGCGGATCGTAACGCTTCTGCTTCCAGCCACTTACCAAATCGTAGCCCTCTTCCAAAATCATTTTACGCAATTCTGGTATTTCCTCCGGGCTGTCCTGAAGGTCGGCGTCCATGGTGATGACTACCTGGCCTGAAGCCGCTTTAAATCCTTGATTCAAGCCCGCGCTTTTGCCTTGGTTGCGGCGAAATGAAATGGCCTTGACGTTGGCATTTTCCGTGCGAAGTTCCTGGATGACCTGCCAGCTGTTATCGGTAGAGCCGTCGTTGACAAAAATGATTTCGTAGGTATAGCCCTCGCGGTCCATGACACGCGAAATCCACTCGGTCAGTTCTGGTAAACTCTCATCCTCGTTAAATAGAGGGATAACTATGCTCAGGTCTAAAGTGCTCATCTTTGTTTACAGGACAGGTTCTTCTTTTTTCATAATCGCAGCCAATACCAAACTCAATACGAGGTAAAACACACTGACGATGGTCAAGCCTTTGAATTGGCTCATCATCCCAAAGGAATCTCTTTGCTCAAGTTCCGCAATGGCCTCCTCCACCTGGGCATCGTCCGCACCAAATTTTTCCAGAATATCATAGGTGAACTGCAAGGTCTCCTCTTCCATCAACGCTTTAAAATCAGTATCTATCACGTTGTACATCAATGCATTGAAAAGTACCACTACCGCAGTTCCTAAAATCAGACCTAAGGCCGAAACTCCTAGCGCCGTTTTATAAGTGATAAAACCGCCGTTAGCCTTGCGTGCACCGTTGATGGCATATACGCCCAGGGCAATAGGCAACAACCATTGGTAGATGAACCCGATCCAAAAATTCTTGAACATGAAGGCTGGATCGCCGAGGTAACTCACCATGAACATGGTGATTCCTAGAACGATAATGATCAAGGCGAGTTTCTGGCCGTGAGGTTTGATCAAATGAGTGTCTTGCTGCATTGTCGGCTTTTGTTTTGCGGTTGCAACAAATATAGGCCAATAGGACCGATTAAAAATTGTTAAAATTCGTTGGTGGCGGGGACTTTGTTCACGTAACTTTGCCCCGGGCAAGTCTCACACAACCAGCTCCTGGTGAATCCCCCAGGGCGGGAACGCAGCAAGGGTAGTCGGTCGTAGCGGTGTGATGTGAGTAGCTTGCCCTTTTTTTGTGCCCTAAAGTCTCGGGAATGCCTTACTTTTGACCCGGAATAAATTCAATACCACAACACATGAAATTTTTCATTGATACAGCGAACCTCGAACAGATTAAAGAAGCTCAGGAATTGGGCGTACTAGACGGGGTGACAACCAATCCTTCATTGATGGCCAAAGAAGGCATCAGCGGAACGGAAAACGTGAAAGTCCACTATAAGGCTATTTGTGATATCGTCGACGGTGATGTGAGCGCAGAAGTGATCGCAACTGACTACGATGCGATGATTAAAGAAGGAGAAGAATTGGCCGCTATCGATGAGAAAATCGTCGTAAAAATCCCTATGATCAAAGACGGGGTGAAGGCATTGAAGTACTTCTCAAGCAAAGGCATCAAGACGAACTGTACCTTGATCTTCTCAGCAGGCCAAGCCTTGATGGCAGCCAAAGCTGGTGCGACCTACGTGAGCCCATTCATCGGCCGTTTGGACGACATTTCAACCGACGGTTTAGATTTGATCGAGAGCATCCGTGTGATCTTCGACAACTATGATTTCGGCACTGAAATCTTGGCCGCCTCCGTACGTCACCCGATGCACATCATTCAGTGTGCGCAGATTGGCGCGGACGTGATGACAGGACCATTGAGCGCAATGGAAGCCTTGTTGAAGCACCCGTTGACCGACATCGGTTTGGCGAAGTTCTTGGAAGATCACGCCAAGGCGAACAGCTAAATTTGACTCAAATTTTTGACCCAGAGCCCTGCAGTAATGCGGGGCTTTTTTTTGTACCTTTTTGTAGCGTAAAAATCTCTTTCTCCATGGTCTATACCCTCTTTCCTGATAGTCTTAATATGAGTACGGTTGAAGAATGCGTGGCACGCTTTGAAAAAGGTGATGTTGCCATCATTCCCACGGATTCAGTCTATGCCATTGCTGGAGATTTTCAGCATCCCAAGGCCTTGGAGAAATTGGCCAAAATCAAAGGAGAATCCGTGAAGGAAGCAGAGTTCAGCTTTCTTTTCACCAGCATTTCGCAGGTATCGGAATACACGCAGAGTTTGGACGGTCCAACGTTTAAGCTGGTGAAAAAATGCTTGCCTGGGCCTTACACCTTGGTACTGGAAGCCAACATCAATCTAGCCCGCAAGCTTGGGCAAAAGCGAAGCACCATAGGCGTTAGAATTCCAGATAACTCCATCGTATTGGCGTTGGCTGAACGTCTAGGACGTCCGCTCGCCTCAGCCTCATTGCACCACGACGACGATATTTTGCAATACCCGACAGACCCGGATGAAATCGTCGCGAAATATGCTGGAAAGGCAGATTTTATCATTGACGGCGGTTGGGGAGATAATATCCCGTCCACAGTCATCGATGTAAGCGGTGATGTGCCTACCCTACTTAGAGCTGGAAAAGGCGATCCTGATGTGATTTAACCCAGAGAGCAAGGCCGCGACGGTCGAGTTTGCCACCGGCCACCTCAGGCCACTGGGCAAGTAACAAGTAATGCTTGGGACGTTGGTTTTTAGGCCACGCCTTGACAAGTGCGCTGGCCGGGGCTATCTGCCCTTGGTCGGAAAGTATCAGCACAGGTAATTGGCCGAAAACTTCATCTTCTATCGGAGCAATAGCGGCACGAATGCCTTCTGCTGCGAGCGCTTGTTCCCACTGCTCTGGATGGATTTTAATCCCCCCAGAATTGATGGCAAAATCCAAGCGTCCTTCTACAGTAAACTCACGATCGTTGTGTAGGATGGCGGCATCATTGGTGACCAATTCTTCTATGCCCAGATGTGGCGACCGCAACACCAAGGCACCGTCCGCATTCACCGAAAATCGGGTACTGCCTACCGCTCCATACACTTCTTGATCTAACGCACGCACCGCCACATGGGAGGCCGTTTCTGTCATCCCATAGCCCACATAAACCTCAGTACCCTCCGGGCATTGCCCTATAGGAGCGGCACTGCCGCCGAGCAACACCTTTTTTATCCCCTCGTGCCAAATTAACTGTTGAAATTGCGGAACGGTCAGTGGAATGAAATCGATCGTGGCTCGAGGGAGGTCCAAGGATATTTTGGGCTCCACCAAATGCAACTCCAACGCCCCAACCAAGGCCCGAATCACCATCATGGCCCCGCCAATGCGGTCTGCAGGAAGGCCTAAAACCGCCACTGCGCCTGGATCCAAGCCAAAATGCTCCAACGTAGCTTGTGCGCTCTGCGCCAAACGCGCTCGGGGATGATGCCAAACTTTAGGCACCCCAGTACTTCCGCTGGTGGACATGGGTAGAAATTCAGCGTCGGAAAGCCAAAATTTCACCACCTTTTGGACCCCCGCAACATAGCCCGGAACCTCTTGTAAATCAACAAGTTCTTCTGACGAAAAGCGCTGGTTATTCCAAATAAATGTGGTCGGCATCAAAAAAGTGTAAATTCGGTATAGTTCTTGCGTAAATGTGCGCACTATGACCCGATTCAAAATCATTTCAATATACGCCATCGCGTTGGTTTTTTCCCTTTCAGGGAAGGCCACGGGCGTGGAAAATTTTAGATGGGTCACGGTCATGACAGACCAGAGTCACGAACCTATTGAAGGGGTATCGGTCATGATCAACCAAACGTTCGTGGGAGAGACTGGCCCGCTGGGAAGATTACTCCTGCCCGACGGTGCACCCGGAGATCTCATTGGGTTTTACCACACCAGCTACTCCCCTGCTTTTGTGTCCAGATTAGAATTGGGCACCCTTGAATACAACATTTACCTCCAAGAGAGCGTCCTCAATATTCAAGAGGTCGTCATCAACGCCAATCGAATCAAACAGGATTACCAGCGTACGGCCAAGGAAGTGCGAACCATCGATTCTAAGCGCATGGACGAGCAATACCAAGCCAATGCGGCCGATGCCCTCGGTATTGATCCGAATATCTTCATTCAAAAGAGTCAAAGCGGCGGCGGCTCCCCGATGATACGTGGGATGAGCACCTCTCGAGTGCTGCTCACCGTCGACGGCATCCGCATGAACAATGCCATCTTCCGCGCCGGTAACGTCCACAATGTGATCAGCTTAGATCCCGAATCCATTGCAAACCTCGAAATCAGCTTAGGGCCGGGCAGCGTACTGAACGGCTCGGACGCCATGGGTGGGGTGATGAACATCAATACCTACGAAGCGCATTACGGCGATTCCACGGAGGTCTTACAAAGCTTGGTCTTCACCTTATCGAATCAAAGTGGCCAATTAGCCCGTCGACCGAATTTTAGAATCAACTACGGCGGATTGAATTGGGCCGGTATGACGTCTGTGACATTCTCCCAATATCAGGATGTGCGCATGGGCAAAAACGTCCTTGGATGGACGCCCGAATCCCACCTCGACAACACCCTTTCGAACTTCTACACTGCCCGTTTCGGGAACCTCGACACCATCTTGGTCAACGAAAACCCGTATATCCAAGTCAACACTGGCTACGACCAGCGCAACTTCACCAACAAATTCAAAATCCGCATCTCCCCGCGAACCGAAATCAAAGCAGGCCTCCACGGCAGCATGACTACGGACATCTCGCGCTACGACCGCATGATGGAAATGAAAGGAGATATGCCGAAGTACGCGAAATGGAACTACGGTCCACAGATTTGGTCCTTGGGCTACATCGCCTTGGAAAACCGTACTACAACTCGTTTCTCGGATTGGATTAAGATTACCGTGGCCGGGCAGTATTACGAGGAGAGCCGCGATGTGCGCAAACTCAAAAATTTAGAAGGCAAGGTGCAGCGAGAGCAGGTCTATATTGGCCAATTCAACGTGGACGCCAGCAAAAAATTGGGCACACGAACCAAACTCGTCTATGGAGCCGAATACATCCAAAACAATCTGACCAGTACGGCATGGAAGTACCACGAGCTCGTTCCAGACACCACTTGGCCTGCACAAACACGCTACGCCGACGGCAGTTTTTGGCAAAGCACCTCTGGTTTCGCCATGCTCCACACCGACCTCAACGATAGATTCAGTGCCAGCGGCGGCGTTCGACTCAACGGCGTGCACCTGTTCACTCCTATCTCATTCAACGGCTTCGAACAAGATGCCGACCTCCAATTTCTTGCACCTTCAGCCGAACTAGGCTTCACTTATTTCCGCCCCACGTTCAAATACTTTCTCAACCTAAGTACCGGATTCCGTGCCCCCAACATCGATGACGCGAGCAAAGTATTTGATTCACAACCTGGGGCGTTAATCATTCCCAACCCCGATCTCCACGAAGAGCGATTGTATAGTGCCGAACTGGGCATGAAGCAAAAGCTCGGAGACCGTTGGGCGTTGGACGC
>JAYPCB010000097.1:0-6706 GCA_038124525.1 Cryomorphaceae bacterium
GCGCTCCTCAAATTCCCCTTTGTACTTCGCCCCAGCAATGAGAGCACCCATGTCCAGGCTGTACACGGTTTTGTCTTTGAGGTTTTCAGGGGCATCGCCGCTGAGAATACGTTGTGCCAATCCTTCGGCGATTGCCGTTTTCCCAACACCAGGCTCACCAACTAGGATGGGGTTGTTCTTGGTACGTCGAGAAAGGATTTGAAGTACTCGACGAATCTCGTCGCCACGGCCAATAACGGGGTCGAGTTTCCCTTCCTCGGCCATTTTATTGAGGTTCTTGGCGTATTTATCCAGGCTGTTATAGGTATTCTCGGCACCTGAGCTGTTGGCGTGGCGTCCTTTGCGCAAGCTGTCGATGGCACTTTGAACGAGTTTGGTAGTGAATCCGGCATCGTTCAACATTTTACCAGCAGCGCCCTTATCCTCTAGCAAGGCGAGCAGGAGGTGTTCGGTGGCGACAAAATCATCTTTCATGCCCTCGGCCTTTTGAACAGCCTTTTGGAGCACGAAGGCAGCATCTCTACCCATATAGGTCTCTCCTTCGCTAGAAGAGGTAGGGAGGCCTTCATAGGCGGCTTCGAGCGCAGTATCTAATCTGTCCAATTGTATCTCGCCTTGTTGCGCCACGAAAGGCAGCACGCTTTGGTCTTCCTTGAGTAAGGCCAACAAAAGGTGAATAGATTCCACCTGAGTATGTCGTTTGTCAGTGGCTAAGAATTGCGCCTTGGCAATTATGCTCTGACTCTTGGTTGTGAATTTTTCTATGTTCATAACAACAGGGTTTGGGTTCCGTTGATTTTCGGTCAAAGGATGTGCCAATGAAAATTGGACATAAGAAAAGGGGACACCTTGGCTGATAACCAGAGTCTTAGCGGAAATTTTGACGCATTCGACGATGTTTTTCTGCCAATGTTACTGCTGGAATTGATCTAAAAAAAACACCCCCGCAGGTCCGTAAACACTGCGAGGGTGAAAAAAAATCTATCTATTAATGCCTTACTCGACGATCAATCGTTGCGTATCTGTACCAAGAGGAGTGACGGTCTCTACGAGGTACATACCGCTTGCCCAGCTTTGCGTATCTAGAGTGAAGGTTTGTATGCCTTCATTGCCGTGTACGGTACGCGTTTCAATAAGCTGTCCTTGCGTATTGCGAACGGTAATGGTGATGTCCGCAGGGCTCTGGAAGCTCACTGGCAACTGTGCGTAGCCTGTCGTTGGGTTAGGATGGATGTTTCCTACTCCGATGTGAGATTCTAGTTCTTCTTGACCTACGACGTAAATCTTATCCGTCTCGTCGGTTTTGAAGAAACAGAAATCATCAATGGCCCATCCAGCTTTGTTGATGGTTTCATCTGAACCGAATCTAAATCTAAAGATGGCATTACGTGCAGTATCTACCTGAAGGTTGATTTTCGCTTGCTGCCAACCGTTGCTCAAACCGGTCCATCCTGGTTTATAGATATCCAATGCGGTTACGAAGCTGGTGTTGAACCAAGTCGCACCAAAGAGGTTTGTACCTACAGTGTGCCATGAGATACCACCGTCAAAGGTTACATCCACTGTACCACCATCGTGGTAGATCTCCGTAGAGAAGGCGTGCATAAACTCATAGGTATAGGTCTGTCCTGAATCCAATGCGAATACTGGAGTGTATAGGGCAGAAGAATCACGCTTCTTGTAGTTTGAATCTAGATCTGTCATCCAGGCATTGTTGCCCGAGAATGCACCTACTAATGGGGCCATGGCAGGAGTACCCTCTTCCCATGAAGTCAAACCGTCTTTCACAAATGGGTTGAGCGTCAACCACGGTGCGAGGGAAGGATCTTCAAAGTCATTACAGTAGCTACTATCCACAGCCATATTAATTTTATCAAGTACGGTGATATCTGCACAGATTTGATCGTCAGAAGGATCAGCATCCGGCTTATCATCAGGACGAGAGGTACGCACACAAACGTTATGCAGACCGCTGGTCGGGTTGATCCAATCTTGATCGAACTCGTACCAAGCCGATTTACGCGGAATAAGTGGTGGAGAGAACACCACTTTCTCGTTATTAGACCATGTCGTACCACCGTCCGTCGAGAACTGCACCAAACAGCTGTCCAAAATCTTAGCACCTGTGTTCTTGATTTGAACTTTCAAGTGGTTGTTTTGGTCCGGTACTGGCAAGTATTCTACAGTTGTCACTTCGATAGGGGCGGCACTGTTTTGAGGAGGAATATAAACCTCGACTTTATCAATGTTCCATCCGTCTTTATTTCCAGAGGCAGTTTTTAAACGAGCTCTAAGGATTAGAGGTGCTTGAGAGAAATTCCATCCGGCAAGAGGCCAAACTGAGTTTTGGGTACCGATATTACCCACCCAAGCATCGCCAAGGCCAGCAGTACCAGTATTGTACCAGTTCGTACTCACAACGTTCTGTGGATCCCAGAAGCCTAGAGTATTCCACGTACCACCACCTTGCCACTCAATGACAGCTTGGTCACCGGTACCTAGGTCGATATCGTGTGTCAACTTCAACTCGGCACCTGCAATGGTATCAAAACCGATAAAGCGAGGGAAGTATAAGAACTCTTCTACGTTACCAGGTACATTCTGGTTTGGACGAGAGGCATAGCCATTTTTACCATTCAGGGCGTTGATATCATCCACTTCCCAAAGGTTCAAATCACCTGCAACGAAGAAACCAGAAGAATCACCGCTATTACATGATTCGAAATCTTCTACGAACCCAGTTTGAATATATAGTTCCGGCCAACCGGCAGATTTGGTAAATACACTATCATTCCAAGTGCTGTTATCTCCACTCTTATCGGTCCAAGCATATACTTCAAACGTTCCTGTTGGCCATGCAACAGTGTTCGTGTTATCAGTACAAATGGCCGTCTGACCTGCTGAAACTGAAGAAGAGTAGGTGAAGTTATATGTTGTACTTACCCCGGCATTTGCACCACAAGTAGGCGTTACGGTGTAGTAAATAGGGATGTTAGATTGCGCATTCTTACCGAAGTTGCGAATCTTGAATTCTGCTTTCTTCTGTGCAGGTCCACCTACAAGATTGATACGAGTGGCAGGGTTTTCAATGTTGATCATCCCTACATCAGTATTAGCTTTGTCGTAGATTACAATATCATCAAAGGCGATGTCCGCCGCAACCCCAAATCCAGATTTTTGAGCAATAAAGCGAAGTTTTACTAAATCACCACCGTTGCTCAAATCCACTTCGTAGAACGACCATCCGTCCTTCTCGTCAGTGAGGGTAGTGGTATATGGAGTCATTGGGTTCGACCAAGCGTTTTCACCGTCCTTGATCCATTGCACACGAATGGCACCGATATCTGCACCGTACATGTGGTGACGGAACTGGAGTACTGGTTTATTCATACCAGTCAAATCCAAACACTTCGAAACTAGTGTCGCCGAAGCCGGACTAATACCGTAATCACCCTCAGTCACCAGGTAGTTGCCTTGTCCGCTCACGTCGCTAATAGGTCCTGACCCTACAGTGGGGGTAAACTTGGTTCCTACCATAAAGGCATAATCACCAGAGTTACTAGCAGGAACTGGAGTAAAGACTGTAGTTGGGAAAGAACCTGGGTTTGCTGCGGTGTTCGCACCAGCAGTTGTTCCCGCACCGTCAAAGTCTAGGACATAAGGGAAGGTGCTGTACGGCTCTTCGTGTACGATACGAATAGGTCCAATGGTATCATTGGTATTTGTAGAATCACCAGGTTGTTCTGTATACACCCAGATGTCGTAGATACCATAACCACTTAAGTTAGGCCCTGTCGCAAAGGTGAAGTACGTTGAATCCCCAGTTTCCAGCGTTTTCTGAGTGATGTACTCAGTGTGCGTTACGTTGGTGGTTGTTCCAGAAGTATTGGTGTAATCGTAATCCCATGTCACGGGGACACTATCTAACGAATTACAACCATTGTTTTGAATCCATAAATCAATTAATTCATTGTTGCTGTATGAACAGTAACCATTTTCTGGATTGAATACATCTCGTAGGGCCACATCATATGGTTCTGGTTCGTAGATGCGAATGTTATCAATGGCTACATCACCCTTCAATGCATTCCCGCGGTTTACAGAGAAACGTAAACGCACATAATCGCCGGTGATGTCGTTCAATGCTACGGAATAGGTTTTGTAGGGATCGGTCGATTTAGATTGTTGTTGTCCATCGATTCGGGCAAGACCGGTATAGGCAGAGGAATTGAAACCTGTATCTGCAGTAATAGCTAAGAAGTCAATGTGTGCACCGTACATGTGGTAATCAAACTCCAAGATCGCACAGTTGTAGTTTCTCAAATCCAAACAAGGTGTGATCATGTGCGCCTTATCGTTAGAAGAACCTTGCTCAGCTTCGGTGTACACGTACTTACCGTTGCCGTTGGCTGAGGCATCGCCATCAGGACCGGTAAGGTTCGTTGAGGTAGAACCTGTACGAATTGACCAAGCGAAACCTACCGTATTCTCATTAGGAATGACCTTCCAGTTTTTCCCATAAGGCGGGTTTTGATCTGGGAAGTTACCGCGGTGCGTAACCCCAGTAGCTCCTGTTCCTGTACCGGCTACCCAATACTGCGAATCTTCAAAATCTTCTTCTAATGGAAGCAGGGTTGAATATGGGAATGAAGTCCCGGTTGTGGTTCCACAAATAGGAGGGAGTGCGGCATCGCGCCAGAATTTATACGTGGTATTCGTAGCCGTCTCTAGAGGGTCGCGAACCACGTTAGGACAGGCACAGTCAAAGATACGTACGTACCACTCGATGGAATCACTCACACCAATGTTGTTGAAGGTGTAGGTATATTGTGATGAATCAGGACAGCTCGCCGAGAATGAAGATGACATTAAAGAATCTGTCCATGCACCCCAACCAGAACCGCTGTAATCGTAACGACGGAAGTAAATGCGCATACTATCCACACCCACGTTGTCTTTACCTTTAACGCGAACGTCCTGTGAAGGCATATATCGTGCTCCATTAGGTTTTGCTTGTACACTTACATTAATCCAGTCTAGGGTTGGAGGTTCAAGTTCACATGGTGCACCTTCCACCATCAAGTTATCTACGAACCAACCCGCCAATGAAGCCGGTGAAGGAGTCCCGGTCTTGTTGGTCATCACGAAGCGGATTTTACATTGTGCATATCCGTATTGTGAGTTGGTGTTGTCGTAATCCCCGAGGTATGAGCTCAAGTCGAAAGTTTCGCGTGCCCACCAGGTAGAACTTGGCGTAGTACCGGAATTTGAGTTACCAATGGTTGGTCCTTGCCAATACGGCGAGAGTAGTGCCGAAGGATAGGAAAGTTCATTGAACCATCCTTGAGAACTAAACTGAGGGCTTTCCCCTTGGTAGTGCGTACCCGTGAGGTTGACCCATGTCTGTCCATTGTCCTTAGACATTTGGATGTATGCTTTCTGGATGTATCGAATCTTACAAATTTGGTCGAAAGTGAATCGAACGTTGGTGTAAGAGATGGTTGAGAAAGCATCTGTTTCGAAAATGATGGAATCACTAGAATAAATCTGCGTATGGAAAGACATACCTCCAGTTGTTTTGAGGTAGGCGGTGTCGTTCCAAGATCTAGTGGCGTTGGCGGAATCTGTATTGTAATTCGCAGCGATTGAGTCGGCCCCGAGGGTACCGTCAAAATTTTCCGTGAAAACCGTATCAATCGGTGGTGCAAACTGCCCAAAAACTGCTGGGGAAGCGAGGGCTACAAAAAGTACAGCTAGTAAGCTTTTCTTCATTCTTTATGCGTTTGTGTTAACGTACAACATGGGTAGTTACAAATATATAAAAATGGGGATGCGCCCGACCTGAGACGGGAGAAAAGTGCAATTAAAATGCGTTAACGAATGGGTTGGAGGAGTGAACTATTTCACGTTGAAATAAAAGACCCGTTTTCCTTCCAAATAAAGTTCCAATAAATCGTTGCGTTTTACCGGGCCAACGCCGGCGGGTGTTCCTGTAAAAATGAGATCCCCGGTCTTCAGTGTAAAATACTTCGAAACGTGGCTAATAATCTCATTCACAGGGAATAACATCATGCCGGTATTGCCTTGTTGGACGATATTGCCATTGATATCTAGGTGGAAGTCGATGTTTTGAATGTCCTTGCCCAAGGATTCCAAGGAGAAAAATTTAGATACCGCGGCAGAGCCATCAAAGGCTTTGGCTTTTTCCCATGGCAATCCCTTCTCTTTGCACTTTGCCTGCACATCACGCGCGGTAAAATCAATGCCAAGCCCCACTTCTGTGTAGTATTTATGAGCAAATCTTGGCTCAATATGTTTACCAAGACGATTGATTTTAATGACCAATTCTATTTCATGGTGAACCTCATTGCTGTGCTCTGGAATGAAGAATGGATGCTTCTTCAAAAGCAAGGCCGTTTCCGGTTTGAGAAATACTACGGGCTCTTCAGGAATAGGGTTATTCAATTCTTCCGCGTGTTTCGCGTAATTGCGTCCGATGCAAATGATTTTCATAATTCTTAGGCGCCTTTATTGAAAGATTTTAATCTGATTTTAGTCAATACCTGTTTGGTGTACAAAGGGAAATCCGCGTTTTGAATCCAGCTGTAGTAGCCCGGATTTTCCTGGAGCACGCTTTCTACCCTTTGTCCTCGGTATTTGCCGAAGGTGAAGATTTCTTGCCCTTGTGCATTGTAGGCGATGAAGC
>JAYPCB010000098.1:0-6303 GCA_038124525.1 Cryomorphaceae bacterium
ATCGACATGTTGGATTTTGCCGACCTCATTGCCTTGAACAAATTCGATAAACGCGGCGCCTTAGATGCCCTGCGTGATGTTAAAAAGCAATACCAACGCAACCACAACCTCTGGGAGGTAGATCCGGAAAGCATGCCGGTCTATGGTACCATTGCGAGTCAGTTCAATGATCCTGGTACAAATTCATTGTACAAGGCCATCATTGAAATGCTCAATACCAAGGCGAACGCAGGGTTTGAAAGCAGCTTTGCCATTACGGGTGAGATGAGCGAGAAGATATTCATCATCCCGCCGAAACGCACGCGTTACCTCAGCGAGATTTCTGAAAGTCACCGTATTCACCGCGAGCAAATAAGCGCGCAGATTGAGGTGGCAGATAAATTATATGCCTTGCACCGCTCTATTGAGACCTTGGACGATCAGGAGCTCAAAGACCAACTGCAAGCGAGCTTCGACCGCATCAAGATGGACCTAGATCCGCATCATTGGGAAAAGCTTCAGCAGTGGGAACAAACCGTTAAGCGCTACAAGGATCCGGTATATACCTTCCAAGTACGCGGTAAGGACATCAACATCAAAACCCACACGGAGAGTTTGTCTCATACACAGATTCCAAAAGTGGCATTGCCTAAATACCGCAGCTGGGGAGATATTCTTCGTTGGTTGTTGCTAGAAAATGTACCGGGTGAATATCCATATACTGCGGGTATCTATCCGTTCAAGCGTGAAGGCGAGGACCCGACGCGAATGTTTGCGGGAGAAGGCGGTCCAGAACGGACCAACAAACGCTTCCATTACGTGAGTTTGGGAATGCCGGCCAAGCGACTTTCGACGGCTTTTGATAGCGTTACGCTCTATGGAAATGACCCGGACAGACGCCCCGATATCTATGGGAAGATTGGGAATTCTGGGGTAAGCATTTGTTGTCTAGACGATGCGAAGAAGCTGTACAGCGGATTCCGACTCACTGATGCAACAACATCGGTTTCCATGACCATTAACGGTCCGGCACCTATGCTCTTGGCCTACTTTATGAATGCCGCTGTGGATCAGGAATGTGAGATCTACATTAAAGAGCACGGCTTGGAGTCCAAGGTGGAGGCCGTCAAGAAAGCTAAATACGACGACCGCGGTATTGCCCGTCCAGCTTACCAAGGAGAGTTGCCAGAAGGCAATGACGGTCTAGGATTGCTATTGCTAGGAGTTACCGGTGATGAAGTGCTCGACGCCAAAACCTATGGAGAGATCAAGGCCAAGACGTTGAATACTGTGCGCGGTACCGTTCAAGCCGATATTCTCAAGGAGGACCAGGCGCAGAATACGTGTATTTTCTCGACTGAGTTTGCCCTGCGTTTGATGGGCGATGTACAGAGCTATTTTATCGATTGGCAAGTGCGCAACTTCTACAGCGTAAGTATCTCAGGATACCATATTGCGGAGGCAGGAGCGAACCCGATCACCCAGTTGGCGTTCACATTGGCCAACGGCTTTACCTACGTGGAGTACTATTTGAGCCGCGGTATGGACATCAATAAGTTTGCGCCGAACTTGAGTTTCTTCTTCTCGAATGGAATTGATCCAGAATATGCGGTCATAGGTCGAGTGGCACGTCGTATTTGGGCCAATGCCATGAAGAACAAGTATGGGGCCGATACGCGTTCACAAATGTTGAAGTACCACATTCAGACTTCGGGCCGCAGTTTGCACGCCCAAGAGATTGATTTCAACGATATCCGTACGACACTTCAGGCGTTGTATGCCATTTACGATAACTGTAATTCGCTGCACACGAATGCCTACGACGAGGCGATTACTACGCCAACAGAGGAGAGTGTGCGCCGTGCGATGGCGATACAGTTGATCATCAACAAGGAATTGGGCTTGGCGAAGAATGAGAACCCTATTCAGGGGGCGTTCATTATTGAGGAGTTGACGGATTTAGTCGAGGAGGCAGTGTTGCAGGAGTTTGACCGCATTACCGAGCGCGGCGGCGTTCTAGGTGCCATGGAGACCATGTACCAGCGCGGAAAGATCCAAGAGGAGAGCTTGCACTATGAAATGTTAAAGCATACTGGGGAGTTCCCAATTATCGGGGTAAATACGTTCTTGAACAAAAAGGGGTCCCCAACCATTATTCCTGCGGAGGTTATTCGTGCCACCGTAGAAGAAAAAGAATACCAGATTGCCATGCTTGAAGCACTGAACCAGAGTAAGGCCGCATTGGCGGAGGAAGGGTTACAGCACATTCAAGAGGCCGCGATTCAGAATGCGAACATTTTCGAGGTTCTGATGGAGGCAGCGAAGCATTGCTCACTGGGTCAAATTACCAATGCATTGTTCGAAGTTGGCGGACAGTATAGAAGAAATATGTAAATGAAATTACTCTCGTTTAATGTCAATGGCGTGCGCGCCGCAGCTGGAAAAACTTTAATTGAAGACCTGCACGAATTGGACTGTGATGTCGTGGGATTGCAGGAGACCAAGGCTACCCCGGAGCAAGTAAAGGAAGCTTTGGCGGAGTTGAAGGGCTATCATATCTATGCCTTTAGCGCGGAGAAGAAAGGGTACAGCGGAACGGCCATTCTTTCCAAGACTGAGCCTCTTTCGGTAACCATGGGCATTGGCATTGCGGAGCACGACAATGAAGGTCGTGCCATTACCGCAGAATACGAGGACTTTTTCTACGTGACCATCTATGTGCCAAATTCCAGCTCGGGTCTCAAGCGTTTAGATTACCGCACCCAGGAATGGGACGTTGCATTCTTGGCGTATCTAAAGAAGTTGGAGGAGAAAAAACCGGTCGTGGTTTGTGGCGATTTGAATGTGGCGCATCAGGAGATAGACTTGAAGAATCCAAAATCGAATTACAACAAAACACCAGGCTACACACAGGCTGAGATCGACGGCATGACCACGATGATTGAGGCTGGTTTTGTAGACACCTTCCGAGCGTTGTATCCAGATACGGTTAAGTACAGCTGGTGGAGCTACCGCGGCGGTGCGCGCTCTAAAAACGTGGGCTGGCGTTTGGATTACTTTATGGTCAGTGCTGAATTCATGGACCAAGTACAGGATTCACAAATCTTGAACGAGGTGATGGGTAGTGACCACTGTCCGGTCATGCTGGTGCTCAAGTAATTATTGCAGTGTAAATTTCGTGGTGCCTGCCTCACAGATGAACAGGTAAGTTCCTGCACTACAGTGTTTTGGTAGTCTCAATTCACTCGTGCCGTTGGTTTGCGCTAGGCTGCCTTGAGCTACAATTTTTCCTTGTACATCACTGATTTGGTACTCAAGATTGCTAGTAGCACTATTAGTTTCAATCTTCAAAATGCCGTTGGTAGGGTTGGGAAAGATTTTCAAGCCATTGATGCTGCCTTCCTCTAGGCCAATATTGGCGGTATTCATGATGAAGTAGTAACGTGCCAAATGTTGCGGGGTGAAGGTAAGGTTGCCTATACCGAAGTTGCCTAAAGTCTGATTGCTCACACCATTCATCACAGCACCGGTCATCCAGCGCATGCTATTGGAATGACCCACAGTCATTTGATTGCCGGGTTGGCCTTTCAAATCAGCATCCAGGCCTCCATTGTTGGCGTTGGTATTGTATTGGAAGGTAACCTCGAAAGGAAGGGCGGTGTTGAAGGAAACGGGTGGGTCGTGCGCGCCTTCGTAGCCTATGAAGTAGAAATGATCCTTACTCGAAGTTATGCCATCGGGATGCAATCCTTCTACGATATGATGCCATACGTAAAAGGTCCCGTGAAGCCCATTGTTCGTCGAGGAGGGAGTGATTTTCACACCAGTTCGCGGCAGGGTAGTAGCGCCATTTAGATCCGACCATTTGAAGGAATCATATACCGAGGTTCCCAAGCTTTCGGCGCTATCATTTACGGAAATCCAATAATCGCTCCCCGCCCCAAGGTCTATGGCGCCGGTGTAGTAGGTGCCGTTGGAGGAGGTAGCCGGAAAATCTTCTGAGGTGCCGAGGCTCACCTTACCGAGGTAGCCGTTGTTATAGCTGTGCTTGTAGAGATGTACCGGAGTGGTATTTTGTGAAGCACTATAGGTGTTGGGAACATGGGCACTTAGGTGGTGCAGTTGCACGCTTTTTGGGTTGGAGGCCCAATTCGCATTATTCCCGTAGGTCAATTCCGCGTGCACGCCATGATATCCAGGATTATAGATCCAATCGTTCCAAAAATCATCCAAATCTACCCCCGTAGAGTTCTCCAAGGACTCCTTGAAACTGTTCGCATCGTAGTTTCCGAAGGTGTTGGTGGCAATGAGCTGTTTTACGGCATGGCTGAACAAGCTATCTCCCAAAAACTCGCGAAGGTTGTGGGCGACCATAGCGCCCTTTTGATAGGTGTGTGTGCCATAGGTTTGGTTCTGGTTTACTCCACTCAGGGCGAGGTGGCCACCGTCACTTTGCGCAGCTTGCTTAAGGACGAGGGCTTGGTTGTTTTGCACGGTTTTTACGTACTGTGGGCGTCCATAGACTTTCTCCTCATAGAAGTGAGAGCCAAATTCTGCGAAGCCTTCGTTGATCCACATATCTTGTGCAGTTTTGGTTGTCACTGCATTTCCGAACCACATATGGGCCAGCTCATGGGCGATGATATCTTCTCCGCTGAGGTTGGCATTGGCCAAGGTGCGTGGTAAATGGATCATTCCGGCATGCTCCATGGCGCCGGTGATGGTCATGGCATACCCCACTTTCTCAAATACATAAGGTCCAAACTCTTCGACAAAGGCATCATAGATATCATTGAGGTGTACAAAGCCTGCGGTCATGTTGGCGGTGTCCTGCGCACGACCGTAGAGTTCGAAGGTTTTTCCTGCGTGCGTCCAGCTTTGTTTGTGGTAATCAGAGACGGCCATGCTTACTAAATACGAACGCAATGGTGCCACGCCTTTCCACACCCAGGTAAGGTTTCCATTACTCAAGGTATCTACCCGGTCAAATATCCCGTTGCTTACCCCGACTTTTCCGGGCAGGGTGGTGATGTGCATCTCTTCGATGGTGCATTTTTCAATGAAGTTGTCGAAACAAGGGAAGAGACTGCGCCCGTATACGTGGGGGTTGGCGGCGAAGCCAACACCTAGGTTGTATTCATAGGCCCCATCATGGTGGATGCCGCCCCATCCGCTCGCGTCTTTGGTAGTGGTCCCGTGGTAATAAAAGGTCCAATGTAAGATGGCGCCGGCGTAGGCGCTCTGGTGAACGGTTACATATTCGGCACTTTGTGTGAAGCTCAAGGGACCGGTGGGACTCACAACACTGTCCACGGTGAATCCGAGCAGGTCGAAGCGCAAAGAGGTAAAATTGATTTCGGCACCGATCTGGTATTGGGCAATTCCGCTCAGTTGCTTATTCGCGAAATCTGTGGTGTTCAAGTAGAGGTTCAGCTCCACGAGATCGGCGGTGTCCGATCGAGAATTATAATCGATGGGCGCCGTCATTTGGAACGTGGCCGGCGCGTGTTTGGTCGATTGACAATTGAATTGGCCCTTGGCGCCAACGCTGAGTAGGAGTAGTGTTAGGAGTCCAATTCGTTTCATCATTGTCTTTGTCTAACGGCTTCGTACAATAAGATTCCGGTGGCCACACTCACGTTCAAACTATTGATCGTGCCCATCATAGGGATTTTAGCTTTGTGATCGGCCAATTGCAATAAGCTCTTGTGTACGCCTGTTTCTTCGTTCCCCATGATCAACAAACACCCTTCGTTAAAAGGCGCAGCATAAATATCGTCCTCTGATTTTTCCGTTCCTGCGATGATCTTTAGTCCAAGACTTTGCGCTAAAAAGACAGCATCTTTCATGTGTCCCACCTTACAAACAGGCAGTTCCAGGAGCGCGCCTGTTGAGGTGCGAATGGCATCCGAGTTTACAGGAGCGCTGTCGTTTTTAGGAATGACGATCGCATGAACACCGGCACTCTCGGCAGTACGTGCGATAGCGCCAAAGTTGCGTACATCGGTAATGCGGTCTAGCGCTAGGATCAAAGGCTTGCGACCGCTTTCAATGACTTGCATGATGGTGGTTTCCAAATCCTGAAACTCAATGGGGCTGAGATAGGCCACGGCACCTTGGTGGTTTCCAGGGGTCAGGCGATTTAGCTTTTCCACCGGTACATATTTCGGTGCTATGCCTGCAGCACGCAGCTCTCCCTCTAGTTGGGTGTAGAGCGCGCCGCCAATTCCTTTTTGAAGAAAGACATTCCCCAGGGTTTGGTTGTCCTGAAGCGCCTGTAAAATGGGACGTAGCCCATAGATTAATTGGTCCTTTGCCATATTA
>JAYPCB010000099.1:0-6255 GCA_038124525.1 Cryomorphaceae bacterium
TCTTGTAGGCATCCACCAAGTTGCTCGACGCATTTTGCAAGGCATCTTCAACGCCGTAGGGTAGAATATTTTGAATACCGTCCAACAGGGAAACGGCGACCTCGCTATCGTTCAAGTTCTTCAGCACTGACTTTCTCACAAAGCCAAACTGATCGCTAGAATTCCACTCGTACGAGAAGCCCACGCCTAAATCGTGATTGATTTCTTCGAAGATGAGCTTATTGCCGTATGAGTTCTTGTACAGGTTGCGGGAGATTCGGTAAATGCCTTTCAATCTATTTGAAAACGGCTCCCACAAACAGCGTTTTCCATCTTTGGTAACAATGAAGATGGATTTGCTCCCTGTAGTCTCAAAAGACTCACTGATTTTATCGTCGGTGTAATAAGGGAACAACGAGTAGTTGCTGTTCTTTCTACCGGCTGTCAATCCGCCCGTACTAGAGATAAACATCCAATGGTTCGACGAGCTTACGACGCTCATGAAGAATGGACGCATCTGGTCGTAGTTCGCAATCTTGTAGAACGATTCGCCGTTAATGCTTACCGCCTCACCTTCTACGGCCGTTTGACGTTGCTGTGCAGGGATGGATCCCAGATAAATATGATCGTGTCCAGTCATCTGTAAAAAATCGCAGGGTTAGGGACCTACGTATTTCAAAGTTGTGTCAGTTATACATTTGTTTTGTTCCGGGAACCATTTTGAGGAGGATTTCCCAATTGTCGGGGCCATAAGACCAAAAAAACCAAAGCCATTATAATCCTTTGATTTTCAACTGTATCCCGCAATTTCATTGGGCTTAAACAACCCGTTTTATTGCGGCATCACAATATTAACAAACGTTTCCTTGAGTCCGGCCGGACAATTGCAGGACATTATAGCGTTTTCGGGGGTTAAAGGGTTATTATGCCTCTTTTTAGATCGAAAAAATCAGAGTATATTCAAGCCTACAAAACTGACTTCCAATGCGTCGTAGCCACCTTCATTTTGCCACCCTTCTTCTTCTAGTCTCGAATATCGCTTTTGGACAATGCGGTCAAAACTACGATCGCGACGTACGTCGGATTGTAAAGGCATCCGAGAAGCTACCTCACGAAAAAACAAGGATTGTTTTCGCTGGAAGTTCCACCTTTCGACTGTGGGACAGCCTGGCTGAAAGTTTTCCAGAATATGAGGTAGTCAATGCCGGCATCGGAGGATCGTGTTTCGATGATCTTTACCGCTATAAGGAGCAACTCATTTCGGGCACCCAACCAGATATTCTCGTTATTTACGAAGGGGATAATGATATAGTTCATGTAGAGGAAGACGGCAGCCAAAGAGAAGTATTTACTATTCATTCTGACGCTTGGAAACTGATGAATTGGATCCAGTATACGCACCCTGATATTCCCGTGTTTTTTCTTTCACCAAAACCTTCGCCATCACGATGGGAACACCTGGCTAGGTACAAGGCGGTAAACAGTGAATTAGAAGGATTAGCCGAAGCGTACAACTATCAATTCTTGGATTGCTGGCATTGGCTCACCGACAACAATGGCCAGGTTGACCCTGAGCTGTTCATATCTGATAAGCTCCACTTAAATGATCAAGGGAACCAAATTCTTGGTCGTTTTATGGCAGAGGCAATTCGCAATTCTTATTTCGACGAACAAACACTTGATGCATTCGTAGATCAATGGCACCTAGCTGCTGCTACGGCAGATTCGGCCGGTTATTTCGGAGCCTTTTATAACGAACACAGCATCTTCCAAGGCACCGACGGCGGTGAGTATTGGACAGCTGGGGAGTTCCAAGATTGGGCCGCACCTTATTTCCGAAGAAAAAGCGCTTGGACCTTCGAGGCCTTTGAACGCCATTGGTACCGACAAGGCAATACACTCTGGTTCAATGAACGGTTAGATTCACCACACATGGGCAAGTGCCGAGGTGTTGGTGTTGTACACGTCACATATGACGGCTTAAAAATAGACCACTACAGCTTGAGCTTTGAGGTTCCGAATGAAGTGGTAGGAGAATTAGTACCATTGGCCACACCACAGCGCATAGAGGTATTGAAGTACCAACAAGAATTGGACGATTTTTATACCGATTCCACAACCAGTCCTTTAACCCCTGAAGAACGGGCCGCTTTCCACGGACATGAATTCTTCAGCTATAATCCGGAGATGGCCGTTGAGGCGAACATTGAAGTGCTCGAAAATGAACCGTGGTTCAACATGGCCACTAGCTCAGGCGTAAGTAGAGAGTACCGCCGCTACGCCAAGGCCACTTTTGAACTGCAAGGACAAACTTTGGAATTGTTCCTCTACCAAAGCAAAAGGTTGATGGCCATGGAAGAATATCAGGATCACCTATTCCTTCCTTTCATGGATAAAACTACGGGAGTAAGCACCTACGGCACGGGCCGATTCATGGACATCACCAAACCCGAAGGAAGCACTATGGTCTTGGATTTCAACTATGCCTACAACCCGTATTGCGCCTATACCGACGGGTACTCATGTCCCATTACTCCTCAAGAAAACTACATCGATATTGAAGTAAACGCGGGAATCAAGGGACCGGAAGGGCATTAATTTAACTACCCGCCAAAGGACTTCCGAACACGCCAACGGCCAACTCCGCCCATACCAAGGCTAAGGCGAGCAGCACTAAGATGCCCCACGCCCATCGGCTTTGCTTGTTTTTCGCTTTAGCAAGCACGAAGTCAAGAACGAAGCTGGTTCCACCCAGTAAAATAGCGGCGACGATGTAGTCGAATCCCGACCAATGAACTTCTTGGGAAAATTGGCTCCCAATAAATGGGACCAGCAACAATGCACCTGAGCCGATGAGTAGTGATTTGAGACGTGTGGTCATGCGGTTTAATTTTTGGTAAAGGTGAGGCTTAATTGGCTACCTAAAAGATAAGAAAAACTTAAAAAATTAGTGGGCTACTCGGGCCTCTACTACTCCGAGGGCATTGCTTACTTTAGCCCTATGCAACCAACCTCCCTCAAATATCTCTGGGTTCTCGGCGCCACCGGCTATGTGGCCAAACACCTCGTATTCGAGCTTTTAGAACGATATAAGGACGATCCATGTACGCAGATTGTGGCTGTGGGGCACCAAAGTATTCATTCCGAAATCATGGAGCGTACGCATTTTTTGATGATGCCGCTTGGGGAAATTGGTCCGAAATGGTTGAAAAAGTATCCGCCCTCGGTAGTTTTCCATTGTGCCCGAATGGCGGGGAGCACTGACAGAAAAAGATTCAGCGCGGCGCGCAAAGGAGAAAGGGCCAATCGACGATTAAAAGGGCTTTTGGAGGCACTCCCACACCCTGTTAAATTAGTGTACTGCAGCGGTACGTTGATGTACGGCAATCACACTTCGGCGGTATTGGAAGGCACAGAAGAACGCCCCATCGCCTATGCTCGAGCGTACGAGCGGGCGGAGCGGCCTTGGAAAGAAGGCTCTTCTACAATGGACATCAGAATAGCCTATCCGGCTTGGATTTTTGGACCGGAATCTTGGTTTGAAGCCTTTTACTTGAGGCCCTTCAAAGCCACGGGAGCAGTGGCGCAAATAGGCTCGGGAGATGCCATGATGAATTTGGTACATATTAGGGATGTCGCCGGCCAACTCCTTCATATCGCCTTGCATGGGGAGCCCGGGGAACGCTACAACCTATACGGATGTGAAGCGGTGCGGCAGGGAGATTTTGCCGAAGCCGTCGCCTCGGCCTTGGGCGGTGAGGTGCGTGGGATGTCCGAGGAGGAATTGGTCAATAATTATGGCAAAACCATTGCTGAGGCCTTGACTTCGTCTATTCCACTGGGCACTAAACATGGGTATTGGAAAGCCCGTTATTCTTTAAAATTTCCAGATTGGCGCACGATGGTGGAAGATGTGGTGGCCAATTATTTGCGGAACTCGTAAAGCATGTATTCGCCGAGGGTACCTATAGGGGTGCGCGATAGGCTGTGGTCCCATCGCCAGAGCAACATCCGGACTTTTCGCGGAAGTAGCTTATGAATTTTGTGGTAATACCAAGCCGGGAATAAAATGCTGTACCCGCGCTGATCGACGCACGATAGTGCTGTGGAACGTTTGACTTCACTATTGGTGTAGCATTTGGAAGCAAGGAATTGGGTTGGGGAATACCCGCCCCAAACTTTCTTAAGTCGGGCAAAGGCCCATTTCGGTTTGCCTTTCAATAGTTCGATCGCCATGCCTCCCACATACCATTTGTTGACGAAGGTGAGCACCATCCGACCACCGGGCAACAACAATTTTTCAAGTTCCCTCATCGCCAAACCTAGGTCGTCCACAGTATTCAGGGCGCCGAAGAATACATAGATCATGTCGTAGCGGACTTCGGGAAATCTGCTTTCAATATCTTCCACACTGCCCTGTGCAACACGGGCATTGGTCAACTTCCCTTCGTCGATCTTTCCCTGGGCTATACGCACCATCTCAGCGCTAATATCCACTCCGTACACTTCCGCCTGGGGGTGGGTTTGTGCGAAATGTGTGAGGTCGAATCCAGGACCAAAGCCCACCTCGAGAATACATGAGAATTCATGCTGACGTACGTGTTCGCGAAAGCTCTGACGTATGCGCTGCAAGGCATCGTTTTGCCAATAGCGACGCTCGAAGTCCACGGCATCCTTATCGTAATAGGCCCCTACTTCTTCGTAATACTGCTCACTCATGACTTTTGATCATTATCATCGCCCCAAAGGTCCAAAAGAGGAAGGCAAATCCAGGTTGATTCAGGAAATTATTGACGTTCATGTGAAATACGTAGGTGGTCAAGCCTAGAAAATACGGCACCCATTCCATCTTCGCGGAGGCCCACAAACCGCGCCCCATCCAAAGCCCCAGCATCAATACAAAGACCAGGGCTGTAGGCCAACCGTTCTCGCTAAGCTGCAGCAATACTTCACTGTGTGCCGATCCACCAGAGCCTTGCGGCACATCATCTGGATTGCGCACACTCAATCTATTCTTCAGTCCCGCCTCTTGAAAAGGGATGTACTGGAACTGGTAGGTCCCCGGTCCAAAGCCAATGTAAGGCCGATCTTGGAACATCTTAAGGGCCGACACCCAACGGTTTAATCGTTCCATATTACTCACGTCCGTCTGCACATTCGTCACCGAAAGCGTTTCTTCGAACACATTGGCATTGGGGTCGTGACTTTCGACAGTGTTGTAAGTAAAGGCCTCGCGAATCTTTTCTGGGCCGACGGCCAGAAAACCAAGAGCTATGATCAAAGCCGGCGCAAGGATACGGGCAGGTTTGGGCAGGCGCAGTAGACCAAGGGCAGCAAGCATAACCACCAGGGACAGCAAGGCAGCTCGGGATTCAGAGAGCACGACTATGGCCACTGCGACTAGGGCAAAGAGTAGATTCTTTCGTGCTTGGGGTACAAGACCCATGAAATATCCTGCGAAGATGGCCGCCACGGCACCCACATAGGTGCTCGAATAGTAGAACGGTTTGAAGATCCCCACGATAGTGATGGGGTTGAAGTCGTACTGGTAGAATTGGACCCAACCCCACAGCGCAACGCCCACGAAAGAAATGAAGTAGTTTCTAATCCAACGATGGGCTTCTTCCCTGCCAAAATTCAAGGTGCCGTAGTAGAAAACCACGACGTATATGGCGTTGATCAGGGTAAACTTCACACTCACTTTGAGCATTGAACTCAGCACTACGGGCAAGATGAACGTTAGGATCCAGACTATGGGGAGCCCATTCTTCCAACCTTTCGGCCAAGTCTGTTCCCTCGCCATAAACAGCACCACCGCCATGGCAAGCACACCTATGCCCCATTCGCCGGGCAACATCATACTCACCGCATCTAAATCCACTTTTACACTCCACGGCAACACCGCCGCGAGCGTTTGAAAGGCAGCGATTTGCCAATTCTTTTCGTGGATAATTACCGCGACCGCAAGGGCTGAAAGTCCAAGAAATACCAAGGCCCAATGCTCGGTCCACCACAGCGCAGCAAGGAACGCCAACACCGGCAAAAGAGCTTTGAGAAACCGAGGCGCAAGGTGCATCGGAACGTTATTTTTTCATCACATCAACCGCCCAAAGACCTACTAGGGTCAATATTCCGGCTAATATGCCGGCAGCCCACCAAGGAAGGCCCGCTGGACTCGTCGGCACGACGGCTTCGGAAATGATATATGATTTTGGAGCTGGAGCCTGAAGGTAGCCTTTGAGCTCCTCTTGCTTGCGCTGGGCTTGTGTCCACTCC
>JAYPCB010000100.1:0-6184 GCA_038124525.1 Cryomorphaceae bacterium
AGCAGCGACCTCCCCTCCCAGTTTGGATTGCGCCACCGTGCGGCCGCTGGTATTTCCGAGCGCACCGATGCCTTGGCCCTATCCATTAGTGAGGAAACGGGAAGCGTCCACCTCTTCTACGACGGAACCTTCGAGCGCGTGCCCGTAAAGGCAGTTGCCGAACGATTGACCGTCCTACGCACCCAATAGAAGGGAATGTTCGAGGACCCATTGGTCCCAAAGTTCAAAAGCTACATTCCACCACACCAACCATCCCTTGGGCATCAACGGCCCTAGAAACACTGCGCCCAACCCCGTCCAAATAAACAGCGTGTACACCGGTACCACCAGTAAGTTTCCTAGGAGAAAAAAGGGAGAAGCACCGCCAAAATGGTGGCTGACCAAGGGCAACGTGCCGATCCATGCCGCCAGGGAAATCTGAACGGTCAAGAGCCACATCGGCAAGGTTGGATGTTTGACCATCTGGTAGTGGTGCATGAACTCCGCCCAAGGGCTCTGCCTGAGGACAAACAATATGGCCAGCACCGCGGCATAGCTGAGCTGAAAGCCCAATTCCCCCACCATCTCAGGTACCACTAAAAAACACCCCACGCCCACGGCCATCGGCCAATGCATCGAGGCCACCTTCCACCGCCCCGCCAAAGCGATCCGTGCCAATGCAAAGGACCCCACCGCCCGCACCACCGAAGGTCCACCGCCCACGGCCGAAGCATAGACCACCAAAAACACGACCAACACCAACTGCACCGACCATTGCCAATACCTGTGCTGGTGCACTTTCGTTAGTGGCAACAACATACTGGTCCAAATTCCCACATGGAAGCCACTGACCGCCAACATGTGTCTTATGCCCAGCACCCCAAAAGCCGCTATCGTATCCTCCTGTAAACCGCCCTTATCGCCTACCAACACCGCTTTGAGGAGCGATGCGAGCCGCCCATGCGCCACCGCCCCAATCCGTCCGGCGAGCCACTGCCGCAACGCAGCACCCGCCCCCACCAACACCTCGGGCGGCTCGTACCTATACCACTGACGCCATTCGACATATATGGGAGCAAGGGTGAGTACGAGCGCGGCGAGCAGGAGGAGTTGGAGGTCGTGAGCGGGACGGCGCCAACGCGGCGACCACAGCAAAAGCCCCATGACCGCGCTCGCAGAAATCACATACTGCTCGCGAAGCCCTACGGCCATCAACAAAATGAATACGGGATAGAGTGGCATCTATAAAAATTGGCCACAGAATCGCAGAAAAGAAAGTGTTGTGGAAAACTATGGCTTATTCACCAAATCGTACGTGAGGTCCTTGAAGTAGAAATCCAAAATTTCTTGCCAAGTAAATCCTGAAGCCGCCATATGCATCGCGCCCTGTTGCGCCATGCCAACGCCGTGTCCAAAACCCTTTCCGGTGACCACTACACCAGCCTCCGTGGCTTCACATTGCACGAAAGTGCTGCGCCATTTGAACGCACGCCGAGCGGTTTCTAGCTTGTGTTTTTCTTCGCCAAAGGTCCAATACGACAGTCGATCGCTGGGGAGATCTTGAAAGAATTGGCCCCACTCCTCTTTGCTAAGATCCACATAAATACGCGTCCAGTAGCCGTTCCACTCTTCCCAGGTATGGCTTTGGCTCCAATTAAGTTTTAACCCCTTCAAGGAAAATGGATCCACCACCTTTCGGCAATACGGAAGGGCCTGTGACCACACATCCTGCGGCAACACCGTTTGTCCGCCTGAATTGCTGTGGTAAAATCCGATAATGGGTTTGCCGTTGTACAAGGCCACCGTATCCTGAACGCTCAATACCGCCTGTATCACTTCCTCGGCATGCCCGCCGTGGGCTACACCTTTGAACGCCTGAGAACTTTGGTCGTCCTTTACATGGAACCCGTCCTTGATGTGCTTTTTCTCATTGCTCATCAGCCAAGTACGGGCCAGAACGGCCTGCGCCTGCAAATAGCTGCCACGCCCCGCCAATCCCCCTTCGGCCTCCACCACGCCCGCCAAATAATCCTCCATCGAGCAACGGGCGATGGCATCAATGTAGATGAGGTTGTTTCGAAGGGTCAACTTGCCGATATACGGACGCTCTTCCGTCCATTTTCCGCCCTGCAGCACGCGCAAGACAATGGTATCGTTAGAATAAAAGGTGATGGAATCAAACTCAGTCCTATTGATCATCAACTCTGCGCGAAAGGTGTAGAGCGGATGCACATCGTCCGGACCATATTCTCGGACGTACGTAGAATCTTTATTGTATCCTTTCAGCAAGTACGAACCCTGCTTCACCTTTATCTGGGCACGCGAGTAGAAGTCTTCGGCAAACAAGAACACCCGAGGGCCACTCATTCTTGTTTCCTCCAAAAACTCCTGCGCCTGCACCCCTAATTGGGCAAAAAGAAATAGGGCTAATAGTGTTCTCATCGCTGCGAAGATACAAGGTCAATGAGTTCTTCCGCGGTTTTATCACCGGGGTTATACTCATCCAACGCCGCCACCAGCTCATTGTAATACGGGACTACGCCTCCTGATGTCCTGGATTCGACATACAGGCTCGAAAGTCGTTTGGGCGTGACCTCTTCTTGCAATAGCTCGGTAATGGCCGGGCGGTCGAGGATGAGGTTTGGCAAGGAGAAATACTTGACCTTCACGAAGAGTTTTGCGATGCGCAAGGATATAGCATTGGCCTTATACACCACCACTTGCGGCACTTTTAGCAAGGCCACCTCCAAAGATGCCGTTCCGCTGCAGGTCGCGGCAAACATCGCCTCGTGCAAGCCCTCTTCAATGGGACCGGTGAACACCTCCACATTATTAGGTACTTCCAAAGCAGGCCAGAATTTCTGTGCTAGGGCCGGTCGAATGACCTTGAATTTGATCGCTGGGTGTAAGCGTGCAAAATCATAGAAAATCGGCAAATGACGATGGATTTCTTGTTTTCTTGACCCCGGTAAGAGCGCCACGCAATCGGCCCCAGTAGCCACTTTATCCTTGTATTTAAAAGCCAATGGATTACCGACATAGGTGATGTCTAGGCCCCTCTCCTTATACCAAGCTTGCTCAAAAGGGAGAATGCTATAAATGGCATCGCAGTACTGACGAAGTTTTTCAATACGCCCCTCTTTCCATGCCCAAATCTTGGGCGGGATGAAGTAGGCCACACGTATGCCCTGGGATTTGGCCCAAGCGGCCATCCTCAAGTTGAATCCTGGATAATCTACGAGGACGAGTACGTCCGGCTGGAAGGCCAGCACATCGCGTTTGCACTGGGAAAATCGTTTGGCAATAGTGCTTGCGCGCAGGACCACTTCGACAAAGCCCATGAATGGCTCGGAGCAAATGTCTCGATCTAAGGCAACGCCAGCTGCTTGGAGCTGAGGGCCTCCCCATCCGCGCTGCTCAGTGGATCCTTGACGAGCTTGTAGGGCTTCAGCAATGGCTGCCGCCTGTACATCCCCGGAGGGCTCGCCTGCGATCCAATAGATTTTCATTAGACAATGAATTGGAAATAAATTACGCCGATAAGGCTGGGTATACATGAAATCAAAATACCTCTGGAAACATGTTCACGTTCCCAAATCATAGAGGCAAAAAATAATGCAGCATTTATAACCACCCCAAAGGAAATGGCGCGCATGACGATCAATCGCCACGCCGGGTTAGCGGTATCGCCTATATCCTGGAGTACTGGAAAGGTCTCTAGGGCGATTGCTATGGAAAACACGGGCGCACCCAATCCTACGATGAACCCAATGAATTGGTCAATCTTCTTCTTATTTATTCTCAAAATTCCACTGGTTTAGGGTCGCAATAGTTTCGTGAGCCGTCAAATCTACACTCACAGGCACTACGCTTACATAGCCTTCATTCAATGCTGCAATATCCGTATCGCTGCCTTGATCATATAGTTCGTATTTACCGGTCAGCCAGTAGTATGGGCGTCCATAGGGATCTATTCTAGAGTCGAACTCCTCTACCCAATTTCCTATGGCCTGACGACACACCTTCAATCCCTTGTACGGCACTTTATCATTGGCGGGAATGTTCACATTCAAACACACCCCGCTCGGCAATCCATTTTCCAATACATTGGCAATGACCGTGCGCCCGTAGGGTTTCGCGGCCTCCATGGACGCCGTCCAAGGAAACTCATCCAAACTAAACCCAATACTGTCAATGCGCTCCAAGGCACCCTCGACCGCCGCGCTCATCGTTCCTGAGTAGATCACATTCACCGAGGCATTTGAACCGTGGTTGATCCCACTTAAAATCAAATCTGGGCGGTGCGGCAGCACTACATTGATGGCCAACTTCACACAATCTGCAGGTGTACCGCTGACCTTGTACTCTTTCTGTGGCCCTTCACTGGGTACCTCATTGCATCTGAGGCTTTGGTCCAAAGTAATGGCATGTCCCTTTCCACTTTGCGGTCCATCAGGGGCCACCACATAGACTTCACCAAACTCATTGGCGATCTCTACCAATGTTTTAATACCTGGAGCTACGACACTGTCGTCGTTTGTCACTAAAATGAGAGGGCGTTTTGTCATGAGTTCTTGGGCTATCTGCCAAAGTTACATTATGCTGCGCAGAGGCATAAATTTTGTTTATTTGAATCCGAACAACTTTATAACACCAAAATGTTTGTACTTATTATTCTTTTTGTGGTTTTAGGCTTTGTGGTGCAACAACGCTTGAAATCGAAATTCAAGAAATATTCGCAAGAAGCTTTGAGTAATGGCTTGAGCGGAGCAGAGATTGCCCAGAAAATGCTGGACGATAACAATATCACCGACGTACGCATTCAAAGCGTGCCCGGTAAATTGACCGATCATTACAACCCTTTAGATAAAACTGTCAACCTGAGCCCTGAAGTATATAGTGGACGCAGCGTGAGTGCAGCAGCAGTAGCTGCCCATGAAGTAGGCCATGCCGTACAGCACGCCGTAGGTTACAAGTGGTTGGACATGAGATCTAAACTAGTCCCTCTGGCCAGTGCGAGCGGACGAATCATGAATATCGTAATGTGGAGCATGTTCCTAGGTTTCGGTATGCTAAACCTGTTCAGCTTTGATACCATCATTTGGGTATTGATCGTTTCGCAAACAGCTATTACCGCCTTTACCTTAGTGACCTTACCCGTGGAATACGACGCTTCTAACCGTGCATTGACTTGGTTGACCTCCACAGGAACCATCAATACCATGGAACATGAAAAAGCAGCAGACGCTCTAAACTGGGCAGCACGCACTTATTTGGTCGCAGCTTTGGCTTCTATGGCTCAGCTCGCGTACTACATTTCACTGCTCAATAGCAGAGATTAATAGAGACTTTGATGAATAAAAAAACCCGCGCCAAAAGCGCGGGTTTTTCTATAATGTACCGTGTGAATTATTTGTTCACCGTGTAACCTAAAGACTGTAGGTAGGCGATTTTCTCATCAACAACGGCTTGCTGGCGACGCACTACTTCTTTCTCAATAGAACGTGTTAGACCGGCCAATTCCTCATCAGAAAATTTCCCCAAGAACTGCGAAGCAAATAAAGACTTCAAAGTTTTGTTATTGTTTTGGTTTTCGCGGATGTAGTTAACTACTGCCTTTGGTTTCATAAACAACTCGTGTTTTAGTTAAATAGTAAGCAACAAAAATACACGAAATTTTTAAAGAAAATTTGTGCATCTCAATCGAGACAACCGAATTTATTTCAACGCCGTTAAATCCTCTACTCCAACGTGTCTAACTGTGATCAAGGGCTCCGCGTAAGCTGCACCAATAATGCGCCCCCAATCCTGAGCACGTGCCACAACACTGTCTAAAAATCCCTTACTCGCGATGACCGTTTCTGGTTCACTACTATTGGGATCATAGAACTGACTCGTATGTGCTTTAATACTCGCTAATTTTTGTTCAAATCCGGTCGATATATCTACGATGAGATCAGGATTTAGATTATAAAACTGCAGATACTTATACATTGTTTTTGGACGCCATGGAGCCAATTTCTCTCCATTTTCTTCCAATTTAATCTTGTGCAAACCACTGATAAAACAAGCCTCCTCAACCAAACGAGACCCTCTGCCGTGATCAGGATGACGGTCCGTCGGTGCATTCATAATGACAATATCGGGCTGGTATTTCCGCACCATTTTCGCCACTAACAATTGTGATTCATGATCGTAGCTGACT
>JAYPCB010000101.1:0-5985 GCA_038124525.1 Cryomorphaceae bacterium
GAAGATACTATTGGGCGTTAAGCAGGATTTGAATGTCCTGAATCAATAGGTCCATTTGGGCATCGTTCGTGCCGTCGTAGAAACCGCGAATGCGCTTCTTCTCGTCGACCAAGACCACGTTTTCCGTGTGAATGAAATCGTGCTCGTCAAAGCTC
The DNA here is from genome assembly GCA_038124525.1 of Cryomorphaceae bacterium. Taxonomy (GTDB): domain Bacteria; phylum Bacteroidota; class Bacteroidia; order Flavobacteriales; family Schleiferiaceae; genus UBA10364. The sequence continues at coordinate 156 of JAYPCB010000101.1, forward strand.
GTGCCCGGTTCCATCACCGCGAAATATTGACGGCGTGCCATGCGGTAGAGCTCCTCCTTTTCGCCCGTCAACAAATGCCATTTGCCTGGGACAGCACCCATGCGTTGGCCGTATTCGTACATCACCTCCACCGTATCAATCTCCGGCATCACCGTGTGACTGACCAAATTCACTCTAGACTCATTTTTGTAGGCTTCTTGAATGCGTTGGAAATTCTGTCCCATGGCAATACAAATGGTTGGGCAAGTCGTAAAGAAAAAGTCCGCCACATACACCTTGTCGCGCAACAAGGAAGAATCCACCGCATTGCCCCACTGGTCCACTAAATCAAAGTTTCCGATGCGGTGACCGCGCCCCACGCGCTCCAAATCATCGTCTACCACGGCAGGGTTGAGATCCACGGGATTGTAGATCGGCAAGACACGCTTGGGCTTGAGCTTTTCATAAGTCACATAAGTACCTGTTATAAAAATGCTGAAGAGCGCAAGGATCTTAATCCATTCAAAGACACTCAAGAGCGCAATGATTTTAATCCATTCTGAAGGTTTGAGGCGTATCTTTATCATGATTTCAAAATTACAACGAGCGATGAAGCTACGCCCCACCTTTTATCACGCATTTTTCATTTTTGCCTTCGCGGCGCTCCTGGCCTCTTGTGGAGGCAGCGAGGAGCCCGAGCAATTGACTATACCACAATCAACACCTGCCACTAAAAAGGGTTCGGATATTCCTGAGGAGGTCAACAAGCTATTGACCATGCACACTTGTTTGGGCTGCCACCGATTGGATAAAAAACTCGTCGGCCCCACGTTCAAGGACATCGCCGCACGCGGCTATACCGCGGAAGAAATGGTCTACCTCATGCAGGTGCCACAACCCGAAAATTGGCCAGATTATCCGCCTATGGCCTCCATGTCCTTTGTGGCAGAAGGAGATTTGTTGGCCATCGCCGAGTGGATCACTGAAATTCCTGTGGAATAATTGGACATTAAAAACCTTCTTTCCGTTCACCAACTCAGTAAATCCTATGGGATTAAAACGCTGTTTACCGACCTGACCTTCGGGATTTCGGAAGGGGAGAAAATTGCCATTGTCGCCAAGAACGGCTCCGGGAAAAGTACGCTGATGCGCACCTTGATGGACCCTGCCATCGCAGATTCTGGCACCATCAGCTACCGCAAAGGCATCAAGCTGCGCTACCTCGAACAACACCCTGAATTTGCCCCGGGTCAAACCGTCCGCGATGTGCTCTACCAAAGTGAACACCCCGGTCTCGAAGCGCTACGACAGTACGAAAGTATTGTCGCCGAAGGCGGAGATGCCCATGCCATGCAACTGGCCTTAGATAAGGTCGAGGCAACGGGTGGCTGGGCCATTGAAGGACGCATTCAAGAGATGCACGGCAAGATGAACCTGCCGGATATGGACCGCATCATCGACAAGTTCTCCGGCGGTGAAATCAAGCGATTGGCCATGGCGCAACTCTTCATCGAGGAGCCCGATCTTATTTTGATGGACGAGCCTACCAACCACTTGGACCTCGACATCATCGAATGGCTGGAAGAATACTTGATCGGCTACAAGGGGGCGCTATTAATGATCACGCACGACCGCTATTTTCTCGAACGCGTGTGTGGGACCATATACGAATTGGACCATCATACCTTCTTCAAATACGACGGGAATTACAGCTATTTCTTAGAACAAAAGGAATTGCGGGAAGCGAATGAAGCGGCCAATTTACACAAGGCGAAGCAGCTCTTCAAGAAAGAACTCGACTGGATGCGCCGAACCCCTAGTGCCCGCACAGGAAAGGCCAAGGACCGCATTGACCGCTTCGGCGAAGTCAAAAAAATCGCCAAGCAACGCGTAGACGACCGCGAAGTCAGCCTGGCCATCAACAGCCAGCGCCTCGGAGGTAAAATCCTCGAGTTGCACAAAGTAGGCAAGAGCTTCCCGGACAAGCTCCTCATCGAATCCTTCGACTATACCTTCAAAAAAGGCGAGCGCGTCGGGATCGTAGGCCCCAACGGCAGCGGAAAGTCCACCCTCCTGAAAATGATCCTGGGCGAGGAAACCCCCTCCAAGGGCAAAATCATCACCGGAGACACCGTCATCTTTGGCCACTACAGCCAAGGCGGCATTGCCGACAAAGACCACCTGAAAGTCATCGAAGTCGTCCAAGAAATAGGCGAGTACATCACCTTGAAAAAAGGTCAGAAGCTCACCGCTTCCCAATTATGTGAACGCTTCCTCTTCGACGGCAACCAGCAGTACAGCTACACCTCCACCCTAAGCGGCGGGGAAAAGCGTCGACTCTACCTGCTCACCATCTTGATGAAGAATCCGAACTTCCTCATTCTCGATGAGCCCACCAACGACCTAGATATCCTCACCCTTCAAGCCCTCGAAGAATTTCTCGATGACTTTCCCGGGTGTTTGCTCGTGGTCAGCCACGACCGCTATTTCCTAGACAAGCTCTGTGACCACCTCTTCGTCTTTGAAGGGGGTGGCCGCATCAAGGACTTCAATGGGCATTATTACGAGTGGCGCCAGGAGCAAAAACGCATCGACGCGATCAAAACGGCCGCCCCTAAACCCGTGGTGGAAGAAGCACCTAAGAAGGAGAAGACCAAGACCAAAATGGGGTACATGGAAAAGCGCGAGTGGGACGCGCTGCCTGGAGAAATTGAAGCTTTAGAAGCACGTCGAGATGCCTTGAACGCAGTCTTTGAAAGCACGGAGCAGGACCCGGAAGAGGTCGCCAAAGCTGCCGCTGAGATTCAGGAGGTGCTTGATGCGTTGGACGAAAAAGAAATGCGCTGGCTGGAATTGTCAGAGTTAGACTACGAATAACTACATTTAAAACCTTAGACCATCACAGTGAGCAATCCGCAACCCATCCTCAAGCTTCGTGGCATCACCCGAGATTTTAAATTAGGATCTCAGACCGTCCATGTCCTCAAAGGCATCGATTTGGACATCTTTAAAAACCAATACGTCGCTTTGATGGGACCTTCCGGGTCGGGAAAATCCACCTTGATGAACCTGTTGGGCTGCTTGGATACCCCCACGGCCGGTTCTTATGAGCTCAACGGCAACGATGTGAGTGTGATGGGCGACAACGAATTGGCCGAAATTCGCAATCACGAGATTGGCTTCGTGTTCCAAACCTTTAACCTTTTACCCCGCTCGACCGCACTTGAAAACGTGGCCCTTCCACTGGTTTATGCTGGACTGGGCAAAGAAGAGCGGGAGGCACGCGCCGCGGAAGTCTTGACCCAAGTAGGGCTTGCCGATCGCATGGACCATCGGCCGAACCAACTCTCCGGAGGGCAGCGTCAACGCGTGGCTGTAGCGAGGGCATTGGTCAACAATCCCGCCTTGATCCTTGCCGATGAGCCTACGGGAAACCTAGATTCTAAGACCTCTATCGAAATCATGAAACTCTTCGATGATATCCAAGCGGCCGGAAATACCGTTGTGCTCGTGACTCACGAAGAAGATATTGCACAGCACGCCAAGCGCGTCATCCGTCTGGTCGACGGCCAAATAGATTCAGATATTTCAAAATAAACCCAAATGAAAAAGTTCACCTGCCTTTTTGCGCTCGTACTCTTCGGATTTTCGAGCTTCGGACAGCACACCTTAACCTTGGAAGATGCCGTCCTAAATGGACGTAAGTATTACCCGCAAGGGCTGATCATGCCGCAATGGGTACCGGGTACAGACGCCTATTCGCATTTGATCGACGGCTACCAAACCATGGCCATCATTGATGCCAAATCTGGAGAAGAAAGCGGCCGTATCACTGCCGGACAGATTAATGATGCCCTGACCGCTGCCAATCAAGAAGTAAGCCTAAGAGGCACTTGGATGCTCGAGTGGCAGGACGACCATACGGTAAGATTCATGGAAGGTGGCACCTTGTACTCGTACGACATGAACACGAGCGAGATCACTGCACATTTCACCATGGCAGAAGGCAATGCAAACGTGCACCTCAGCACCTATGGAAACGCCGCCTACACCGTGGGTAATAATGTATTTGTGAGTTGGAGTGAAGACGGTTCTACGGTCCAAGTGACCAAGCATGAAAATCCAAACATCGTTAGTGGTCAGGCCATTGCGCGCAGCGAATTTGGAATCACCGAAGGGCTATTCTGGAACCCAAAAGGAGATGCCATCGCATTCTATGAGAAGGATGAAAGTGCGGTGACCAACTACCCGCTCTTAGACATCACCTCTACACCCGGATCCCTCAAAGAGATCAAATATCCAATGGCCGGTCAGGGATCGGAATATGCCAAAGTGGGCGTGTACCGCAAGGGCAGCAAAAAGCCAATCTACCTCGATACCGACGGGGTGGAGCACGATCAATATTTGACCAACCTCAGCTGGTCTCCCGACGGCAAGACAATTCTTTTGGCCATCGTCAATCGCGCCCAAAACCACTATGATGTGGTGGCCTTTAACGCCAAAAATGGGAAGCGAGGAGAAACCCTGTTGAGCGTGAGCAATGATAAATGGGCCGAGCCTGAACATGCCGCCTATTGGGTGAACAGTAAGGAGTTAGTTTGGATGACCGAGCGCGATGGGTATATGAATTTGTACTTGTACAATACCAAAGGAGAATTAGTTCGTCAACTGACCGATAATGATTTTGTGGCTACAGGCATCCTGGGCCAGGACAAGAGCGGAGACCTCCTCTTCACCGCGACGGGGGATGACCCGCGCGAATCTCACCTATTTAGCGTGAGCTTGAAGGGCAAACAGATCCAATTAACCGAGGCAGCTGGCTACCACAGCCCTACCGTACAAGAGGGCGGCCATTACTTTATCGACAGCTACAGCAGCGCGGACGTACCTGCCAAAGACGTGTTGATGACCACCGGTGGAAAAGAGGAGCGCACCCTTGCCGAGGCGGCCGATCCTTTTGAAGGAACAAACATCCGCAAGCCAGAAATGGGCTCTATTACCGGTCCCGACGGCTCTACCCTATACACCCGCACCTACTTGCCGTATGATTTTGACCCTTCGAAAAAATACCCAGTACTCGTCTATGTGTACGGCGGGCCTCATGTTCAGATGGTGACGAACAGATGGAACGGCGGCGGACCGTTTTGGATGAACGAATTTGCTAACCGAGGATACATCGTATTTACATTGGACAACCGAGGTTCAGCGCATCGTGGGATAGATTTCGAGCAGCAGATTCACAGACAATTGGGCACTGTTGAAATGGAGGACCAATTAGCCGGTGTCGCCTACCTCAAATCTCTTCCCTTTGTCGACGGGGACCGTATGGCCGTGCACGGATGGAGCTATGGTGGATTCATGACAATCTCCCTCATGCTTCGCCAACCGGGCACCTTCAAAGCAGGTGTGGCCGGTGGCCCTGTTACCGATTGGAAATACTATGAAATCATGTACGGCGAGCGCTACATGGACCGTCCCGAAGAAAACGAGGATGGCTATGCAGAAAACCGCTTGCACAACTACGTGAGCAACCTCCAAGGCGATCTCCTACTCATCCACGGCACCGTGGACGATGTCGTAGTGATGCAGCACAACCTCAGTCTCGTAAAATCCTTCATCGATGCGGGGGTACAAATGGATTTCTTCCCATACCCTATGCACCCACACAATGTGCGTGGCAAGGACAGGTTGCACCTGATGACTAAGGTGTTAAACTACGTTGAGGAGAGTTTGGAGGAGTAGGGGTTGAGCTACTCCGGCGGACAATCGATGAAATCGTCTTGGCCAAAGCCGTCGCACATCGCCTGACAAGCATTTGAGTAACGCAATATCTTACCATTTCCCTGGATGC
>JAYPCB010000102.1:0-5950 GCA_038124525.1 Cryomorphaceae bacterium
AAATAACAGTGGGCCCAGCAGGGCTCGAACCTGCGACCACCTGATTATGAGTCAGCTGCTCTTTATTTTTCATAATCTCTTGATTCTCAGATGATCTTTAAAAAAGGGACATTGCACGGATTTTTCCCACTAGTGGAACCTTTTTGGAAGGTATAAAATCCTGTTGTATTATCCTACTACAGATCTTTTTTCTGTTTCTAAAGAAACACTTGTGCAAAAAGCATTGAATTGCAATGAAGTGTCCCACTTAATTGGTGGGAAAAGTAAAGATAAAAATCAACATCAAAATTCACAAATTTTATAGTGATAAATAGAATGGTGTGGTCAAGTGATGATGTATAAAATTAGTATTTAATACTCATATAAGGTGTAAAGCTGGTTGCGGCTTTTGGTCGCCCTAACTCTATGTAGTCATAGTTAAAATCAATGTATTCTTACGCTATGATTGTTTGGCCTTATCGTAAATTCATCAAAAATTTGATCATATGACTGAAAGCAAATGCCCATTCCATGGTTCGTCGACGAAGATGGACCTCGGTACCCAAAACAAAGATTGGTGGCCGAATCAATTGAATTTAGATATTCTGCGTCAGCACGATGCGAAAAGTAGCCCGCTGCCAGAATTGGACTATAAAGAAGAGGTTAAAAAACTAGATCTCGAGGCTGTCAAAGCAGACCTTAAAGCTGTGATGAAAGACAGCAAAGATTGGTGGCCAGCGGATTATGGACATTACGGTCCGTTCTTTATTCGTATGACATGGCACGCTGCGGGAACCTACCGTACAGGTGATGGACGTGGTGGTGCAGCAACGGGAGCTCAGCGATTTGCTCCGTTGAATTCTTGGCCGGATAACGGAAACTTGGACAAGGCTAGAAGATTGTTGTGGCCGATCAAAGAAAAATACGGAAACAAGCTCTCATGGGCTGATTTGTTGGTATTAGCAGGGAATGTTGCCATCGAAGATATGGGTGGTCCTAACCATGGTACCGCCTTAGGTCGCGAAGATATTTGGCATCCAGAAAAAGACATTTACTGGGGAGCAGAGGACGAATGGTTAGGTGATAACCGTTACGGTGATACACGTCAGTCGCTTGAGAATCCTTTAGCTGCGGTTCAGATGGGATTGATCTATGTAAACCCTGAAGGACCGAACGCGAATCCGGATCCAGCACTTTCTGCGCAAGACGTACGTGAGACGTTCAAGCGTATGGCTATGAACGACGAAGAAACAGTGGCCTTGACTGCGGGTGGACATACTTTCGGTAAAGCACACGGTGCCGGTGATGCCGGACTAGTAGGAGCAGAGCCTGAAGGTTCACCTATTGAAGCCATGGGCTTTGGTTGGGCGAGTACATACAAATCAGGTAAAGGTGTAGATACGATCACAAGTGGTATCGAAGGGCCTTGGACAACTAACCCAACGCAATGGGACATGGGCTACCTAGACCTCTTATTCAAATACGAGTGGGAGTGCAAGAAAAGTCCAGCAGGAGCTTGGCAATGGCACCCTATCAACTGCGCAGAGGAAGATATGGTACCTCAAGTGGACGGTAGTGGTGAGAAAGTACTGCCTATGATGACTACGGCAGATATGTCATTGAAAGTAGATCCTGAGTTCCGTAAGGTTTGTGAGCGCTTCAGAGCAAATCCGGAAGAGTTTGGTGAAGCCTTTGCTCGTGCTTGGTTCAAACTATTGCACCGCGATATGGGGCCTAAGAGCAACTACGTTACAGGTGATTACAAGGATGTAGATTACATCTGGCAAGATCCTATCCCAGCCGGAAGAACATTGACAAGCGCCGAAGAAAATGGTGTGCGTGATGCTTTGAAAAGCTGTGGACTAACCGTCGCAGAAATGGTTGAAACTGCTTGGGCAAGTGCCAGCACCTTTAGAGGTTCGGACAACAGAGGAGGGGCAAATGGTGCTCGCATCAGATTGGCGCCTCAAAAGGATTGGGAAGTGAATCGTCCGGCGCAGCTCCAGAAGGTTTTAGGTATCTATGAGGCGATTGCAGCGGAGCATAATGCTAGTGTCGCTGATGTTATCGTCCTTGGAGGTGCTGTTGCCATCGAGATGGCCAGCGGATCAACCGTAGTGTCTACGACAGGTCGTGGCGATGCTACTCAAGAGCAAACAGACGTCGATTCTTTCGAACTTCTCAAACCTAAAGCTTGTGGTTTTAGAAACTACAGTGAAAAAGAGTTTGCCGTAAGTCCCGAGGAAATCATGTTAGATAAGGCCCAATTACTCGGGCTTACCCCTGTTGAAATGACCGTTTTGGTGGGAGGTATGCGCGCAATGGGTGTATCCTACACGGGTGATGGCGTTTGGACAGACGGTGCTTTAGATAACCGCTGGTTCAAAACTTTGTTATCCATGGATGTCTCATGGCATACTACTGGTTACAACAGCTACGATGCTAGAAACAGAGCAACAGGCGCTATCGAACGCACCGCTTCGCGCACAGACCTAGTCTTTGGCTCAAATTCCGAGCTACGTGCAATCGCGGAAGTTTACGCGCAAGACGACAACAACGACAAGTTCGTACAAGATTTCATCAGTGCCTGGAATAAGGTTATGGATTCAGATCGATACGATCTTAGATAAAACGAAAAGGGGCCGGAAACGGCCCCTTTTTTTATTTTATTGCGTTCTCAAACTCCGACAACCCACCAACAATAGGCAAGGTCAAACTCGAGCCTTTTAAATCTATCTTCAGCTCTGTACCTGGCTTCGGATGTAAGGTGAACTCTTGGTCACTTGAAAATATCATTAGACCTATTTGTTGTCCCGCAGGGATGATTTGATCATCGGGCTGAAGTTCAAAGGTCAAATCGTAAAAGACGCCTGGTTCTAATGGCTGGCTGGTGTAAATGCTTTCATGATTTTGTGGATCAGCCCAGCCTCGGGTGATGATGTTGTCGTAAATGGTAGCCCCATCTTGATCATTCCACGGAAGGGATACTAACCATACACTCAGATTTGCTGCCGGTACACTGCTCGATAATGAGAGAGTAATACTCGCCGTACCTGAGATATGTAAGCCTTCACTCAAAATAGGAGTAGTGTATAACAGTCTATTCGGAGAGTTCTTCACACGTGCGAGATATTCCCCGGCAAAGGCTACATTATCGATAAGCATTTCTTTTCTACGGCTTCCCTTATCAGTAGTTAACCCTCCTTGGGTATTGCCACCTTTGGTAAGATGCAATACGACATCCTCTGCTTGAGGGTGAGGATAATCAGCATATGGAGTAGGGGAAAGTCGATCATCGCCTTCTCGTACAATCCAAGCCTTAGGATCTTGTTCTACACCATTTTCGATTTCAAATAGGTACCGAGTAAACCATTTATTCATCATTGAAATAGGCGGTGGCCCACCGTGCCCCCCTTGGTGATAGTAAATTTGGACGGGCAGTCCCATCTCTCGCGCCTTGTTGTAAATGCGGTAACTGTGCTCAGGCATCACATTCCAATCGTTAAACCCATGCGACATCAATAGTGCGGCCTTCATAGGGGCCATATCGTTCAAATAATCGCGGCCTGCCCAGAAAGCATTGTAATCTCCAGTGGCTCTATCCATTTGCTCGCGCATGATCTCGTCACGGATGGTTTTGTTTCCGTAGGCTCTTTTAGACTCGTCTCCGCTGTGAATGAATTCGTACAAGACGTCGATATCCTCTCCTAAATAACCGCCAGGACTGCGAACCAATCCGTTGGAGCGGTAGTAATGATAATAAGAAGTGTTGGGGGCTACGGGGATAATCGCCTTTAATGCGTCTACTCCAGTCGTAGCAGCTGCCAATGGTAATGTCCCGTTATATGAGGTACCGGTCATGCCGACATTGCCGGTGGACCAAAATGCGTGTACTTTCTCATCTCCAGTGCGATCCTTGTAACCATTTTCCTTTCCCGCAAGCCATTCAATTACAGCCATTGGTGCTAGGGATTCATTATCGCCACCCACCGTTGGAGAACCGTCGGACAGGCCGGTTCCAGGGGAGCTGGAATGGACCACAATGTAGCCGCGTGGTACCCATGTGCGTACCTGGGAGTTGGAAATAATAGGGCGTTGGCCTCTGCGAACGACCTCGACATGCTTTGGCGGTGCCGGCACTTCTCCAATCTCATGTTTGACATTCCAGAATAACTCGGGGTCATTTCCTGCCGTACCCGCGTAGTACGGACTGGTCTCGTAGATTACGGGTAGTTGTAGGCCATCGTTGGTTTGTGCGGGCCTAGTAACGTCCACATGCATTCTATCAGGTTTGCCATCTCCATCGGTATCAAAGGAGGTTTCCACCCATAGGTCTTCGCGAATCCACTCGTCTGGATTTTCAAAACCAGGAACTATTTGGGCTTCGCCGTCCACAAAAAAGGGAGCGTCCTGCGCCTGTGCAAGGAAGGTGGTGCATAGGGCACCGGTGAGTAAGAAATGTTTCAGCTGGGTCATGAGTATTCGATAGATTTTAATTGGGAATTGGTCTAAGTTAAATAAAACTTCAAGGCGTGCTCATATTGCTCGGTGCAAGGTGTAATTTTATCCCATGGCAACAAGGATCAACAAATACCTCAGTGAAATAGGCTATTGTTCCCGTCGTGGGGCAGATAAATTGCTGGAGCAGGGGCGCATTACTATCAATGGTACTGTACCAGAATTGGGCGAAAAAGTACAAGAAGGAGATGTTGTTGCCGTCGATGGACACCCTGTCGGTGCGCGTGAAGAAAAGCATGTGTACATCGCCCTAAACAAGCCTCGTGGCATTGTTTGTACCACCGACCGTCGAGTGGAAAAAGACAACATCGTGGATTTTGTGGGACACCCGCAGCGGATTTTTCCTATCGGTCGTTTGGACAAGCCTTCGGAGGGGTTGATTTTAATGACCAGCGATGGGGACATCGTCAACAAGATCCTCCGTGCGCGTAACAATCACGAGAAAGAGTACATTGTAAACGTTCACAAGCCCATCACCCAAGAATTCATTTCAAGAATGAGGTCCGGGGTTCCTATTTTGGACACAGTGACAAGAAAGTGCGTGGTGGAACAAATAGGTCCTAAAACATTCCGAATCATCTTGACGCAGGGATTGAACCGCCAGATACGCCGCATGTGCGAATATCTAGGGTATAGAGTGACAAAACTTAAGCGCGTACGCATCATGAACATCACCCTTGACCTTGCTGTGGGGCAGTGGCGTGATTTGAAAAAACACGAGTTGGCGGAATTAAACAAACTTTGCGAGGACAGCTCGAAAACACATCGATAATAGGTATCGTGACACGGGTTACATCCTGCTGCACAAACACCGATACCTTTGTTTAAAGTTCAGTTATGACATTAGCAGATTTCTCCATTTTCTTGAATCACATTGACCAATTATCCTTTGAACTGCCCGACGGTACCAAGGTGCCTGCGCATTTTCACATCACGGAGGTAGGTCAGCTAGATCGATACTTTTTAGATTGTGGCGGCACCGTACGCAAAACTTCGAAGGTGAATTTTCAGATGTATGTGGCCACGGACGTTGAGCATCGCCTGTCGGTAGAAAAGCTTAGAGGAATTATAGCGAGTTCAATGGACCAATTAGGCCTTAACCCACAACTCGAACTTCAAGTCGAATACCAAGGCAGAAGTATTGAAAGCTATGGTTTGAGTTATGACCAAGGCGTTTTTAAACTTCGTGCCCAACAAACGGACTGTTTAGCCAAGGAGGCATGTGGAATCCCTGAGCCCAAGGTTATTACACCAACTCAACCTGCTTGTACTCCTGGTTCAGGTTGTTGTTAATGCCTGAGGAGAGTTTTCGCTCGTTTTTTAACGCATAAAAAAGTCCACCCTAAGCGCCCTGTTCTGATGGGAAGGGGGGTGAACATGTTGCCGCAAAGGTAAATAGAAGTTTTTCGAACAGAAGGGATTTTTTTCGCTTCGCTCAAAAGAACCCTGAGGT
>JAYPCB010000103.1:0-5831 GCA_038124525.1 Cryomorphaceae bacterium
ACTGCCCATCCGAACACATTATTGAGCTTTTTGTAATTCACTGATTCTCTGCTTTTTGATCTTTTGTCTTGAAAGACCGGGTGTAATCGCCTCGAAAATAAGAAAAACCAACGCCCTATTGGGCTTAGTGAATGTTAAACCACGAAAATTTTCTTCATCTCTTTTTTGAGTAATGCCAATTGCAGTATATTTGCCGTCCCAAATGGGAACGATTGCCCGATAGTGTAATGGCAACACACCGGTTTTTGGTACCGTTATTCTAGGTTCGAGTCCTAGTCGGGTAACGATAAAAGCCCTTCACGAGAGTGAGGGGCTTTTTTTATGCCCTGCGACCTGAGCTCGCTCAGGGGAGGAGGGCATAAAAAAAGACCACAACGCTGGAAGCGTTGAAGGGCGTTATCGAGGACAATACCTACCGACGCTCAGGTCCGCGAGGCATTCGCCTCGCAATCCTAGTCAGAACCTGGGTTCCGCGGGAACAGCCCCTCCACAACACTTGGAACCTAGTAGGGGATAAAAACCCGGATTAAGGCCTAAGTGTCAACTGGGCTTTCGCGAAGATTTGCGTGCCATTATACCCTTGGTTAGGTGCGGCGTAGGTGCTGCTGCCGATGTAATAGATGGTGAATGGCCCGGGCTGGTACTGCAGCAGGGGCTGGAAGAGGTAGTCGCCGGAGAATTGGTTCCACTGTGTAATCAGCCTGGCCTGCACAAACCGGTTAGGGTTGTAGCGTATTACACTGCGCCAAATCCACCCTTCGTAGATCATGCCACTGCCGTCCTGTTCCCAAAGTGAGTTGTAGTTCCCCGTGAAGTTTGCTTGGACATTTCCGAAGAGCTGGAGGTTCATTTCCATTCCGGTGTTCAGTCCGCTTCCTATCCTCGGGGAGGCGGTATTGTAGGCCACAAACTCACCTGTATTGACGTATATATTGAGCTTAAATCGCTGGGTTGGACTCCAGCTGGACCATTGAGTAATGGTGGACATATTATCTAACACCGCGCCCTCAAACTCTTCCATAAAACCATGGGTGGCGCCACCGCCAAGCATGAAGTTTCCGGCAAACTGTGCATTCCACTCGAGGGTGAGCTGTTGTTGTTTCCAACGCCCGTCGGGGGTGAAATTTGCTCGGCCGCCCGTAGTGATTTGGTAGAACTTGACCCGCTGACCGTTGAGTCTATTGATATAGCGCTGCTGTGCGCCCAATTCATTTCTGTTGTTCAACGGCAAAAAGCCCATATCGGCACGGAAGGTTTCTCCCACGTGGGTGTAATAGATGTCCGAGACCCAATGCAGGCTGGTGCGCTGCAGTCCGGTGGCATGAGAAAACCCATGAAAGCGTTCGCCATCAGTAGCGGCGGTGTACTTGCCAAAGGTCGCGCCGTCTGTGACCCAATCTGTTTCGGGCTCAGCCGTGAAGGACCAAGCGTATTCCCCGGTCAGACGCCAACTGTCGCTGAGGTTCTCACGAACGGTAATGGCGTTGAGATGCCCGGATCCCCCATCCATATAAATTCTATTGGTGCTGAGGTAGCCTATGTTGGCGCCATTTTTTCGAGGACGAGATAGTCTGACAACGGAAGCAAAACTTTGACCGGCCACACCTAGAATATCACGGTTTTCCCCAGGCACGAGGTAGGGACTTGAACGGTCGTAGCCTGCCAATCCATAGGTCCGAAGCTTTGAGCCTTGTCCCAAATACTTGACCATGCCTGAAGGGTTGGAAATGGTGCGGGAATAGAAGTAATTCATGGTCGTCGCGGTCAGGTCGGCCCCTTCGTTGAAGAACGGCCTTCGCTCAGGGTAGAATAAGCTCGTAGCGGAGTTCACGCTCACTTGTGCAGCATCACTTTCGACTGTGCTGAAATCTGGATTGATGGCGGCTTCGATGGAGTTCTGTGAATTTATACCGTAGAAAGCGGAAAGTCCAATTCTTCCCATTGGTAATCCAAAGGCCCCGTTTTCGACCGGAATTCCACCCAACACATAGGGGAGTAGGTCCCGCCGTGTGCCGCCTTTTATATTTTCGAGAACGAGAAAATCATTGAATTGACAATCGAAACAGGGATTGTCGAAGTTTCGATTCATGCTGATGGCACGGTGTACCTGCGGCCCTACATAGTATTCTCTGAAAAACCCCACGCGCCACTTTTGTATAGGCTTGTTTTCAAACTGTAAGGAGCTGAACGGAATACGCATTTCCATGGTCCAGCCATTTTCACCTATGTTGGTGTAGGTATTATAGGTGATGTTATAGCCTACATCGTATTGACTTTCGTCTTCTATAGTAGGATTGTTATTTCGCAGATCGATTTGTACACCGTGTGCATTTGCAGCAATAAAGATGGTGTTGCGCATATCTCCATAGAGATCCATGGTGATGCCGATGAAATCATCGCCCCAAGCATTGTCTCTGGGCTGCACGTTAGCACGTAGGTGTTCGATATCCACCAAGGGACAATCAAATCCAATGATTAGAGATTCTTCGGTTCGATAGACATATGCCTTGGCCAAAACCGGAGGTGTTCCATTGGGATCCGGGTCCATTTCATTGAAGAGTTCAAAGGGCAAGGCATCGGCGTACTCCCCATCTGACAGCACCCCGTCCAACATAAGGCCCTCCGGCGCATAGGGCACCTCAAGCTCACGAAGGGGATTGAGTTCCTGCGCCCAAAGAGCGGCGGGCAAGAACAAGAAAAAGGCTAGGCGGCGGATCATATGAGGGGATTAGTTCAGTGAGAAGCCCACTGTAATAGAACCCAGGTAGGCCTCTTCAGGGAAGTAGTTGTCCTTGAAATACGGTAGCTGCTCGAGTTTCCCTGTAATCTTTAGTTTTTTATAGCCCAATTGTCCCACGAGCGCATAATTAAGCAAGCGCGTGTGGAAGCCGTTGGTGCGGATCTCGGTGTAGAAATCCCCATCCATATCTGATCCATTGTAGGCGGCTTGGCTGAGGTAACGAATGCGCCCCATCACCCCAAAGCCAATATTGAGGCCTTCGTCAAAAGTTCCCTTTGGGCTAAAATCTAGATGTAGGATGGCAGGTACATCGAAGGTGCCGATGTTCCAATTACTTCTACGCACATTACTAAGCCCTGAAATAGGGACCAAGTTTGCGGCCCCGAACATCATAGGATCTTTATCAATGGTCATTCCGTCTTTAAAACTGAAGACAGTGGAAGCAATGCCCAATCCCGTTTCAAGCTGTACGGGTGATTTCACTCCGCCGATGCGTCGCTTTTGACCGAAGAAAATTCGGCTTTCCCATGACAGTCCGGCATTCATATTGTCCATCGCGGAAGCCATGCTTCGGTCGCTGAGGACAAGCGCATTTGGTCCAAGATGGAAGCCAAAGACACCCACCTTTGTTTTTGGGGTTTCGTCAAAAAAGCTAGAAAAGTCAAAATCGAAATCTTCAAATGTGGTGTCGTATTGTTCTTGGGGGTATTGGGCAGAATCGGGCCCAGAATAGGCAGCGGAAAAATCGTCATTCCAGCTTAAGGCGTCTTCCACAGTATCCGGAACATAGTTTTCAAAAAACGAGGCGGAGGCCAAATACAGTTCAGAGATGATCGAATCTATTTTCGCCTGCGCCTCTTCTTTGGTAATCAACCCTTCGTTCAAATCGTCGATTACGATACTAATTTCGAATGATTGCATCATCAAACTTGCGTCTGTGGGAGTGGCTTCTTCTATTTCAAATTCGAGATTTATTGTATCGGCTGCTGGGGCATCCACCACTTGGGCGGTCATCAGAGTACTTAGAGCAAGGGCAGAGGAGAGGAACAGGGTTTTCATAGGATTGTTAGGTTTTATTGGCTCGAATAAGGAGTGCCGCGTGATAAAAAAGTATTTTTACTAAAGATATGGCAAGAAAGCACAATAAACGGGCCAACAAACGCTCGACCAGCATAGATATTAAGGCCTATGCCCAAGCGCTTGAAGGCGTTTTCAAAAAATACCCGACCCGCAAATTCAATTACAAGCAGCTCGCAGCCCAGTTGGGCTACAAGCCGGCCATGGTCAAAGCCAAGATCGAAATGGCCTTGGCGGACATGGAACGCAACGGTACTATTTTGATGGTGGACCGCGGCAAGTACAAGCTCAAATACAACGCAGTCTATACCACCGGAGTGGTGGATATGGCAGGGAACGGGAACGCTTATGTGGTGAGCCCGGATACCGAAGCAGATATTTTGATTCGCGCGGCGAATTTGAACCACGCACTGCATGGAGATACTGTTCAGGTGAGCTTGTATGCGCGCAGGGGAGGAAAGAAACTCGAGGGCGAGATCGTCGAGATCGTCAAGCGCAAGCGCATGGACTTTGTGGGTACTGTCGAGATCGGCAAGACCTTTGGATTCTTGGTGCCGTCGAGCCGCAAGATGTTAGTGGACATATTCATTCCTAAAGACAAATTAGCCGGGGTGAAGCACGGTCAAAAGGCTGTGGCACGTATCCTGGACTGGCCGAAGAATGCGAGTTCGCCTTTTGGAGAAATTATTGAAGTGCTCGGCGATGCGGGCGATCACAACACTGAGATTCACGCGGTATTGGCGGAGTTTGGTTTGCCGTACAAGTTCCCAGAAGATGTGGAGGAAGAAGCCAATACGCTAAACCAAAGCATTGATGAAAAGGAAATTGCGAAAAACAGACGCGATTTCAGAGGGGTGCCGACCTTCACCATAGATCCGGCGGACGCGAAGGATTTTGACGATGCGTTGTCGCTACAGAAATTGGAAAACGGCCACTGGGAAGTGGGCGTGCACATTGCGGATGTGAGCCACTACGTGCATCCGGATTCGATTCTCGACGAAGAGGCCGTGGAGCGCGCGACCAGTGTGTATTTGGTGGACCGAGTAGTTCCTATGCTTCCCGAGGTATTGTCGAACGGGGTGTGTTCACTTCGCCCGAACGAAGATAAATACACCTTCAGCGCCGTCTTTGAGATGGACGAGGAAGGGACAGTACACGACCGTTGGTTTGGCCGAACAGCCATTCACAGCGACCGCAGATTTGCCTATGAAGAGGCGCAACAGATCATTGAGGACAACCACCCTGAAGGAAAGAAAGCAGATTTCTACGAGGCCATCAGGACCCTTGACGGCATGGCGAAAAAGTTGCGTGCCGCTCGGATGAGCAAAGGCGCCCTCAGCTTCGATAAGAAGGAAGTCAAATTCAAGCTTGATGAAGAGAACCAGCCCACCGGCGTGTACTTTAAGGTCAGCCGCGACGCCAATCATTTGATTGAGGAATTCATGCTGCTCGCCAACAGATCGGTTGCCGAGTTTATCGGAAAAGCCAAGAGCGGCCAGCCTTCGGGCCAGACCTTCGTCTACCGTATCCACGACGATCCGGACCCTACGAAGCTTCAAGATTTGAGCACTTTTGTGCGCCAATTCGGTCATGAGGTTCGCCTCAACAGCAAGACCGCTATCACCCGCAGCTTGAACAAGATGCTCGACGAGGTCAAGAACACCCCAGAGGCCAACATGATCGAAACCTTGACCATTCGAACGATGAGCAAGGCGAAATACACCACGCAAAATATCGGTCACTACGGATTGGCCTTTGACTATTACACGCATTTTACCTCACCTATTCGTCGTTATCCGGACGTCATGGTGCACCGATTATTACAGCACTACCTCGACGGCGGAAAATCTCCAAATTATGGGGAGTACGAATCTTTATGTGATCACAGCAGCGAGCGCGAAAAGGCCGCTTCCGATGCGGAACGAGCTTCGATTAAATACATGCAGGCCGTGTTCTTGGAAAAGCATGTAGGCGAGAGCTTCATGGGAGTCATTTCTGGGGTCACCGAATGGGG
>JAYPCB010000104.1:0-681 GCA_038124525.1 Cryomorphaceae bacterium
TAAAACTTGAGCAAATGGCCAAACTCAAACTACAACAGGAAGTATTGGAAGCGTTGGAAGCAGCATCACTCCTGCCCTTCAACAAGGCACAGCGCACTTTGGTCAGCAGCCTCAAGAGCGGACAAAACCACTGGCACCTGCACGAAAATGCTGAAGAACTTCGCATCGCGGTGGCTGCGACGATCATTCACAGCTTGAAAGAGAGCTACGAAGATGTTGCTCGTGCCCTGATTCTTGTGCCCACCGCTGAGATTGCCGATGCTTATTTTGAGCTCTTCGAAAACCTAGGCGAACATACTGACTTGAGAATTTGGACGGCCTACGAAGGCCCGAAAATCCAGCAACAGAAAGAAGATATTTATTTTGGCGCAGATGTCGTGATTGCCACACCCAAACGCCTCAATGAATTATTAAACATTGAAGGCTTCAACAGTGCTTCGGTACAAACCCTAGTGTTGGACGAGGCCGATCAACTCTTAAAGGTGGGCGCCATTTCGTTCACCCAGCGGATCAGCGACAGTATCCCCCCAAAGCAGCGCATTGCATTGAGCAGTTCCGAAAAATCCGTTGGTGCGTATATGAATAGGTTTGCCTTCCCTTTTACGAAGGGGAAGTTAAGCGAGTAGCCAGAGAAAAATCTCTTTCATCAGGCCAATAGCCTAAGTGACGCGCTGGATACTC
>JAYPCB010000104.1:691-5821 GCA_038124525.1 Cryomorphaceae bacterium
CTTGTGCCCACCGCTGAGATTGCCGATGCTTATTTTGAGCTCTTCGAAAATCTGGGCGGACATACTGACTTGAGAGTTTGGACGGCCTACGAAGGCCCAAAAATCCAACAACAGAAAGAAGATATTTATTTCGGTGCAGATGTAGTGATCGCCACACCCAAACGCCTGAATGAGCTATTAAATATTGAAGGTTTCAATAGCGCTTCGGTGCAAACACTGGTGATGGACGAAGCTGACCAACTCTTGAAAGTAGGCGCTATTTCCTTCACACAACGCATCAGCGACAGCATCCCTCCAAAGCAGCGTATTGCTTTGAGCCGTTCTGAAAAATCTGTTGGCGCATATATGAATAGGTTTGCCTTCCCTTTTACGAAGGGGACGTTAAGCGCGTAGCCAGAGAGAAATCTCTTTCATCCGGCCAATAGCCTAAGTGTCGCGCTGGGTGCGCAGTAGCAGTACGGCGTAATTCATCATTCCACCATCGACTTGCTTCCGCAATGAGTGCATCCCCATCGTCCATACTCAAAGGCTCTTGACGAATAGTCACGTAGGCATTGATTTTGGGTTCAGAACATACCGCCCACAGATGATTGATGAAGCCTATGCCGGGAGGATAGCCAGTTTTGGCAGAATCAAAGTGAATACTCCACTGGTAAATACTAAAGCAATTTCTGGCTGCTTCGTAGAACATCGCAGGCTTCAAAGGCAAGAGTAACGGTCCCTCTCCTGAAGTACCTTCTGGAAACAATACAATAGTCTTACCATCTTTAATAGCCTTGACAATATCCTGACGCGTTTGATTTCTACTCTCTTTGTTTTCTCTTTTAACCCATATCGGATCTAGAGCGCGAGCCGCCCAACCTATGAGTGGCCAAGAGCGCACTTCTACCTTGCCAACAATGGTAAATAGGTCGCATGTAGGAACAAACAACACATCCAAATACGAGCGGTGGTTAGCCATGAGAATGCCAGGGCCTATTTCATCGAATTTAGGTCCATGCACTTTAACGCCAACCACCCAAAGCAAGGCCCAGCGAATACTCATGAAAATTTTATGTGCGATTACTCGTCCTCCAAAAGGGAATGTGAAAGCTAGGCTTAACACCCCCAAGACAATGATGATTAGCACACCTATCACTCTAATAATGCCTAAAATGTATCTCATATTGCGAATCTAAAATACGCTGCTCTCAGGAATAGGACTGTAATTGTTCAATAAACGTTTAAATCAACCATTTGTTCCCAATCAGCACCCGGCTCATCATCGAAACAATTCATTTTTGAGACTAAAAATTCCATCGATCCAAGAAGGTGTCTTTGAAATCCATACCAATCTTCATACGGTACCCCGGATTCATATCATTGGGCAATAGACCGTAATACATTCCCCACCGCACAGGTTGGTCCCAAAGTTTCATCTTGCGCTCTGCCCCAACATAGGTTTCGAGGTGCATCAGGCTACGAGAAGGGATCGATAACATGGAGGCTCCCATCGCCACATTGAGCTTTAATCTCCGAATCAAAGGCACCCTGTTCAACAAGAAGCCCTCGAAATGATGGGTGGCATTGGCCATAAAATAAACATCAGGCGTTGCGAAGGTCTCTGGTAGATTCTTAAACGTATAAAGCGGGTGTGTGTACAAGAAATAATCGCCACCACGGAACCATTTGTATTCGATGAATCTCACGGTCGACGGATCATTCAAGAATCCACCGGATGCCACACGATAATGGCTGAATCCTATACGATTCGAAGGCACGTAGTCTTCAACAATACACTCGTATTTACTGTAGCGCACATCAGAGTTTAGCAAATTTGGGATGCCCTGTTTAAAGACTATTCTAAAATCTGGCCATTTTGAGCTCAACACTATCTTTTGTCTGCCTTTCAAATAATAACGCTGATACGGTCGGATGAGGATTTCAGCACTGACCTGACCTACGGTGTAGGTTTCAAACGGTTGAGGCGGCGTGAGTGAGCCGAAGATATCATTGCCTAAATCCAGGTTTTCGATACTTTCCCTTTTGCTGTATTCAAAACCTAAACGAGTATAGAACCCATTAAACCACTCGAACCGGTGGTAGACTTCTGTGAAAGTTTTTTCTATAAAGTTACTTCTGGCAAACAGGCCGGTGAGATCAACGCTTTGGGTTATCTGTTGGTAATCATTACCGATGTTAACCGTCCAAGAGGCATTTCTAAGAGGTGCATAGGTATAGGTCGCACCGAGGGTTCCTTTGGTATCTGCGTTGGTGAGCCCATAGTTTAATCGGCCCGTAATACTCAGCATTTGATCGTTCTCGAATCTTTTCGTGCCAAAAGCGAATGGAGTCCAGCGCCATCCCCCTACTCCAAAAGCATTGAATTGCCCTATTAATGGGCTGTAGAAGAAATGTGTGCCGGCACTACGTTTTCTATAACCTACTCCGCTGACGAGCGGCTCGTACCAATGGAACTCGTTGTAAACGGCATCAGCGCTATCCAAGTACTCATCTGAATTCAAGTATCGAATGATGCTGTCCTGACGGGCGGTCCATGCATCAAGCTTATCGTCTTTCGGGCGGTATTGGGCCCAAAAGTCTGTGCCTTGCACTTGTTGATCTGGGATAATGGCTACTAGGTTCCTAGGCTTATTGGACATACTAGGAAGACGATTGACCTCAGTTAGCCAATATTCTACTTGCTGTGAACCATTGGCCCAACTCAATTTTTGGTGATCGACGTAAAACAAATCAGTAGTGCTGAAATGCTGAAGGATTTCCATATCGCCTATGGCTCCTTCAAATTGATGGATACGGTAATCTCGTGTATCTACTTCAATTTGGCCCGCCCAGCCTGTTCGGTTTTTTCCCGGAGTAAAGAATAAGGCCGCATGCTCACTGCTGTCGCTCTCCCATCGGGCGACTATTTCGAATGTATAATGCAATAGCGCATTCTTGTCCATAATTCCTGCAATGGGAGAAGATGCATATTCCACATCTACCATGCGGTTTAGGGGATGGATACAAAGCTTTTCAAACTTGGAATAAGGATACTTTGAAAAGATCCCTTTATCCGATCCGTCACTAAAGTCATAATTAACGTCAAAACTAAACGTGGCACCTGCACTAAAACTGCTCCCAAAATCTACTACAGGCCTATCGTAATCCTTAAACCCAACAACATCTTGATACCAAGAATCTTGGCTTCTATAGACATTAGAGACTTGTTCAAACTCAACGGCATTTGAAGCAGTAGATTGACGACTATAAATCTTGGCACTTTCGTACGATTGCTTCGCGTACAGCGGCCAATTCTCTGAAAGTTTACGCCACAATAATTGGGCCTCATCCTCTTCATACATCACCGTCACTGAAGGCAACATTACCGTGGTGTCCGAAACTTGAGCTCGGAGAATGCCAGCAATGGTTAAACACAATAGTAGTAGGCGCACTTTCATGGTTCCGAAAATACGCATCAAAGTGTCGTCAAGAGCATTAAAATTGGGATTTCCCCGTCTTATCAAACGCACGATACAAACTCGCACGACTCACCCCAATGTATTGGGCCAGCGTTACGCGATCCATAATTTTATACAAGTCCCCTCTTTGATCGCGCACCCAATCGATTTTATCTTGAGTGTTAGACATACGGAGCATCAATAATCTGGAGCGACGGTTTTTTTGTATTTCTGCCGTACCACTGAGGTACAGCTTAATAATCGCAGGATACTTGCTCTTTAATTCTTGAAACTTTTCGTTACTCAAAGAAGCAATGGTAACGTCAGTATATGCCTTGTAATAATGCTGTGGGCGCTTATTGTAGAATAAACTGTCCTCATTCACAAAAATGGAAGCTGGCGGAATGAAATTGAATAGCGCATCTTCATTCATAAATGGATTTTTATAAATCTCCTTCAAAAATCCGTCGCAAAGAAACCAGAAGTCCTTATTCGGCGGTGCTAACTCCATAATTATCGCACCTTTCTTTTTAATCACGGGTGGGTCAAAGCTATGTATAATCGTCTTGACCGTATCCTCCATATCCGTGGTATAGGCCGGTAAGCCACGGAAAAAATCATATACCAATTGTTCCAGAGACTTAGCCATTTTCAATCTGCTTTAGAGAACGAAACAATGAAGCTCTAGAAATACCTAGATAGTCCGCCAATTCTTTTCTAGGTATTAAATCCAATACATCCGGGAATTGCTCAATAGCCGCGTGGATTCTGTGAATACCATTGGTTTGCAACATTTCATACGTGGTATTGCGGTATTCTGTCATGCTCAACTCGATGAGACTAGTCAAAAGCTTCCCTCCTAATTCCTCGTTCATCAGATATTCTGCCAAAGCTCCCGCGGGAATTGACGCCACACGCGCCTCGACTAGACAAGTAGCATAAGTCGCTGGACGAGTGGAATAAAGAATAAGATCTTCAGAATACGCAAATCTATTCTTAGAATAAAACCTCAAAAGGTGTGGCACTCTACCGTCCATTAAATATTCCGCAAAGGCACCGGATAGGATAAAATGCAACTGCCCAGAATTTGTACTTAGCTCCCAAAGTGGATCCCCTTCATTGAAGGTTCGAATAGAAAATCTCTTGGCAAGTGCTCGCAAGGCTTCTTGGTCCTCTGATGTATCTAGTTGAACATGCTGAGACAGACCTTCATGAATAATATCATAGTCCTTGTCGTAAGACATGGCTTGGTTTTTTTGGTAATTGGTTATGACTAATGTAAGAAAGAATTACAGTTAAAAAAAGAGCCTATTTCACAGTTATGAACCACACACTTTTGAACAACATGTTGAAAACTAGAGGCTTAAACTTCATTTGCTTTTTCCTATCTTGTCATCAGTGTTAATACCAAATCAAACATCATGCGAAAAGTTTGCAGTATTAACCAAGCCATTAAGCTGTTTCAAGGCGACCTGTCGAGGGTAAAACAATATTGCAAAGACAAGGGGATTTCGATTTCCGAGAAGGCGTTACAAGCGCGTTTGAAGTCATTGTAAAAAAGTTATGGGGCTGCAGAAATGCGGCCCTTTTTTTGCAATATTTTTGAATTAATAATCACACCTACGATGAAGCGAATTCTTGCCATACTTACTGTTTTGTTCCTTGTTTCTTGTGCTAGCCCGCATCGTGC
>JAYPCB010000105.1:0-4438 GCA_038124525.1 Cryomorphaceae bacterium
ACTTGCATGTGTTAGGCCTGCCGCTAGCGTTCATCCTGAGCCAGGATCAAACTCTCCATTGTAATGTTGTTGTTTGTTTCCTAGCTATTAACTCAAGGATAATTGACAAGGTTTTTTGCATTCCTTGTTTCTTAAACCAATATGTAAAGAACGTTTCTTAAAGTTTCCAATCCTTCGATTGGGGCGGCAAATGTACGCAGGTTTTTTTAACCCGCAAGATTTACCGGGAAATAATTTCAGACTTTTTTTCGTCTTCTGGAAGTGCCGTTGCAGATCCTATTTCCAACCCTTCAAACCCTTTGTTTCGTTGGGGAGGGCAAATGTACGACGGCTTTCGCTTTTGTCAACATTTTTAAAGACTTTTTTCGAACTTTTTTCGACCGTATTGAAAAACAGTCAGTTGCGATTTTAGTCCCGCCCAATGGCCCGTAAACAGTGTTGTTTTAGATAATGTCAGACCTAGCCTTCGCCCGGTCGATTGTTCTAAAAAACTGTTTCAAAAAAAGAGCGTGCTTCTCTCAAAGCGGCTGCAAATGTATGCGCGTTTTTTACATCTGCAATACCTGTGTTGAACTTTTTTTTGAGATATTTTCGTCGCCCTTGGTTATCAAGGAGTTGACAATGACACCGGAATGATTTTTCCTCGCATCACTTGGCCTGCAGTACTGGCAAAGGTGTAGATGAAAGGGCTTAACTCCTCAGGTTGGAGGGGTGCTACATAGCCAGGGAAGGCTTCGGAAAGCATCTCGGTTTGGACAGCACCTAGGGCCAAAGTGTTGAAGGACCATTGTGAGGACTCTGCAAATTCCGCTTGAAAGCATTCCATAAGGACATTGATAGCGCCTTTGGAAGATGAATAATTGGTCAAACCAGGAAACTTCACACTGCCTTGAACACCTCCTACGGAACTTATGGCGACCACATGAGCACGAGCTGTAAGCTGAGGAAGGAGTCTTTGCGTCAACAAATAGGGTCCAAACACATTGATGCCATAGCAAAACTGTAAATCTTCAGTGGTCATTTGGGCCATTGGTTTATTTACAAGAGCCCCTGCATTGTGAATGAGGACATCAACTGGATCAGAAGGCAGGTTGGTTTGCATTGGATTTTGAAGATCGTAGGCGACCAATTCTAAATTGGCTCCATGTTCTTCCTTCAATTCTGAAAGAGGATCAAGATTTCTTGTCAAAACAATGACCTTCCAATCCTTTTGTAAGAACTCTTTTACCGTGGCCAAACCGATGCCACGAGAGCCTCCAGTAATCCAAGCAACCTGCTTCATGTTTTCGCGTATTATATATATGTATACAAAAATGGCCCGAAACAAGTTCGGGCCATTCAAATTTGGGGGAAAATTTTCGCCGGATTATACCAACATGGTCACCGGGTTTTCCAAATATGCTTTCAGTGATTGCAAGAATGCTGCTCCGCTCGCACCATCCGCAACACGGTGGTCCAAACTCAAAGTTACTTTCATGACGTTGCCAGGAACAACTTGGCCATCCTTTACCACTGGAACTTGCTTGATACCGCCTACTGCAAGGATACCTGCATCTGGTGGGTTCACAATAGCAGTGAATTCTTCTACACCGAACATTCCTAGGTTAGAAATAGTGAAGGTGTTGCCTTCCCAATCAGCCGGCTGTAGCTTCTTGTCTTTTGCTTTTCCAGCAAGATCTTTCACGCTCGCAGAGATGTGAGAAAGGGCCATTTGGTCTGCATGACGCAATACTGGCACCAACAATCCGTCCTCAATGGCCACAGCTACACCGATGTGTACGTGATCATTTACTCGGATAAAGTCGCCCATCCATGAGCTGTTTACTGCCGGGTGCTTTTTCAAAGCCAAAGCTGTTGCTTTCACTACGAGATCATTGAAGCTGATTTTCACGTCGCCCGATGCGTTCATTGCTTTGCGTGCCGCAATAGCGTTATCCATATCGATGTCCATCGTCACATAGAAATGTGGCGCAGTGAATTTGCTTTCGCTCAAACGCTTGGCAATAACCTTGCGCATTTGGCTCACAGGGTAATCTGTGTAGTTCTCTACGCCGGCTGGAGCCGCTGGAGCTGGAGCCGCTGCCGCCGCGCCCGGCTGAGCCGATGTGTGGAATGCAGGATTGAATGAATCTACATCGCGCTTCACAATACGACCGTGATCGCCCGAACCTTGAACCATATTCAAGTCGATACCGCGATCTGCGGCCAATTTGCGAGCAAGAGGTGATGCTTTCACGCTGCCGTCAGTAGCTGCCGGTGCCGCTGGAGCGGGTGCAGGTGCTGGAGCCGCTGGCGCAGGAGCTGGAGTAGCTTCTGGTGCAGGAGCTACTTCTGGCGCAGGAGCCGGAGCTGCTTCTTCTGCTGGAGCCGCTGCAGGAGCAGCATCACCAGCTTTCAAAGCTTCAATATCCTCACCCTCATCTCCTAGGATAGCCAATACGGTGTCTACAGGGGCTGTTTCGCCTTCGCCAGTTCCGATATAGAGGAGTTTACCCTCTTGACCTGGGAATGCTTCAAATTCCATGGTGGCTTTGTCGGTTTCAATTTCCGCCAACAAGTCGCCTTCATTTACTGTGTCGCCAATTTTCTTGTGCCATTTCGCCACAACCCCTTCGGTCATGGTATCTGACAATCTTGGCATGTTAATTACTATCGCCATGTTCTTTTGTGTTATTCAGTGATGAATGGGTAATCTTCCTGAGCGTATACGCCTTGGTACACTTCCGATGGATCTGGGAAATCGCTTTCTTCTGCGAATTTCACACACTCCGCCACAAGGTCTTTGACGCGTTGATCTATGGTCGCGATCTCCTCATCAGTAGCCCATTTTTCTTCTTTGATTTTATTCAAACAAAGCGTGATAGGGTCTTTTGCTTGGTACTCAGCCACCTCTTCTTTGGTGCGGTACTTCTGTGGATCAGACATTGAGTGTCCTTTGTAACGGTAGGTGCGGATTTCCAACAAGGTTGGACCCTCGCCCTTACGTGCACGCTCAGTAGCCTCGTAAACAGCATCATACACTGCAACTGGATCCATACCGTCGACTGCACGACAAGGCATATCATAACCCAAACCTAGTTTATAGATTTCAGTGTGGTTAGCTGTACGCTCTACGGAAGTGCCCATGGCGTAGCCGTTGTTCTCTACACAGAATACTACTGGTAGTTTCCAAAGCATGGCCAAATTCGCCGTTTCGTGCCAAGAACCCTGACGGATGGCACCATCACCCATGTAGGTAAGGGTAACGTTTTTCTTGCCGTTGTATTGGTCAGCAAAAGCCAATCCGGCACCTAGAGGAATCTGACCCCCTACAATACCGTGACCACCCCAAAATCCTTTATCTGGAGAGAACATGTGCATAGAGCCACCTTTACCACGAGAGGTACCGGTAACCTTACCCATAAGTTCGGCCATAATGCGGCGTGGATCTTCGCCCAATGCGATAGGCTGTACGTGGTTACGGTATGCCGTAATCATGTTATCACCTTCTTGCATAGCGTAGGCAGACCCTGCCAATACTGCTTCTTGACCATTATACAAGTGCAAGAATCCACGGATCTTTTGCTGGATGTACAATGCTGCGGACATGTCTTCGAACTTTCTCCAGAAGAGCATGTCTTCGTACCACTTCAAATAGGTAGCTTTAGTTACGCGCTTTTTTGCCATTTGTCGTCGATGTGTTTTGAGCGACAAATTTAACGCAAAACCCCACCTAGCAAAACAAGATGTGCTTTAAGTTGACCACTTTATAACAAAGTGGGCGAATTTTGAAAGAATCGGAATATTCTCCTTACTGAGCTAAGAATCCGTCAATGTTGAAGGCCATGGAGAAACGAAGGGTGTTTTCCAGTGGCGAACGCGTGGTTGGACTGGCCGGAATGAGGTAGGCCATGTCGATCGTGAACACGTTGTATTGAAGGCCGAATCCCATCGTCACGTATTGGCGGTTCCCCTTGAGTTTGTGCTCGTGGAGGTAGCCGGCGCGGGCAAACAGGAAGTTGTCGTACTTGTATTCCAAACCGAAGTTATAGATGTTCTCCTGAAGCAACTCATCGAATCCACCTGGTTTCGCTGCTGGGTTGAAGCTCTGGAACACGCCCATCAATGGCGTTACATTATCATCCATACCGGCAACGATTTCACCATTAGTCCCTAATTCTGGGGGTGTAGGAACGACGAGACGGTTTAAATCTAAATAGACGGACATTTGGTTGTATTGGTCAATTTCCAAGTGGTATCCCCCACCGATACGCAAATTCGTTGGCAAGAAGTCACTGTTTCCACTTTCAGAATAAGCGATTTTAGCACCCAAGTTTGTCAGCGCAATACCGGCAGACCAAGCCTGACGACGGCCGCCTTTAATATTGGTATAATCTCCTTGGTAATAGAATCCGAGGTCGGCGGCACCACTTTGGCCCGGTTTGGTTTGAAGACCTTG
>JAYPCB010000105.1:4538-5719 GCA_038124525.1 Cryomorphaceae bacterium
GACATCCACGGCGTGTACGACATCGCCATCGAAGCTTTCTTATTCTCCAAAAATGCCAATTTCGCCGGGTTCCATGCACTTGAATTGCCGTCAGGCGTGCTCGCTACACCTACATCTCCCATGGCACCAGCTCTTGAATCTGGGCTCACCAATAGAATGGGGACTGCAGTAGTGACCACATTGTATTTCAGGTTGCTTTGCGCTTTCGATTGGAAGGCAAATACTAATGCTAAGGAGAGGAATGCGAGTTTCTTCATAGTTGGGTTAACGCTTGTCGCAGCGCAAGTTTAACGTATATATATGAGCTTTTCTTGTATTGCGGCAGATTTTCCGTCAACATTTCGGGTGAATTGGACCCTAATATGGTAAAAACCAGGACCTGGGCGTCCACCTTCAATTTCCGACATTTTGAAGCTTGGCAACGAGGTCTCCGCTCCCATGAGGGTCAGTCTTTCCTCCTTGTGCCATAAAATTCGGCCTTCGTTGTTGAATAGATCCATAATGAGGGTGCCGCCTTCCCCACTCTCGTCGTGGCTCAGGTTGAAGTTCACCTCATCGAGGAAGGGGTTGGGATAGGCAAGCAATTGGTTCAGCACCGGCTTTTCGGAATCCACCACCACGAAGGCTATGCTATCGTAGCCCCATTGATTGAGCACGTCCCAAGCGCGCAGCTCCAAGGTGTGCTCGCCGTATTCGAGGTCGTAATAAGGATAGGTGATCTTGCCGCGCGTGAAATCATCGACGGCACTCTCGTAATAGTCGTTAACGTTGACCGGTTGGCCGTCTAAAATGAGGCTTAAGTTATGTCCAATTCCCAATCCAACAGCATTAATACCACTCTCATCATATAAGAAACCAAGGGCTGTAGGATCGGGATCGCTAAATCCGCCGGACACGAAATTCGTATCATTAATATATAGGTGCACTTCCGGTCCTTCAGTATCGGTAATCACCCCGTCGTACACTCCGCCGATCAAATGTTGACGAGAGGCGCCCCAGAAATCTCTTTCGAAATTCGTCGCATAGGCGGCAATTTTCGGGGGACCGACACTCAGGTTGATGTCCAAGGGCACGCGGAATTCAAAGGTGAATGCTCCATTGACCACCGTCGCTTGCCCCTTGAACACCGCGTTGTTTTGGGTGGTGAAGTTGAAGGCGCCGCCTCGGTTGTCGTTCGTTTT
>JAYPCB010000106.1:0-5678 GCA_038124525.1 Cryomorphaceae bacterium
TTCACCACACTTTTTGCGTTGGGGGTGGTACTGATCACCTACTGGAGTGATAAAGTGGATTTGGACCAGGAATGTGTGCTCTATGGAGAGATTGCTTTCGTGCCTTTCAATACTTGGACATTGGCGGGCCATTCGATGGGTCCCATTGCCTTGTGGAGCTCGGGCATCCTTTTGCTCTTAGTGCTGATCTACACCTTCGCGGGCTACAAGGGACTGCTCATGAGTTCGTTCAATGAGGATTATGCAGCGGTGCTCGGCATCGGTGTAGGGGCGTGGAACCTCAGCCTCATGTCCATGGTCAGTGTCGCTACCGTCATTAGTTTTGAAAGCGTCGGGGCCATTCTCGTGGTGGCGTTGCTCGTTGCACCCGCAGCCACGGCGTATTTAATTTCCCAAAAGCTCAAGCCCATGATTTTGCTCTCAGCACTTTTCGGGCTCAGTGGAAGTTTGTTGGGGTATATAATGAGTGCCACATTTGATACGAGTATTGCTGGGGGTATTGCTACGATGTTGGGTGTCCAATTTGCCTTAATTTTAGCCATCACACAATTCTCACATACATCATGAGTTGGCACTACAAAACCTTTGATCAATTTTCAGCCGCTGAGGTCTATGAGCTTCTACGACTCCGCAGTGCCGTTTTTGTGGTCGAGCAGGATTGTGTGTATCAAGATCTGGACAACCAAGACCAAGCCGCGTTTCATATCTATAAGACCGATGGCCGGCGAATTGTCGCCTGTGCTCGCATACTTGCGCCAGGAACGGCCTATGCGGAAGTATCCATCGGGCGGGTCATTGTGGATCCTGAGTATCGTGGAGCGGATTTGGGGGTGGAGTTGATGCTTCGCTGTGAAGAATGGATTTGGGATGCCTATCCGAAAAGCAAGGAGATCAAAATCATGGCGCAATGTTATTTAGAGCGTTGGTACGGCCGACAAGGTTATGTGGGTCAAGGGGAAGAATTTCATGAAGACGGTATTCCACACCGAATAATGACAAAGACCATCGCATAAACAAACAAGTGATATATGTCACACTTTAAGTTCTCAAAAGGAATTAATTTATTCCTCGTTAACTCATGAACGAAATCTCTTCTCTTTTAAATGAAGGGAAAGAAATGTAATGATGTTCATATTTTGATGTGTTAGTTGGAAAGCCCCAGGCCACGTGCTTGGGGCTTTTTTTATGCGTAAATTCGTCCATATGAAAGAACCCAATACCTCAGGAGCATTAAGCCTTAACGACACCTTGGTAGAGGTGGAAGGTTGGACCGCAGAATTTTATCAGCGCGTTTTTAATGAGGCCCTTGACCAACAGCCGTACATCTTTGGCACCTTAATGGACGTCGATGAGGGCATGGATGAATTTACCCACAGCTGGATGCTAAAGTCTGTGCTTGCACTCAAATGGGCCTTCCAGAAAATGGGATGGCGTCAGACCATGTTAGGTGAGGAGAAGTGGCAACAATTATTAGAGTTTAAAATGGAGTCTTACGAGAACCACCAGGAGGACGAAGGATTGGCTTTAGAGGCCATCATTAAGGAAAACAGTTCGCCAAACACTCTATCCCAACTCTTCCTCTATGTGGTGGAGAACAACGAGGTTAGTGAGGAAGCGAAGGGGAATCTTTTGTTCTTGTTAGACTGTGCTGTCGAAGCTATGGAAATGGCGGTGTTGCAGGACAAAACGGAATCGGACACTTAAAATGAGTACGGCCCAACAAATAGTTCAGCACATGATGGACCATGATGCGTTCAGCAAATGGCTGGGCATTGAGGTCATTGCCGTCGAAGCGGGATCGGCCACCTTGCGCATGACTGTTCGTGAGGAGATGACCAATGGCTTTGGCATTGCCCACGGTGGGATCAGCTACAGCTTGGCAGATTCAGCGCTGGCCTTCGCCTCGAATGGAGGAGGAAACCAAAGCGTGAGCTTGGAAACGGCCATTCACCACCTGAAGCCGGTCCAAACGGGCGACACACTTGAAGCTCGCGCTACTCTGCTTAACGAAACTCGCCGGACGGGTTTGTACCAAATTGATATTTTTAAAGATGATGTCCGCGTGGCTTTTTTCAAAGGCACGGTATATAGAACGGGCAACGAATGGAACCTATGAAACAGACCTATATCGTAGACGGCGTTCGTACGCCCATTGGAAAATTTAAAGGCACCCTAGCTGCGGTGCGCACCGATGATTTGGCGGCCATGACCATCGCTAAACTCATGGAAAAGAATCCCGATGTGGATCCTAGCGCCATCGACGACGTCATCCTAGGATGTGCCAACCAAGCCGGAGAAGACAACCGAAATGTGGCCCGTATGGCGGCTCTTTTGGCCGGTTTGCCTTGGAGCGTTCCGGGCGAGACCGTGAACCGTTTGTGTGCCTCAGGAATGAGCGCAGCCATCCATGCCCACCGCGCCATCATGGCCGGAGACGGCGATCTATTCATCGCCGGAGGTGTGGAAAACATGAGCCGTGGCCCTTATGTCATGAGCAAGCCTCAAACGGCCTATGGTACGGACAGTAAAATGTACGACAGCTCTTTTGGATGGCGTTTTGTGAATCCAAAAATGAAGGAGCTTTACGGCACCCACGCCATGGGCGAGACCGCAGAGAACCTCGTGGAGCAGTTCGGAATTAGTCGTGAGGACCAGGACGCCTTTGCGCTTTGGTCGCAGCAGAAAGCTGCAAGAGCGCAGGAGCGCGGAAGGTTCCGTTTGGAGAAATTCGCCGTGGAGATCCCACAACGCAAAAAAGACCCTATCGTATTCGTGGAGGACGAATTCATGAAACCTCATACCACACTTGAAGCCCTCGGCGGCTTAAGAGCAGCGTTCAAAAAGGACGGCTCAGTGACGGCGGGGAACAGTTCAGGGTTGAACGACGGTGCTGTAGCATTATTGATGGCTAGTGGTGAAGCTGTGGAACAGCATGGCTTGAAGCCTTTAGCGCGCGTGGTGGGCTCAGCGGTCGCTGGTGTGGAGCCGCGGATTATGGGAATTGGTCCTGTAGAGGCGTCGAAGAAGGCACTCGCCAAAGCGGGTCTGACGTTGGACGACATGGACATCATTGAGCTGAATGAGGCTTTTGCGGCGCAGGTTTTGGCCTGTACGCGCGAGCTTGGTTTGGCGGATAATGACGAGCGTATCAACCCGAACGGGGGTGCCATTGCATTGGGCCACCCGCTGGGGGTGACGGGCGGTCGCATCCTTCATTCTGCAGCCCTAGAGTTGCAGGAGACCGGTAAGAAATATGCCTTGGTGAGCATGTGTATTGGCGTTGGCCAGGGCTATGCTACCATTTTAGAACGCGCATAAGATGGCTATATACCAATTCCTTGATTTCATTCCCGTAGTACATCCTACGGCCTTCGTACATCCCCAAGCGAATGTGACGGGCGATGTGATCGTTGGGCCGCATTGTTACATCGGACCCGGGGCAGTGCTCCGTGGCGACTGGGGCAGGATTGTGCTCGAAGAGGGCGTGAATGTGCAAGAGAATTGTACCGTACATATGTTTCCAAAAACCGAAACGCGCCTGAAGAAGATGGCGCATGTAGGGCATGGGGCGATTATTCACGGCGGGACGCTGGGTGAGAATGTACTCATCGGGATGAATGCCGTGGTCATGGACAATGTTGAGGTCGGTGATGGCTCTATTGTGGGCGCATTGGCTTTTGTGCCGCAGAATACAG
This sequence comes from Cryomorphaceae bacterium, assembly GCA_038124525.1. Classification (GTDB taxonomy): domain Bacteria; phylum Bacteroidota; class Bacteroidia; order Flavobacteriales; family Schleiferiaceae; genus UBA10364. The sequence continues at coordinate 3,696 of JAYPCB010000106.1, forward strand.
TCATTCCGCCAAGGAGCATCTTCGTAGGCAACCCCGGCAAGGTCGTCAAGCAGGTGACCGATGAAATGCTCGAGTGGAAGACGGAAGGAACGAAATTGTACATGGAGCTTCCGAAGCAATGTCAGGATACCTTGAAAGAGGTGGAGCCGTTGAAGGAATTGGAACCCAATAGACCAGAACATAAAGGAACCTATCAAACACACAAATAGATGAACACAGTTAAGAATTACATCCTTGGAAACTGGGAGGCAGGCAGCGGCACGGAATACACGGCGCGCCACGCGATCACGGGGGCAGAATATGCTTCTGTGAGCTCAGAAGGATTGGATTACAAGGCTATTTTAGACTACGCCCGAAATGTCGGAGGTCCTGCCCTGCGCAAGATGACTTTTCAGGAGCGCGGCCGCATGCTTAAAGCGTTGGCACTGCACTTAACGTCTATCAAACGCCAATTCTATGATGTGAGTTGGGCCACTGGCGCTACCAAGGTGGACAGCTGGATTGATATTGAAGGGGGAATAGGCAACTTATTCGCCAATGCATCCCTCAGACGCCAATTCCCAGACCTTCCCTACTACGTTGACGGCGACCTTGCCCGTCTTTCAAAAGAAGGTACGTTCATCGGTCACCACATCATGGTGCCGCGCCACGGGGTAGCGGTCCATATCAATGCGTTTAACTTCCCTATTTGGGGGATGCTCGAAAAAATTGCGGTCAACCTCATGGCGGGTGTTCCTGCTGTAGTGAAGCCGTCGGAATATACCTCCTACCTCACCGAAGCGATGGTTAAGGCCATCATCGACAGCGGTATTTTACCGGAAGGTGCCCTTCAACTTGTGAGCGGTAAAGGACGCGGCATTCTAGACCACGTAGATTTTCAAGACATCGTGACCTTCACGGGTTCTGCGGCTACGGGTCAGGTGTTGCGCGGTTTGCCTCATTTGAACGAGCGCTCGGTGCCGTTTAACCTGGAAGCAGATAGTTTGAACGCTGCGGTGTTGGGTCCAGACGTGAAGCCAGAAGATGCAGAATTTACGCTATTTGTGCGTGAATTGGCCAACGAAATGACGGTGAAAGCCGGACAAAAATGTACGGCTATTCGCCGCGCTATGGTGCCGGAACATTTGTTGCCTTCGGTTCAGGAGGCGGTCATTGCGCGCTTGCAAAAGACAGTAATTGGTGATCCTCAAGCCGAGGGTGTGCGCATGGGTGCTTTAGCGACGCACGATCAGATCGGTCGTGTTGAGGCGAAGATGAACAAGCTGATGGCCGAACAGGAATTGGTCTTTAATCCAGACCTTGACCTTGTAGGCGCTACAGATGCAGGTGCGTTCTACACGCCAAAGCTGTTTGTGAATAGCGATCCTTTTGCCAACACCAAGGTCCACGAGGTGGAGCCGTTCGGTCCAGTGAGCACATTGATGCCGTACAAGACTATTGACGAAGCGGTCCAATTGACCGCTATGGGACGTGGTTCTTTAGTGACATCATTTGTGAGTAAGAACACTTCTGATATTGTTGCATTTACTTCCGAGGCAGCAGCCTACAACGGACGCATCCACATCATCAACGAAAAGATGGCCAAGGAAAGTACCGGTCACGGTTCGCCGATGCCACTGATGAAACACGGCGGTCCAGGTCGTGCCGGAGGTGGTGAAGAGATGGGCGGAAAGCGCGGCATCTTGCACTATTTGCACCGCACGGCCATCCAAGGCCACCCGGATGATATCACAGCCATTACACAGCAGTACCAGCCCGGCGCATCCCGCCCTGAGGCTATGCCGCATGTCTTCCGTCAGCACTTTGAGGAGCTGGAAGTGGGTGCGACAGTATACACCGCTAAGCACACGGTTACAGAGACCGACATCACGAACTTTGCCAATGTGAGCGGCGACAACTTTTACGCACACATGGATACTACTTCGCTCGAGGGAACCATCTTCGAGGGCCGAGTGGCGCACGGATATTTCATCTTGAGCAAGG
>JAYPCB010000107.1:0-5673 GCA_038124525.1 Cryomorphaceae bacterium
TCTGGGCTTGGACCGCAAGTACCACGATCCCATTTATGCCATATATGGTTTCGTTCGCTGTGCTGACGAAATCGTTGATTCATTTGAAGGATACCCACAAAAAGAACTTTTAGAGCGCTTCTGGAAAGACACGTACCAAGCGCTTGACGACAAAATTAGCCTTAACCCAATCCTCAACAGCTTCCAGCAAGTTGTGCATGCGTACGAAATTGACTACGATTTGATCGAGACATTCTTAAAGTCCATGGAAATGGATTTGTACAAGAATGAGTACGATGAGGCAGGGTACAAAGCGTATATCTTAGGTAGTGCAGAGGTCGTGGGGTTAATGTGCCTCAAAGTCTTTGTGGATGGCAATCAAGAGCGCTATCTAGCACTGAAGGAACCTGCCATGCAATTAGGCTCGGCTTTCCAAAAAATCAATTTCCTTAGAGATCTGCATGCAGATTATCAAAGTTTGGGTAGAACCTACTTCCCAGGGGTTGATTTAGATAATTTCAATGAAGAGGTCAAAGCGAGTATTGAAGCCGATATCGATATCGATTTCAAGGCTGGTTATGAAGGAATCAAGAAACTTCCGAAGGGCGCACGTTTTGGGGTGTATATTGCATATGTCTATTACTATAGCCTCTTCAAGAAGATCAGAAAAACGCACTGCGATTTGATTCTTAACGAGCGCGTACGTATTAGCAACAAGAGAAAGTATGGGTTGTTCTTGAGTAGTTACTTAAGACACACCATTAACTGGATTTAATTTATAGAAATGCTTGAACAAGTTATCCTGGTCGATGAGCACGACAATGCTCTAGGACTGATGGAGAAAATGGAAGCGCACCGAAAGGCGAAACTGCACCGTGCATTCTCTGTTTTCGCCATGAACGATCAAAACGAAATTTTACTTCAGCGCCGAGCGCTCCACAAATACCATAGTGGAGGGTTATGGACAAATACCTGCTGTTCACATCCGAGGGATGGGGAAACCATTGAAGAAGCCGCCACCCGTAGATTGATGGAGGAGATGGGATTCACTTGTGAGGTGAAGCGCATTTTTAGCTTTATCTACAAAGCAGAATTGGACAACGAGCTTACAGAACATGAATTAGATCATGTACTTATAGCTCGCTACAATGACGATCCTAATATTAACCATGATGAAGTCGATAGTTTTGACTGGAAATCTGTGGATTGGGTAGCGGAGGATATTAAATCGCACCCAGAGAAGTACACAGAATGGTTCAAAATCATCTATGACCGATTCTTAACGTACTGGCACAATGAGGATCACGGTCTCTAGAAAAGCGCATTTCAACGCCGCACACCGTTTGCACAATCCAGAATTATCCCTCGAGGAAAACCAAGAGACTTTTGGCAAGTGCAACAACGAATATTACCACGGGCATAATTACGATCTAATCGTGCACGTCACAGGGGAGGTCGATCCTAAAACCGGCTATCTCATTGATATGAAAGTCTTGCGTGACCACATCAAGAGTGAAGTGGAAGATTATTTAGATCACAAAAATCTAAACATTCAGGTCCCTGAATTTTCAACACTCAATCCTACCGCAGAGCACATCGCTTATGTGATTTGGAATCGCTTAACCGCCGTCTTGCCTAAAGAATTAGAACTTAAAGTTACGCTCTACGAAACTCCACGAAACTATGTGGAATACAGTGGATTATAAAAATAACATTATGACGACACATGACCCTAAATTCACTGCAGAAGAGTTAGAGCAGCTAGTAGAAGCGCATTTGGGTACCTCTATTGATACCCCATTGCGTGAGGATGCGTTTGCCCTATCGGACGAGGAGAAAATAAAGTTGATTGCCTCCAAATTCGAAGACATCATGAACATCCTAGGCCTAGACCTAAACGACGATAGTCTCTCTGGTACACCGATGCGCGTAGCGAAGATGTATGTCACTGAGGCTTTTGCAGGTTTGAATCCGAAGAATAAGCCTGAAATGAAGCTGTTCTCGAACAAATACGCCTACAGTGAAATGTTGATTGAGAAGGATATCAAGGTGCATTCTCACTGTGAGCATCATTTCGTGCCCATTATTGGCAAGTGCCACGTTGCCTACATTCCAAATGGTAAAGTTGTTGGGCTAAGCAAGCTGAATCGCATGGTTAAGCACTACGCTAAGCGCCCTCAGGTGCAAGAGCGTTTGACACGCCAGATTGCAGAAGCACTAATGGAGGGTTTAGGAACTTCTCATGTAGCCGTTTACCTTGAAGCAGATCACATGTGTGTGAAGACTCGTGGTATTGAGGACGATGGCAGTTCTACCATCACTATGGCTTTCCATGGGAAATTCGAGGAGGAAAACTACAAACGACTATTTCTAGAATCGTTTAAATAATGGATACAGTAAGTGTTTTCTGGTTTCGCAGGGACCTGCGGCTAGAGGATAATGCCGGACTTTGGAAGGCCCTTAAATCCGGCCGTGCAGTGCTGCCCATCTTTGTTTTTGACCGTAACATCTTGGACAAGCTCGAAGATCGCAGTGATGCAAGAGTGAGTTTCTTACACGATAGAATTACAGCCTTAGATCAGGAACTTCAGTCATTAGGTTCATCGCTGAAGGTGTTCTATGGCACCCCGATGGAAGCGATGGAAGCATTGTCCAGTGCTTACGATGTCCGTGGCGTGTATTTAAATCGGGATTACGATCCCTATGCGAGCGCCCGAGATACTGAAGTTTTTGAATTTTGGAAGGCCAAGGATGTAGCTGTTGTAGGGGCTAAGGATCATGTGATTTTCGAAAAGGATGAAGTCGTCAAAGCTGATGGGACGCCATATTTGGTGTTCAGCCCCTATGCGAAGATGTGGCGAAAACAATTGGACGCGTACCAATACAAGAACTATCCCAACAAAAAATACTTTGATCGTTTTCATCAATGTGATGCTTTTGAGGTGCCAAGTCTGGCCACCATGAATTTTGAGCGCACCGGTATTGAAATCCCTAGCGCGACCATCGATACAGATATCATCAAACGGTACGATGAAACGCGCAATTTCCCAGCGCAAAAGAAGGGGACTACTAAGCTGGGCCTACATTTGAGGTTTGGAACCATTTCTATTCGTGCTTTATTGCGCCACGGCTTACAGCATAATGACACCTTCGTCAATGAATTGATCTGGCGTGATTTCTTCCAGATGGCATTGTATAATTTTCCAGAAAGCAGGGAGAAGGCAATCAAGCCGAAATACGACCGTATTGTTTGGGAGAACAACGAAGACCATTTCAGGGCTTGGTGCAAGGGAAAAACCGGGTATCCCATTGTGGACGCAGGCATGCGTGAACTCAATGCCACAGGTCACATGCACAATCGCGTACGTATGATTGTTGCGAGTTTCTTGACCAAACACCTGTTAATCGATTGGAGATGGGGCGAAGCGTATTTCGCTCAGAAGCTATTAGACTTTGATCTCGCCAGCAATATCGGTGGGTGGCAATGGGCCAGTGGTAGTGGATTAGATGCAGCTCCTTATTTCAGAGTGTTCAATCCGACCTCCCAAATGGAGAAGTTTGATAAGGACCTTAGGTATATTAGGAAATGGGTGCCGGAATTGGACACGCATCTCTATCCACAGCCAATTGTGGAACACAAGTGGGCCCGAGAACGTTGCCTAAAAAGGTTTAAGGAGGCGCTGGCCTAACTTATTCAGCCGTGGAATACCCAAAGAGTTGCTTCTCTTTGATTACCGTATCAACGTATTTAGGCAAACATTCTTCCCATCCTTCTTCACCGCAACGAATCTTGTTGAGTACCTCGCGTGAGAAGATATTGGTAATGGTTTCATCGTATTCCTCAATATCGAGAATGCGGTTGTGGAAAATCAAATAATCGATAATAGGGCGGAACCTAGGGTGTACCTCTGCATCTTCCTTTCTTGTCAACTTTGAGGTGGCATCTTCTTGGAATGGGTACACAAGAATCTTCAAGTCTTTAGAGAAAATACGGCCAAAGGCTTCGAGAATACCCCCTTGTAGATCGCGGTAGTACTTTTCGTTGAAGAGCTCGCTCAAGTTGTTTACACCCATGACCAGGCCTTGACGCTTTTTGGAGAATCGGCCAAAGTAGTCGACGAGCTTATAATATTCCTGGTAGTTCGAAATCAATACCGTCTGTCCTAGGCTACAAAGGATTTCTGCACGATCCAAGAAATCTTGCTCATCAATTTCTCCATCCGCCAAAAGGTTATTCAGGGTGATCTCCCATAGCACTACGGTCTTATCTGGGTTGACGCGTTTATCGCTAGCGAAAACCTCGTAACCGCGCTTAATCATATCCATGTTCACCTTGGTCACGGGACGGAACGAACCGCGCATTGCGAGGATGTGCTTCTTATATAATAGTTCGGCAGGGAGGAGGTTGTTTCCTTCTGGACCGAAAATTACGGCATCTGTGTAGCCGTTTTTGATGAGTTGGAGCGACATTAATCGGTTATCGACTTCTTCGAAATCTGGTCCCGAGAAATTCACTAAATCAATCTCAATGGCCGCACCGTCAATATTGTCGTACAAGCTTTTCAAAAACTCCTTACAATCCTCGTATGAATTGTATGCAGCGTAGATGAGATTGGTGCCCAAGCGACCCACAGTTTCTTGTTGGTGCTTCGCCTCATTTTCATGCAGCCTGAAGTGAATGATGATATCATTCGTGCCTTTATCTGGAGCCGTTTGGAAGCGTATACCCATCCAGCCGTGACCCTTGAAGGTCTTGGTAAAGTTGATGGTGGCTACGGTATTGGCGTAGGCAAAGTAGGTTTTGTTTGGGTGATCGTTTCGATCGAGGCGCTTTTCGATGAGGTTGTACTCGTGCTTAAGCATCTTCCTCAATCTGCTTTCGGTAACATAGCGACGATCTTCTTCGATGCCGTAGATGTCGTCCGAAAAGGCTTTGTCGTAGGCACTCATTGCCTTCGCAATGGTCCCTGAGGCTGCACCCGCTCTAAAAAATTCACGAACTGTTTCTTGCCCGGCACCTATTTCTGCGAATGTCCCGTAGATATCCGAGTTTAGGTTAATTTTAAGTGCCTTTTGGGCGGTAGTAAGAATGACGCGGTCCTTCATACTTTGTCTGATAGGTAGTTGATGTAACAAAAGTAAGGCTTCCTCAGGTATCTCTGCAGAAGATTACTGGTTAATTCCGAGCAATAAATGGACCAAAACGGTGAATTGATTTTCTTAGGTACAGGAACCTCTCAAGGAGTGCCGGTCATTGGCTGTGAATGTGAAGTCTGTCGCAGCGAAGACCCAAGAGACAAACGATCTCGATCCTCGGTTCATTTCTCCTATGGTGGCATAGGTCTACAGATCGATACAGGGCCAGATTTTAGAACTCAGATGTTACGCGAAGGGTTGCGCCAAGTAAATGCTGTGCTGTTTACGCACGAGCACCAGGATCATATCGCGGGTCTCGACGACGTGCGCCCAATGATTTTCAGGACTAAAAAGGCCATGCCCTTATACGGCCAAGAGCGTGTAATTAATCGAATCAAAAAAGCCTTCCACTACGCCTTCGAGGAGCAACCTTATCCGGGTGCCCCAAAATTTGATGTACACGCTATAGATGAATTGGAAACCCTTGATATTGAAGGTATTGCTGTTCACCCCATCCCTGTATACCACGGTCAACTTCCTATTTTAGGCTATAGAATA
>JAYPCB010000108.1:0-5543 GCA_038124525.1 Cryomorphaceae bacterium
GTTCTGTTTTGTGCTTTACCGAGATGGATATTGCGGGCAATAGTCCCTGCCTTTTTGGAAAATCTCCAGATGGCAGCAATGAGTACGGCGGCAAATACCAATTGTGGTAAAAAGCTCATCAATCCTCTTGTTTGCTTTGAATATCACGCTCGATGGCCTGAATCTCCTCCTCTGTGTATCGGGTACGAGATCCAAAGACACTCACGTGCAAGTATTTGTTTGGGTTGTATTTGATGTCGAGCAACAAGCGGTTTAAGTTTTCCGTCGCCTGCTTGAGGTTGGCATAGACATCTTCGTCGTAAATGATTTTTGAAGCTGCCCCTTCGCCAGTCTCGAGTTCCGCCATCAAGCGGTCAAAGCGCGCCGTGATGCTTTCCATGTTGTTCACGGTTTCCGTCAAACGTGCATTGGCGAGTGAATCTGAAATGGCCTCGACGTTTTTGATGGTTGCGCTGATGTTGGCGCTGTTCGCGGCCAATTCTTCACTGAGCACACGGAAGTTTTCGCTCACGGCGTCGAAGTTTCCTTTGTTGTCGCTGAGGTAGTCGCTGATCTCAGAAGCACTCTCTTGCACGCTTTGGAAGGTTTTCTCAATGCTCTCGATGGTCGATTTAAAATTGTTCGAGGTGCGCTGGTCGAGGAAACCACTGGCCAGGCCAATGACGGTGTCCAACGTTCCGAGAAGCTCTTCGGTACGCGCTTTAATAGGGGCTAATTGCATGTTGACCTCCTGAGTCAAGTCTCTTTCGGTATCGCCTACGAGGGTATCTCCGCTCAAAGCCAAAGGCGCACCCTTCTTCGTGTGGAGGGAAATGCTCTTCTCACCCATGATGGAGGCGGAGTAGATTTTAGAGATGGTTCCTTGAGTAATGGGAAATTCGTCGCTCACCTGCAAGGTTACCACCAAACGACCGCTTTGATCGGGGTGAAAGGCAATGTTGTTCACTTGGCCAATCTGGTAGCCGTTGATGGTCACAGGACGAGTAGCCATCAAGCCTTCGGTATTGTCATAGATGACATAGAACTTTTTCTGAGCGCTGAAGACATCTTCACCCTTCATGAAGTTAATGCCCCAATACAACAAGAGAAAGCCTAAAACAAAGGCGAGTCCTATTTTAAATTCCGTTTTCAAAATGGCAGTGATTTATTGCTAAAATACATTAAGGAGCCCGCTTTTTGGCCTCATTCAGGTCAATTTTCCGGTCTTTTTCGAAGGCCACGATGTAGGCATCTGGGTACTGCTCTACGACTGTTGTTTTTAATGCCACCACCTCCTTATAGGTACTGATTTTACCGCAGTAATACTTGAACAAGCCGTATTGCTCTTCTTTCCAAACGCCCTCGAGGCCTTTAAAGTTTTCTGGGGCACAGGCCAAATCATTTCGACTCACGGCCAATTGTACAGCAAAGAACAAGGAAGAAGGTATGGCAGGGGCCGGAGCGGTGGTCACTGGTGTTGGGGCTTGTTCGACGGCCACGGCAGCTTGTGCGGATTCCGTGTTATCTGTGGTTGAGGCCGTAGGTGCTTCGTCTATTTGCTCAAAAACGGAGGTTTGTCCCTCTACACCTTGAATCATGGCATCGCGGCTCTCACGCTTGTATTTGTATTCCTTGATGGCGCGGTAGATGGCACTGGCCAACAATTCTTTTCCTCTGGTACTTTGTAAGAAATCTTCCTCTCCAGGGTTGGTCAAAAAGCCTAGTTCGACCAGGACGGCCGGCATGGTGGAGCCTCTCAGTACGGCTAGTGGTTGTTGCTTCACCCCGCGGTTGCGGCGTTTTACGCGGCCCTCAAACTGGTGCTGAATCTCATCGGCAATGCTGATGCTCTGCTCCAAGAAGGCATCTTGATACGCGCGAAGGGCGATGACAGCTGCTGGATTTGAGGCATCTAGTTTCTCGTAGTTGCTTTCCCAGTTGTCCTCCAATAATCTGGCGGCATTTTCGAGCTGGGCGGTCTTGTTGAGTCGTTGGTCTTTTTCCCCCATACCGAGGACAAAGCTCTCAGTGCCGTAGGCGCTGTGGTTGTCGTTGGCATTACAGTGGATGGAGATGAACAGGTCGGCGTTGGCACGGTTGGCGATGACGGTGCGCTGGTAGAGTTCGATGAACTGGCTGTCGTCGCGGGTGAGGATGGCCTTGGTGCCTGGGAGGTTTTCCTCGATGTATTGCTTCACCAATAGGCTCACGTCGTAGCTCACGTCCTTTTCGCGGTCTTTGTAACGGCCGGTGCCGAGGTTGCCCGGATCTTTACCGCCGTGCCCTGGATCGATCACTATGATGTTGACCCCTTCCTCCTCGGCCGCAAAAGGGCGTGGATTGAAAGCGGCGGCCACGGTGAAAAGCACCGCTAAGGCGGCGATTCTAAAACCTTTAAAACTTGGACCCATCATACCAAGGTGCATCAACATTCGTTTTACCTTTGAAACTTACATGCAAATTACGTACCCGGGTGTATCAGCGTCTTTCCGCATTGGTTTTTTTGCTCACATTTTGTGCACCGTTTTCAACGGTTGGGCAGGAGCAGCCTATTGACTACACTGCCAAGGATTCCATCGCTTCAGATGTGGCTGCTGGGACGGTAGAATTATTCAACGAGGTACAGATCAGTTTTGGTGAAACGCAGTTGAGTGCGGGGTACGCCAAAATCTATTGGGAAGAGCACAGGGTAGAAGCTAGGGGGATCCAATTACCGGACGGTTCATGGACGCAACGTCCTGTTTTTCAAGACGGAGAGCGTACCTTTTATTTGGGCGAAATCGCCTATAATTGGACCACGGATAAAGCTAGAATCACCGAAGTATTGACCCAAGAAGGGGAGAATTTCCTCAACGGTCAAGCGGTTAAAAAGGTGGATTCTAATACCATGTACATGGCCGGGACCGGCTTTACAACCTGTTCACATGAGGAGCCGCATTTTCAGATCAAGACCAATAAAAGTAAGGTAGAGCTGGGCGAGCGTATCATTACAGGGCCCGCACACTTCGAGTTTTTCGGCATTCCTACGCCGCTGATTATCCCTTATGGCTACTTCCCGACGAATATTGAGAAGCCCAGCATTTCAGGTTTGCTCATGCCGAGCTTCCAAAACAGTCCGACCCAAGGGGTAGGGATTGTAAACGGAGGTTGGTATTTTCCCATTAACGAATATTTCGATCTCGCGTTGCGTGGGGATTTGTACCTGCGCGGCTCTTGGGCGTTGGGCGCCACGACGAACTACCGCAAGCGCTATAAATACAACGGCAACTTCGCCTACCAGTACCGATACCAGAAGCAGGGGCTGCCCATCTTTGAGCAGTTTGGGGGCTACAACATCACCAAGAATTTCTCCATTCGCTGGACGCACAATCAGGATCCTAAAGCGCATCCCACCCGTAAGTTCAGTGCGCAGGTCAATCTTCAGAATCCAAATTTTTTCAAGAACAGTGCGAATCCAGAGGACCTATTGAGCTGGAACATGACGACCACTAATAATACGATGAATTCGAGCATTACCTACAATCAGAAATTGGGCGCGGCGAATTTGACGGTGAGTGGGAATCATAGTCAAAATAATGGTACACAGGCGTTTACTACCACGCTCCCAAAGGCGAGCTTGAACGTGCCACGCTTTTTTCCATTGAAGACGAACGACGGGAAAAGCCAGTGGTACGATAAGGTGGGGGTCAACATGAGTTCGGTGGCTGAGGGCCGATTGAAAGGGAATTTGGGGACCATCACGGAACAATTGGACACCCTAAATAATTACGATTGGCGCGATGTACTGGGCGATTATGGACAATATGGTTTGAAGCACACGGCGTCGATCAGTTCCAATGCGACGCTCTTTAAATACATCACGTTTAGCCCGAATGCCAATATTACCGAGCGCTGGTACTTCCAACAGTATGATTATACTTTCGATCCAACCCTGAATAAGGCGACGTTGACCGATACCATCCCCGGGTTTACTGCGGTGCGAGATTTTGGGATGAATGCCTCATTCAACACCAAGATTTACGGGACTTTCCTCTTCTCCAGAGGGCCGGTGAAGGCGGTGCGTCACATGATTACTCCGCGTGCCACGGTCAATTACCGTCCGGATTTTGGGGCTGAACAGTGGAATTATTACCAGAACTTCACCGATACCTTGGGCAACGAGCTGTTTTACAATAGGTACAACGGGTTCCTGTACGGATCGCCGGGTCGCGGGAGTAACGGGACGATCACCTTTAACTTGGACAATAACCTCGAGGCGAAGGTGGTGGACCGCGCGGATACTACCGGGGCGACGAAGAAGATCAGCATCTTGGAACGCTTTAACGTGAGCACGAATTACAATATGAATGCGAGCAACGGGTATAATTGGAATGTGGTGCGAGTGACGGCGCAGAGCGCATTGTTCAACAAGAAATTGCGTTTGAGTTACCAGGGCCAATTCGACCCTTATGGCTACGACCAACATGGGGACCGTATTACCGACTTAGCGTTTACGATGGGCCAAGCGCCGTTGATTCACAGAACGTCTCAGTTTTCTGCGTCCACGCAACTGCGTAGCAACCGCAAAAACAGCCGCCAGCCCATCATGTATGAGCAGCGGGGTGGAGCCTTTACCGAAGGTGATATCGATTATTATCATTACCCGGATGTGGTGGGGCTGCGATCGGATTGGGACGTGAATATTCGCTATGATTTCCGCATTGTGACGAATGTCGAAGAGGCTTTGGCCGGGGACGATGCCCCCCAATTCATGCATGAGTTTTCCGCACATTCTTTGAGCTTGAGCGGTTCGTACCAACCCACCGACCATTGGTCGCTCAACTACCAAACTGGGGTGGACATTGCGCAGCGCACGGCCGCCTTTACCACCATTCGTGCCGTTCGGGATTTGCACTGCTGGCAGATGAACATCTCGTGGGTGCCGTTCGGAAATACGCGCTCATACATGATCGGGATTAATCTGAAGAATCAGCAGTTCCGCCAAGTGAAAGCCCAGCGTCGCCGTACGGCCATCGATTTCTAGGCCAATACTTTTACCCAGTTCTCCATCATGCGCAATCCTTCGGGGGTGAGGACGCTTTCGGGATGGAATTGGACCGCGAAAATTTTATCGCGGGGGCGCTCGATAATCATGGGGGCGCCATCGCTCAAGGCCACGGCGCAGAGGTTCCAATCGTTTAACGTCTTGGGATCGACGGCCCAGCTGTGGTAAAGGCCCACCTGAAGGTTTTGAACGCCTTGCAGCAAAACACTTGGCTCACCCAATTCTAGCTCAGTCGTACGTCCGTGCATCACGCCTTCTCGATTATACAAAGCGGCACCGCTATGCTCGGCTAGGGCTTGCATACCCAAGCAAACGCCGAGGATGGGCAAGGTGCCGTAGGCTTTGTCAATGATAGCCATGAGCTGGCCGCTTTCTGTGGGGAGGCCAGGGCCGGGACTGAGGACCAAGCCGTGGAAGGTGCTGAGGTCTAGTGAAAGAAGATCGGGGTCATCGTTGCGCAGGACTACGACGGTAATGCCCAATTGTTCCAAGTAATGAACGAGGTTGTAGGTAAAACTGT
>JAYPCB010000109.1:0-5463 GCA_038124525.1 Cryomorphaceae bacterium
CAATGGGCTGTGCGCTGAGTCACACCTACAGCAGGTGGTCGGCGGCTATGCTCGCGATTTGAATATTCTGCTTAGTATTCATGGTGTACCCCAGTCCTAAGATCCACCCTTTGACCATGGGGATGAGCTTGTGGGAGGCAAACTGTTCGTCTTCGTTGTAGTCCACGTCTATTGTGATGTGTAAATCAACGTGGTTATTGCGGAGGTATTCTGCGGTTTCAATACTGTCCTCAGATTCTTTGAACAAACGTGTGATCATATCATTAATGAGAGGCTCGCGGCGCTTGTGGTAGATGTAATGCACTCCTTTGCCGTGGTGTCGGAAAGCAATGACCGTGACGTAAATGGTTTGGCCGCCAATGTTTTGGGAATCTGACCCTACACTCAAGGTCGCTGCAGGATGCGCCTGCAAATACGATAGAACGTATGCGGCGGGATTTTCGATGGTAGTTCCGTCTAGTTTCCGATATTGCACCTGCATCAGCGTGAAGTTCAAAAATGTTTTCGAGAGAAGAAAAAAAAGACCTCAATACTTCCTTTTTCAAGCTATTTACTCAACGCATGTCCGGGCATAAAAGTTTGGGCGGGGGAGGAAGTCGCTGGGAAACCTATAGGACGGGTGTACGCGGTATTTTCTTCCGATTGCTAACGTTCCCCGAGGTTGGACTGGCCATAGACTTGCAATTCAAGGATGAGGAAATCCGTGCCTTGTTTTATGACCAATTCGAAGAATTCAAAGCCATGCTCAACGGTCACATGGGCGAGGAAATGATGTACGAACCTCGCATCATGCTAGATAGCGGAGTCTCCGTCAGTCGCATCTGGGTAAAGCTGGAAGGGGCCTACTTCTACGATAAAGCCCAATGGCCTGCCATCATTGACTTCTATGAAGCCAAACTTTTGGCATTAGATGAATTCTGGGAGCTCGGAGGGGAAGTAATTAAAGCATTGGCCCGTTAAGGAATCAATCGCTTCAACACTCTTAGTTTGTGGGTATGTCGGCCCAATTCTGCATTATAGATCCCACTGTGGTCTAAACCATCTACTCGAACTCGACCAGAGGAATGGATAATTTTCCCATCTTCAAGGACAATGCCCACGTGGGTAATGGCACCTTCCGCATTATCGAAAAACGCCAAATCCCCGGGCAAACATTCCTCTAAGAAGCTCAATGTCTCGCCTTTCTTGGCTTGTTGACTGGCATCTCTTGGAATACTAGCACCATATTGGCGGTACACCATTTGGGTGAACCCGCTACAATCAATGCCGAAGGGCGTTCGGCCTCCCCAGAGATACGGTGCGTTCAAATATGAAAATGCAGTATGCACCAAAGCCTCTCGAGTTCCAGTGCCCTTCGTCTGCTCTCCTTCAAACTTAAATACTTGGCCACCAACGGCCGTAGTTTTTCCATCAAATAGAGGCAATACACTCCCCTGAGGAATGAGTGTGGATTTAGCGGCATCTTCGGCCTGAAGCAATTGTACGGTTTCGCTACACACGTGGCGATCGGCAGATTGAATAAGGTTAAAGTCTTCGGCGCTAAGTTCTTGATATTGAAGGTTATCGATCCAGCCTTCGTAGAGGTCATGGTGCAGCCGTATGCGTGACCATTTTACCTGCTTCTCGAGAATCTCAAAGGTCTCCCCAAAAAGGACGACATTGACCAATTCTGCTCGGTCAGATGCCTCCGCTCTCAAAGGAGCGCTGCCTAAAAATGCGATGCCTAGATCTCTATCACTCATGGAATTCTAAATTAGCACACGCATGCACCACATTGCCAAGTATTGCTTCATTTTTTACACAAAAAGAAAACCCCAGCCGAAGCCAGGGTTTTAACATTTTCAATAGGCTGATTTACAATCGTTCGATCACCATGGCCGACGCTCCGCCGCCACCGTTACAAATAGCCGCTGCACCAATGGTACCGCCGTTTTGCTCCAGCACTGAAATCAAAGTGGTCACAATGCGTGCACCAGAGGCACCCAGAGGGTGGCCTAAGCTCACGGCGCCACCATTGACATTGACTTTAGATGCATCCAAACCTAGTATATCGGTATTGGCCAATCCCACTACAGAGAAGGCCTCATTAAACTCGAAATAATCCACCTGATCTAAGGTTTTGCCCGCCTTGGCCATAGCCTTGGGAAGTGCCTTGGCCGGAGCCGTAGTAAACCATTCAGGCTCCTGCGCTGCATCGGCATATCCAATAATTTTCGCCACAGGTTTTAGGCCCAATTCTGCCGCCTTATCAGCACTCATAAGCACCAATGCCGCAGCACCGTCGTTCAAGGTAGAGGCATTGGCCGCAGTGATCGTCCCGTCCTTTTTAAACACAGGACGCAACTGAGGGACTTTGTCCACGTTCACCTTGGTATATTCTTCATCGCGATCAAAGGCCACTGGGTCCCCTTTGCGTTGTGGAATCATTACTGGGACCACTTCCTGATCAAATTTTCCTGCCTCCCAAGCCGCAGCACTGCGCTTGTAGCTCTCAAGGGCGAAATCATCTTGTGCTTCACGTGAATAGTTATGCTCGCTCGCGCACAATTCCGCACACAATCCCATGTGTTGCGCATTGTATACATCTGTCAGGCCGTCTTTCACCAAACCGTCTACCATGGCAATATCGCCCAACTTAACGCCGGTACGACTGCTAGGGAGGTAGTGGGGAACGGCGCTCATGTTTTCCATGCCGCCAGCCACAATGATCTCTGCATCACCGGCCTTGATGCCTTGTGCAGCCATCATTACGGCCTTCATTCCTGAAGAACAAACCTTGTTGATGGTGGTGGCAGGGACGTTGCTGCTGATGCCGGCAAAAATAGCGGCTTGACGCGCCGGAGCCTGTCCTACATTGGCTTGAAGGACATTGCCCATGTAGACTTCATCGACTAGGTCCGGTGAGATTCCTGCTTTTTCAAGAGCTCCGCTGATGGCGGCAGCTCCAATTTTAGGAGCGGGTAGGGTGCTTAGTGCACCGCCGAAGCTGCCCATAGGTGTTCTGGCAGCACTGACGATTACGACTTCTTTCATGTTCTGGTGTTTGATATTTGGGTTCTTGTCAAAAGACCCTACGAAACTACTAAATTGGTCCCTAGAAAAGAACAAAGTCGGATGAAAGGATTGGATTGGCTTCAAAGTCGCCAAAAGTGGGCATATTTTGTAGTAGTAGGCGCTGTGAGCACGGCTCTGATTTTCCTCAGCATTCCTTTCAAGGCCCAATTCCAATACGAATACCGCCTCGGACAAATTTGGTTGGAGGACGATTTAATAGCCCCTATTGATTTTTCTCTGCCAAAGTCAGAAGAGGAGCACTTTGAAGACCGACAGGAATTGTATCAAAGTTGTGACTTTTACTATGATTATTCTTACCAAGTAGAGAATTGGAAAAAAGATCTAGGCTCATTTATTAAAGATGATGAAATATTTATCGAATGGCAGGAAAAAGGTGTGATTGGAATCATACCTAACGATAAACATTTGACATTTTTCAGTGATGGAGGTTCATTGGATGTTTCGGAAGCGATTACTCCAAGCATAATAAAAGCTAGATATGGTTTGCCGGATACACTCACAATACAACCTACCTTGAAAATTTCTTCTTCAAAGATAGATTCTGCCCTATTGTATAAAGCATCGGCTCTTACTATGAGTAAAGGGTTTGTTACTAGAGGTACTCCAATCATGATTCGAGGGGCGGCGGTGACTCAAGAAAAATTTAATGTATTAAAGGCTCTGGAAGCAAACTTCGATGGGCGAGATTCGGAAATTAATTTGATTAGCAGAACAGGTGCATTAGCATACATTCTATTAATCATCGTAGCTATTGCACTCTATCTCAATCAATATGATCCCCACATCCTAGCACACAGTTCGAGCCTGAACCTTTACATGTTCGTAATTGCCGGTGCCGCCATTGCCACCTTGTGGTCGGCCTCCATCTCGTTTCTCAACCCTTTCGTTGTCCCACTCGTACTCTTACCAGTGCTTGTTCGAAGTTTCTTCAACGATCGTCTCGCCTTGGTGTCCCACTTCCTGCTCCTCTTGCTGGTGGCCCCATTTATCAGCGGTGCGGTACATTTTATGGTGGTCCAATTCGCCGCTGGCCTCATCACCCTCTTCAACATCCAAGGCATTTACAAAAGGAGCCAGCTCTTCCAAAGCACCCTGATCATCATGGCCGTCGTGATTATCACCCACATTAGCATCTACCTTATCCGACAAATGGAGTTGAGCACCGAAGCCATCCAGCCCCTTGTGTCGTCACTCATAGGCGTCCTTGTGTTGCTGTTCATCTTCCCATTGATTTACTTCTTCGAGCGCACCTTCCGAGTGGTTTCCGACCTCACGCTCCTTGAGCTTAGTGATACCAACAACCCGTTGCTGAAGCGTCTGTCCAAGGAGGCGCCGGGCACATTCCAGCACACCATGCAGGTGGCGAATTTGGCGGAATACGCAACGGAATTGGTAGGAGGGAACACCCTGTTGGTACGAACCGGCGCCCTCTATCATGATATCGGGAAGATTGCCAATCCCCAATATTTCACTGAAAATCAAACCTCGACCGCCTCCCCGCACGATGAGCTAAGTTACCTCGAAAGTGCCGAGATCATTATTGGGCACGTGGCGGATGGGATAGAATTGGCCAAAAAACAGCGACTACCCGATATTGTGGTAGATTTCATTCGTACGCACCACGGCACTTCGCGCGTGGAGTATTTCTACCGCAAGTTTAAAGAGGACCATCCGGACGCCAGCCAGTTCGAGTCGTTCCAATACCCGGGTCCCAAGCCGTTTTCAAAGGAGACGGCCATTGTGATGATGTCAGATGCAGTCGAAGCCTCAACGCGTAGTTTGCCGGAAAAAACACAGTCCAATCTCAATGAAATGATCGATAAAGTCATTGATCATCAGCTCACTACGGGTCAATACGACAACGCAGACATCACTCTGAAGGATATTAACACGATCCGAGAGGCCTTCAAGAAATTTATGCGAGGGGTGTACCACGTACGCATCGAATATCCCAAAGAATAGGAGGGGTGGTATTATGTTCAGGTTTAGTGTGTTATAACCTGGGAATTTGGTGTTATTGTACACGTTTTGGGACGAGAGAAAAATTATTTCGATTTTTCTTGTGATAAATTCACATCGTACCCTTGCGCAAATAGATTTTACGGCTAAATTTGCGCTCCCTAACGGAAAGGTGGCAGAGTGGTAATGCAGCAGCCTGCTAAGCTGTGGTCGCGATAGCGTCCCCTGGGTTCGAGTCCCAGTCTTTCCGCGAAGAGAAGTTCATTAACATGTTCGGGAAGTGGCGCAGGTGGTAGCGCATCTGGTTTGGGACCAGAGGGTCGCAGGTTCGAGTCCTGTCTTCCCGACAACTTCTTCTCCTCACCCTATGGGTTTGGACTCGTAGCTCAGCTGGATAGAGCATCTGCCTTCTAAGCAGACGGTCGCAGG
>JAYPCB010000110.1:0-5412 GCA_038124525.1 Cryomorphaceae bacterium
TTAATCGGCCAAAAATTAGCCAATCAAGGACTCCGAATCGATCGGTACGATTTTGATCGTCCATGGGGCGGATTTTTCGTTTTAGATGAATCACAATCACAACAATTTGCAGATATCTACTTTGATGGATTGGATGTAGAGCCTTTGCGCATTGGCGGGAAGTTGAGCCCCAAGATTCTATTGGTTAAGCCTGAAGCGCGTTTGAGCTGGCAGTACCACCACCGTCGCGCTGAGACTTGGCGCGTGATTGAAGGTCCTGTGGGTATTGTTCGTAGTGCTACAGATGAAGAAGGTGAGTTGGTTTCTTTTGGTGCCGGTGAGACAGTAGTCTTACAGCAAGGAGAGCGTCACCGTTTGATCGGTTTGGAGCACTGGGGTGTGGTCGCTGAGTTTTGGCAGCATACCGATCCGAATCATCCGTCTGATGAGGATGATATCGTTCGTGTTCAGGACGATTACGCCCGTAAATAATTACAATCTTTTATCGACGAGATCGCGAGGGAGGATGCCCTTGAGGTCATAAACTACTCGGTCTTTGGAGGTGGCGATGGTGAGCCCCTTGAAGGCGTCGTGTGCTACCGCTAGGAGGATTGTGGGGTATTGTTCGAGGTCTAGGGTTTCGAGGAGGTCGATGCCGTATTCATTTTTGGCTTGGATAGGATTCGCTAAGGGGTCGTAGACGTCGACTTCAAGCCCGAAGCTTTTGAGTTCGTGGTAGACGTCGATCACTCGGCTGTTTCTTGTATCTCCTGTGTTTTCTTTGAAGGCAAGTCCCAGGATGAGGGCTTTGCTGCCTTTGACCGGAAGGTCTTTTTGGTGCATGAGTTTGACGATGCTGCTGGCGACGTGGAGTCCCATGCTGTCGTTGATGCGGCGTCCGGAGAGGATGACTTGGGGGTCGTGGCCTACTTCTTGGGCTTTGTGGGCGAGGTAGTAGGGGTCGACGCTAATGCAGTGTCCGCCTACGAGTCCCGGTTTGAAGGGCAGGAAGTTCCATTTTGTTTGGGCGGCGGCGATGACGTCTCCGGTGTCGATATCGAGTTTTTCGAAAATGAGGGCGAGCTCGTTCATGAAGCTGATGTTCACGTCGCGTTGGGCGTTTTCGATGGCTTTGGCAGCCTCGGCTACTTTGATGCTTGGGGCGAGGTGGGTGCCGGCTTCGATGATGGTGAGGTAGAGCTGGTTTACTTGGTTCGCAGCTTCGGGGGTGGAGCCGGCGGTGACCTTTAGGATGTTTTTGAGCTTGCGGACTTTGTCCCCTGGGTTGATGCGCTCAGGGCTGTAGCCTACAGTGAAATCTTGGTTGTAGGTGAGGCCGCTGGTTTGTTCGAGGATGGGGACGCAAACTTCTTCAGTGCAGCCGGGGTAGGTGGTGCTTTCGTAGATCACTAGGTCGCCCGGGAGGAGGTGTTGGCCTATGGTTCGGCTCGCTTGGATGAGCGGGTCGAGGTTGGGGCTTTTGTCCGGGTTGATGTCGGTCGGGACGGTGATGATGAAGGTGTTGGAGGCGCTGAGGTCGGCGGGGTTGGACGAGATGGTAAGGCGGGTGGTGAGGGCGTGAGATAATTGGTCCCCCTCCAACTCATTCGTAGGATCAATACCACTGGCAATGCGATGGGCCTTTTCGGCATTCGTATCGAACCCTAGGACGTCATAATGCTCGGCGAACGCGACGGCGAGGGGCAGGCCTACGTAGCCCAATCCTAATATGGCAATCTTATGTTCTTTGGGTGTGGACATCGGGTTCAAATGTACGATAACGGGAGGTTAACGTATTGGTAGGGCGATTGATTATCTTTTGGTATTCTGTTTATGACAAATTGAAATTTGGAAAGCGTTTTCAGTTGAATTATTTGATTGATGTTGATTGAGTATTAAATCTCAATTGACATTAAAGCTCTCATGATATCTCACTTGATACACCGTAAAGAGTTGATAATGAGGTATTTTAAACTTTGAAACAAAACTAACACGTCATGAAAAAGCTTTTAGCTATTGCATTGTGCATTCCGCTTGTTGCGGCCGCACAGAAAAAATCTGGGGCTGT
Source organism: Cryomorphaceae bacterium (assembly GCA_038124525.1). Lineage (GTDB taxonomy): Bacteria > Bacteroidota > Bacteroidia > Flavobacteriales > Schleiferiaceae > UBA10364. The sequence goes on from JAYPCB010000110.1 coordinate 2,048, forward strand.
TTATTCTGAACACCCTGCCTTGACAGTCGTTGAGGAAATGAACGCAGCCTTTTGTGCTGGGGATATGGAGACCTATGAAACTTATTTTGAACCAGAGGTTAAAATTTGGAGCGTAGGGGATGAAGAACCACATGGATTAGAAAGAGACCTCCAAATTTCAGAATGGTGGAACAAGAATTTTGATGTTTCTATTACTAGAGCATCAGGTGCTAGTCCAGATGTCGTGGAATATGATGGAGATTCTAAGGGTGCATGGGTTATGGACTGGACAGAGTTTATGGCGATCCATAAAGTATCTGGAGATACCGTAAAGACCTGGATGCACGATGAGTACTTCGTGAGTGATGGGGGAAAAATCACGACTTGGTTCAGCTACTATGATGGTGACAATCTTGGAAGACAGATCCAGGATGCCTTTGGTGCCCACAGAAACGGTCGAATCTATGATGAACACCCTTTCATTGATATTTTGTTAGAAGTGGTCAATGCATGGGAAGATGGCGATGTTGACGCCATGTCAAAGCACTTTGCAGATGATTGTACATTTCATCGTCTAGGTGAAGGGGAAGGCTACAGAGACCAAACTCTTGCTTTCCGCCAAAACTCTTGGGCTAATGGTATCGCTTCAACGAGCTCGCGCAAAATGAATGTTTATGGCTATCCAGATGCTATCCGTTACGAAAAAGGTGATGGGGGCTGGGAGGTCATGTCTTGGTGGAACCACACATTTGTAGACGCTGAAACCGGTGCTGAGCAAACTGTATTTCTTCACTTGAGTCATTCATTCAATAACGAAGGAAAAATATCTAGAGAAGTACTCTGGGTAGATTAAATACGAATCAAATCAGAAACAGAATGAAAAAGTATGCTCTTATCGCAGCAAGCTCTTTGTTGCTATTTAGTTGTACTCAATCCTCATTATCAGAAGATGAAGTACGTGAATTTGCTATAGCCCATATTGAAAATCAAGTAGGCTATGCGGACGCAGTTGAACCTTATTATCAGGGGCTTTCCGCTGAACTAAAAGTTTGGTCAAATCCCGTTTGGAAAAATCTCCCAAGAGAGTACAACATCCCTGAAGAAGATGATGGCAGCCTCTTTTATGAGGACTCTATCAAAGTAACCCTTCATGATGTTTACATGATGAATGGTTATGCCAATGTCATGGGTACCATTCAATGGTATATCGCAGGGGTCAATACAACCTACCGCAATTTCTCTGGTATAGTTACAGAAGAGGAGGGTCAACTTAAATGGACCCGTTTTGTGGGTATTGACAATTCTAACTTGTCGTGGGGCTTCCTATGGCCTAGTAACGAAATAGAGGGTGGTCTCGCTGCTTACAACGAGATGCGTGAAAATATGATGAACCTCGAATGGGAGCGTGCCAAAGAGATTTCAGATTCCTTGGTAGAGGCAGACCCAACCTGGGCAACTGCACATCTAGGTCAGTTGCAATACTACTGGGCGAAGCGTGATGTTGAGAATTTGAATGCCACACGTGAGTTAGCAGAATCTAAACTTGAAAATGCTACTCGTGCAGAATCGCACTTTATCAAGTCGTATACGACAGATCGCGAAGCCGGAAATTACCACTTAGAGCAAGCCTTGCTCTTTGCACCGGTAGACCCTATGGTGCGTACTTGGTATGCTTGGGGTGAAAAAGATGCCGATCGTGCATTAGATATCATGGAGTTCGCGTGGGCTAGGTTACCTGAGCACGGCGGTGTAAACAACATGATGGGCTACAAGCACATGGCTGCCGGAAATATGGACAAAGCCAAGCAACATTTCGAGATTTTTGCACGCGCACACCCAGACGTTGCTAACGCGTATGATTCCTATGGTGAGTACTACTTAACCGCGGGGGATACAGCAATGGCCAAAGAAATGTACATGAAGGCATATGAAACCAATAACAATTGGACTGCCTCAAAAGAACGTGCAGATGAACTATAAATCACTTATTTGGATGGGTTCGGTCGTTACCGGGCTCATCCTATCTTCTTGTATGTCCAACGAAACAGCTGAGTTGGATGAACGCTTTGCTAGAAACTGTGAAGTCATTCGTGCGAACAATGCTGGATTCACTGGTGAGAATCAGGATTACAGTATGTATGCGGATGATTTCTTTATGGTGAATACCAACTTCAATGGATCTCCGGATACGATGCGCCTTGCCGATCTACAGGCTGAAGATGCCTATCTCTGGGAAAACTTTGACTTTGAATTCCTTGTAGAGCCAGTGCTGCTTCCTGGAGTGGATTCAGAAACGCAAGAGCCTAATGCCAGTGTTCGTTATTATGCTCCTTTGAAGATTACGAAGGCTGCAACGGACTCAACCGAGGAGCGGACAGCTGTGGTTCGCATGTATGAAACCTTTGACTTAAATGAAGAAGGTAAGATCACAATACAGATGTATTACGGTGATTTTGGCGCCGCATTGAGTTATTTAAACAGTTAATTATGAAGAAGTTACTTCTAATGTGTGGTGCGGCTATTTTGTTGGCTGCATGCACACAAACTTCAGAACCGTGTCCACCTGAAAGAGAGCCCGTGGGATACAATGTACTTGCGGATGACTTTCCGGGTGCAGTCATTGGAAATAATGAAACGGTTAATCAGTGGCGTCAGTATTTAGAATACCATAACGAACGCAATTTTGACGGCATTGAATCAATGGATGCCGACAGCATTCGTATTTATCCACCAAATGGAAAATTAGTGGTAGGAAAAGAAGCGCACCGCGAGCAACTAGAGGAGTGGTTGGCTAACGAAGATGTTCGTTGGAAGCCAGTTTGGGGCACTTCAATAAAGTCCCCCAACGACACTTCCGATGGCGCGTTTGTTATTGCCGTTTCAGATTTATCTACCGTGAATAGCGACGGTTCTGTAGACAGGTTAAACAACATGTTTACCGCGTGGATTCAAGGAGGAAAGATTTGGGCATTTTGGATTTATGACCGAAAATTCGCTCCAGATGAGTTAGAAAGTATTGACGCCGCTGAGGCAGAATAATTACCCCTTGTATGGATTAATGACGGAAGCCCCGGTCGCTATGCGGTCGGGGTTTCTATTTTTGCCAATATTCCGTGTGGCGGAGTTCCATATTCGCGCTGAACGTGCCGAACTGAATAGGAATAATAGTATCGAAATAGAAAATAGCTTCGTCTTCCGTCAGCATATGAACTTGAAAGCGTTGCTCGCCTGTGAAGAGTATTCTAAGAGAATCCAATACAGGTTGACCAAAGGCATTGATGAGATCTGCATCGAAGGCCCAAGAGAGATTACTAGCATTGCTGGTGACAGTAATGGAGCTATCGTTGTTGACGACCAATGAAGCGGTATCTAATACTGTTCCTGCG
>JAYPCB010000111.1:0-5295 GCA_038124525.1 Cryomorphaceae bacterium
CGCGAATGGGCATCGGTGGGAGAATTGATTCCCCCGGTAGTTGCCTATGAGTTTGATAGCTTGGAGTGGAATCCTATCGACGAGGTTAACTATGAATTGGACCCAAATCTTGAGAGCGAAGCGTATCGAATAGTCTCAAATGAAGATGGAATTACGGTCGTCCACGGGGATAAAGGGGATTATCGGGCGAAGAGTACACTTAAACAATTATCCCTCTTGGGCAACGATCCAGTATTGCCTTGGGGAATTATCGACGACCGCCCGGCATTCCGCCACCGTGGGGTTCTTATGGATGTGTGTAGACATTTCTTTACTGTGGATGAGGTCAAGCGTCATCTAGACGTGATGGCCCTGTATAAATTCAATGTGCTGCACTGGCATTTGACGGAGGATCAAGGCTGGCGTGTGGCGATGGATGCCTACCCGAAATTGGCCGAAGTGGCCGCCTACAGGACGCACGGCGATAGTACTTATGGCGGTTCTTATTCTCGAGAGGATATGGAAGAGGTCGTGGCTTATGCAGCGGAACTGGGCATCGAGGTTATACCTGAAATTGAATTGCCGGGGCACAGTCAAGCGGCATTGGCGGCATATCCGGAACTGGGATGTACGGGCGAGCCGGTCGAGGTAGCCACGGAATGGGGCGTGTTCAAAGAAATTTACTGCGCCGGGAATGAGCAGACCTTTGAGTTTATGGAGGATGTGCTGGATTATGTCTGTGAGATCTTCCCTTCGAAATACATTCACATTGGCGGCGATGAAGCCCCAAAATACCGCTGGGAGCATTGTCCAAAATGTCAGCAGCGCATTAAGGACGAGGGCTTGCACGATGAAGAGGCTTTACAAGGTTGGTTCAATACGAGAATCGAAAACTATTTGGCCACGAAGGGCAAGCAGATCATAGGTTGGGATGAAATCTTAGAAGGCGGTTTGAGCCCGAATGCGACGTTGCAGAGCTGGCGTGGTTTTGAGGGGGCAATTGAAGCCGCGGAGCAGGGACACGATGCCATTGTGAGCCCTACCTCACATGCCTATTTTGATTACCCAGTAAGCAGCATTGATGTGCCGAAGGTATATAGTTATAGCCCTATTCCTTCGGATTTAGACCCGTTGTTGGCCGGGCATATCTTGGGCGGAGAGTGTAATCTTTGGTCGGAACATATCCCAGATACAGAAACCTTGGATCGAAGATTTTTACCGCGCGGCATTGCCATGGCTGAGGTGCTTTGGTCAAATCCTGCTGAGCGCGATTACCACGCGTTTTGGGAGCGATTGCAAGGACACTACAGTTTGTTGGATGCACTGGGCTACGGATATGATGTAGAGCAGGTGCCGGTGAAATTGGGCACTAAAAATGATTCCTTTAAAGAGGAGCTGAAGGTCATAGTGACTGCGGAGCCGGCTTTCGCGAATCTGGAACTGGCTGTTGAGGCGCCAACCGGCACGACCATGGGCAGCGCAATCACCTTTACCGAGCGCGGGGTGCACCGAATGAAAGTGCAGCCAAATCGCGGCGGGCACGCCATGGGCAAGGTGCTCAACTACGGATTTGCGGTGCACGAGGGATTGGTGACGCACAGTTGTTTGACCAGTCCTCCCACGGAGCCTTATACAGGTACGAAGGATATTCCACTGGCCAATGGGGTGCTGGGATCGGAGAATTATAGAGATGGAAATTGGGTTGGGTATTATGGGCCCGATTATTTCAGCGGCCACTTCGGCTGGGACCAACCCTATGTGATTGATTCCATCAAGATCAACTTCCTGCAGAGCCGATTGAGCTGGATCCTTATTCCGGAGAAGGTCATCACCGACGTATATGAAAGTGAGGACCAAATCAGCCGCTACGAGTGGGAGCGTACGAGCTCCACCTCTGAGGAAGGCACCTTTATTGAAACCATGGTCTTGGCGCCAGAGAGAGGATTCCCGGCGACCCAAACCATCGATTTTTTGATTCCAAACACCGAGGTATTACCGGACAATCACCCTTCTGCGGGCGAACGTGTGTGGCATTTCTTGGACGAAGTACAGATATATGGGCGACCACTTTGAAATAGAGATAGCCATTGAGGAGCCGGGCCACGCGGCGCAGCTCATCGATTTAGGCGTACACCGCATCGAGCTATGTAGCAATTTGGCGGAAGGCGGATTGACGCCGTCCGCGGCCCAGATTGAGATGGCAGTAGATGTGAGTGATTTGCCCGTGTATGTGATGCTCAGGCCTCGTGCCGGGGACTTTACCTACAACAGGTTGGAGAAGCACATGATGCTTGAAGAGCTGAAAATCCTTAGCGATTGTGGAGCTTCGGGTATTGTTTTCGGTGCCTTGGACGGCGGTCGAAATATCGATGCGGATTTTGTGGAATTAGTGGCCCAATTCTCTCAGGATTACGGCCTCGCCATGACTTTTCACCGCGCTTTTGATGCCTGTGCACGTCCGGAAACGGCGATGGAGTTGTTGGTGGAATTTGGCGTGGAGCGAATCTTGACGAGTGGATTTGCGCCGACTGTAACTGGTGGTCTACCTGCGCTCAAGGACCTTTGTGATCAAGCGGCGGGACGGATTCAAATTCAGGCCGGTTCGGGCGTCAGTGCAGCGGTGGTCGATGACCTTTGGGCGGCGGGGATCCGTTCGTATCATTGCACGGCGAGAACGAAAATCGCGGCACGAGAAGGAAGTGTGGAAGCAAGGCTGGGCTTTGGCGATTATTGGTCCCTAGACACTAAGAAAATTGAAAATCTCAACAGCGCACTCTGGCGCAAATTGGCATAAAAAAAGCCCGCTCGAAGCGGGCTTTTCTGTATATGTTCGGTCGGGATTACTTGCCCCAACGTTGGATTTGTGCGATTTCGAATGTTAATGGAATTGGCACACCTGGAACGGTTACAGTCAAAGACGTATCCATTCTAAAGGTAAAGGCATCTTGTTCCAAAGTCTTGATCACAAAATCAAGATTCGCAGTGGTGCCACCAGCGCCTGGAAGGCCCAAGCCTAAATCAATATTCTTCAAAGTAAGAATGGTATCGTTTTTAATAGCCCATCCTAGTGAGTCCAAACGCGTACCCGCAGAGTCAATAGTCAATCCACCGTTATCCATGAAGTTTGCCTCCATCATTGTGGTACTTTGAGTGCTGGTAGAATCCAAGAAAGGAAGTGCCTGGATATTCACTTGTTGGTTAATACCTGTCCAAACACCTGTTACTTTGAACTCAGTGCTTTTGTTTTCCCATTTAGTACATGAAGCAAGCAAAGCTGCTGCGGCTACGAAGAATGCGATTTTTTTCATTGTTGTTTCAATTAGGTCTTACAAAGATGTCAATATTTATGCCAGCTTCGACAAAGCATCTTCTTTATCGAGAGCAAGTTGCGCTTTTAAGGCGTCGAGGCCGTTGAAGTTCATCACATCTCTCAGGCGATGTCCTACGGCAAAATGCAAGTGCTGCCCATAGAGATCTCCTTCAAAATCGAGCAGGTGAATTTCCACCGAACGTCTGGTGCTCCCCACGGTAGGGCGTCGCCCGATGTTGGCCATGGCCTTGTGGTGCTCGCCGTTCAAGCGGACATAACCAGCATATACGCCGTCCGCAGGAATGAGCTTGTGTTGGAAGTTGATGTCGAGGTTGGCGGTGGGAAAGCCGAGGGTACGGCCGATCTGGTCGCCTTTGATGACTTCTCCACCAATGATGTAGGGGTGGCCTAAATACGTGGCGGCAAGTTCTACATTACCGTCGGTCAATGCTGCGCGTATTTTCGTGCTGCTGATGTTGACCGCATCAATATCGAGTGCCGGGATTTCCTCGACTTCGAAGCCGTAGATAGGGCCAAATTCTTTCAAATGGTCGAAGCTGCCTTCGCGATTGCGACCAAAGTGGTGGTCGTATCCGATGACCAATTGTTTGACACCAATCTGGTTCACCAAAATCTCACGGACAAACTCCAAGGAAGGCGTACGGGAGAATTCTTTGGTAAAGGGATGAATGATCAAATGGTCGAGTCCGGTTTGCTCAAGCAGCCCAATTTTTTCCTCCAAGCTCGTCAATAGTTTGAGCTGTACATCTGGCTGCAACACCAAGCGCGGGTGCGGGGAAAAGGTTAGGAGTACACTCTCGCCGCCGACTTTGTGGGCGGTTTGGACTAATTGGCCCAAAATCTTCTTGTGCCCAAGATGAACGCCGTCAAAAGTACCCGTGGTAGCCACGGCACAGTCTAGTGTATTAAAATCAGCTAGGGAGTGGTATACTTTCAACTTGAGTTGTAATTTTCCGCAAATTACGAACTGTAAACCGCATTCTCATGAAGAAAATCGATCCTTTCTACGCCCTTCAAGCCGGGTGGGTACGCTATAAAAACAACGCAGGTATGTATACCGCGTTCACCATTGTTTGGTCCATTGCATCCTTGTTGATCAGCAGCGTCGCCGCTGGCATGGGAGGTATGTTCGCTCTTTTAGGGGAGCGTCTCGTGGCGTTGCTCATGGCTATTGTTTTGGGCGCGGGTACGATGTTCTTGACGATGGGATTCTCGCACGTGGCTCGTAAAGATGAGCTGGGTGCAGGAGTGGATTTCGGTGATTTCTTCAATGCACTTCGCGTGAATCAGAAAGAATTGTTCGGGGTGGTGGTCATTACTTCTGTTTTGGGCCAATTAGGTACTTTCTTCCTGCCCGAAGGTTTTGCCGCCTTGGCCTCAAGTGGTTTTGACTTCTCGAATTTGGATGAAATTCAGATGATGGCTGAAGACATGGGGGAGCTGTACATGGACAACATGGGGATCATTGCCATGGTGACCTTGATTCAGGTGGTGTTTGGCGTTGGATTCATGTTTGCCACCTACCGCGCTTCGCTTGAGGGAGAAGGAGCCATGGAAGCCTTGAAGTGGAGCTTTCCACGTGCCTGGAGCAACTTCTTCCGCATCTTCGTGCTTGCCTTGATGGTGGGTATTATTGCCATAGTACTTGGGGTGCTTACCCTCTTCATCGGATTCTTGGTCATCATTCCTTGGATGATTCTCGTGCAGTTTGAGATGTATGACCAATTATGTGATAAACCCGAAGGCCTCGATCCGGTCGTAGAGGAGTTTGATTACGATAATTAACGGCGAGTGAAGTCCTGACTAGGGTTTCTGTTGGAAAGGATTTCACTTTGTGACGTAATCCTCTAGTCGAGCTTTTCGACCATTCAATCATTACGTTTTGGTAATCAGGATTGCCAACTTTTGCTTCGCAAAAGATTGGCGGACCTCTGTGGGGTTGCATTCAAGTAAATCCCTCCATGCTCCGCATGGCTCGGCTTTTT
>JAYPCB010000112.1:0-5216 GCA_038124525.1 Cryomorphaceae bacterium
CAATAGATCGAATTGGAGTCGCGCCGCAGTATTAGGGGCCAATGACGGGATCCTCAGTGTGTCCAGCATCGTTGTGGGCGTGGCATCCGCCAGCACCACCAAAGACCCTGTCCTTATAGCAGGACTGGCCGGTCTCGTGGCTGGGGCATTGAGCATGGCAGCGGGTGAATATGTCAGTGTGAGCTCACAAGCAGATATCGAACAAGCCGATCTAGAACGAGAAGCTCGTGAGTTGGAAGAGATGCCGGAGTTGGAGGAAAAGGAATTGGCCAAGATCTATGTTCGTCGCGGGCTCAAGCCCGAGACCGCCGCAGAGGTCGCACGCCAATTACATGAACACGATGCACTAGGCGCTCACGCCCGGGACGAGTTAGGCATTAATGAAATCACCTCGGCCAATCCGTTGGAAGCCGCAGGGGCCAGTGCACTAAGCTTCTTGGTAGGCGGCGGTCTCCCCTTCTTACTCATTTTCCTTTTCCCATTAGAACAGTTGTTCTGGACTGAATATTTGTTCTCTGTGAGTTTCCTCGCATTGTTGGGTGGCGCCAGCGCAGCCTTGGGCGGTTCCAGCGTGAAAAAGGCAGTTTTGCGTATCACCATCTGGAGTACCTTGATTATGGCGCTCTCCACCTTTATTGGTTCCTTCATTCAAATGCCCATCTAATGACCATTAGTGCTCAAATCCAATTCATTCCACTCCACAGCGACTCTCCCATGGACCGGGTAGATGAAGCCATCGCCATCATCCAAGCCTCGGGTGTTCGATATAGCGTGGGGCCGTTTGGCACCAGTGTTGAAGGGGAACAGGGCGTTATAAATGAATTGGTCCTAGAGCTTCAAAACCTTAAAACCACCCCGGAATTTCTACTCAACGTTCAATACCACCTGGGAGAGAACAGATTAAGCAACGATGAGAAGGTTGCTAAGTTCCGATAGAAGGGTTTAACCTTGAGGCGCTGCGCATTATATTTGCGCCCGCAAACACACTCTGATTATGTCTAAAATTCTGTACACGAAAACAGACGAAGCACCGGCATTAGCTACCTACAGTTTCTTGCCTATCGTTAAAGCCTTCACCGCCAAAGCCGGCATCGATGTGGAAACACGCGACATCAGCTTGGCCGGACGCATCCTCGCGACCTTCCCTGACTTCCTCCATGAGGAGCAGCAAATGGGCGATGCCCTCGCAGAATTAGGTGAGTTGGCAAAAACTCCGGAAGCCAACATCATCAAGCTTCCAAACATTAGTGCCTCTATACCACAGTTAAAAGCGGCCATCGCTGAACTACAAGCGGCCGGTTTCGCTGTGCCATCCTACCCGGAAGAGCCTAAAAATGACGAAGAAGTGGCCATCAAAGGCCGTTACGATAAAATCAAGGGATCTGCGGTGAACCCTGTACTCCGTGAAGGAAACAGCGACCGTCGCGCCCCCAAAGCCGTAAAGAATTACGCCCGCAAGCACCCACATAGCATGGGTCAATGGACCGCAGAAAGTAAGAGCCACGTGAGCAGTATGAGCGAAGGCGATTTCTATGGTTCAGAAGTGAGCACTACCATCGCAGCCCCGTGCGCAGCAGATATCGTATTCACTGGCAACGACGGCACCACAAAAACATTAAAAGCAGGCATCACCCTGCAAGCTGGCGAAGTAATCGATGCTTCTGCCATCAGCATGAACACCCTAAAGTCTTTCTTGGCGGAACAAATCAAAGACGCCAAAGAACAAGGCGTATTGTTCTCTCTGCACATGAAAGCGACCATGATGAAGGTCAGCGACCCTATTCTTTTCGGTGCCGCAGTAGAAGTTTATTTCGCCGAGGTGTTCGAGACATACGGAGAGACCTTCAAACAATTGGGAGTTGATGTGCGCAATGGATTAGGAGATGTGTACGCGAAGATCGCGACCCTACCTGCCGACCAGCGCAATGAAATTGAAGCTGCTCTTGCTACCGCTATCGAGAATGGACCTGATTTAGCCATGGTCAACAGTGACAAAGGCATCACCAACCTGCACGTTCCTTCAGATGTAATCATCGACGCTTCAATGCCGGCCATGATTCGCACCTCAGGTCGCATGTGGGATAAAAATGGACAGCCACGCGATACGAAAGCAGTAATCCCAGACCGTTCATACAGCGGCATCTACCAAGCGACCATGGACTTCTGTAAGGAGAATGGCGCATTAGATCCAACGACCATGGGTAGCGTGAGTAATGTAGGACTCATGGCACAAAAGGCAGAGGAATATGGTTCGCATGATAAGACCTTCCAGCTGGGTGCTGATGGCCGTGTAGATGTGATGATCGATGGACAAGCGGTGTTGACCCAAGCCGTGGAAGCCGGTGATATTTTCCGCATGTGCCAAGTAAAAGACGCGCCTATCAAGGATTGGGTGGGGCTTGCCGTTCGTCGTGCGCGCGCCACTGAAACTCCAGCGGTGTTCTGGCTTGACGAGAATAGAGCCCACGATCGCGAATTGATCAAGAAAGTGGAAGCGTATTTGCCAGAGCACGATGCCGAAGGATTGGACATCTTTATTATGGCGCCAATTCAAGCAACCACCTTCAGCCTAGAGCGCATTGTACAAGGATTAGATACCATCTCTGTCACAGGTAACGTATTGCGCGATTACTTGACCGACCTCTTCCCTATCCTTGAGGTAGGTACTTCCGCAAAGATGTTATCAATCGTACCGTTGATGAACGGCGGTGGATTGTTTGAAACTGGAGCCGGTGGTTCTGCACCAAAGCACGTGGAACAACTCACGGGTGAAAACTACTTGCGTTGGGACAGCTTGGGTGAATTCCTAGCCCTCGGCGTAAGCTTGGAGCATTTCGCCGAAAAAGACGGTATTACCAAGGCTGCTGTACTATCGCGTACATTGGACGACGCAACCTCGAAGTTCTTAGATAATGATAAGAGCCCGACCCGTCGCTTAGGCGGTATCGATAACCGTGGTTCTCATTACTACCTAGCGATGTACTGGGCACAGGAATTGGCACAGCAAAATGATGATGCTGAGCTTAAGGCAACATTTGCGCCACTAGCAGAAGTCTTGAGCAGCAACGAAAACACCATCGTAGAAGAGCTTATCGCTGTGCAAGGAAAGCCTGCAGATATCGGCGGGTATTACTTTATGAACGACGCGAAGGCAACGGCCATCATGCGTCCTTCCGCTACGCTAAACAACGCCATTGATTCTTTCTAGTTCGCTGGCGAAAATTTGAATACAAACACCCCCGGGCGCTCCGCGCCCGGGGGTGTTTTTTTTGTGCTAAAAAATTTTGCCTATCGCTGCTTTGCGAACGCGAATGTGAGGGGAACATGCAATCGCTTGGCCCAACTTTTCTCATCGTGTGCCGCACCAGGAAACTTCTGCGTGGTCCAATTCCCTTCTGAAACAAACCCATTGTCCAGCAACACTTGGTTCACAGCATTCTGAAACGGTTCGTACATACCGTCCAAAGTCTCCGTTCCGTAATCAAAGTATATCTTGCTTACACGTTCAGGATGAATGTATTCCGCCACATACGCTTGGAAAGCATTTGGAATCTCTTCATTTGGACTGAATCCCCCTGGCCAATGCGTGCTCATACAAAGCGCAGTGCCAAACACATCCGGATATTCGCCGATGGCATACATACTCATTAAACCTCCCATTGAACTCCCTGCCACAGCCGTGGCGCCTTTATCGGTATACACCGCAAACGTTGAATCTACCAAGGGTTTCACCCCGTCCACCATATATTGTAAATACAGATCGCTTCGCACTGGAAAGGTCGAATCTGATCCATAGCGCATGGCAATATCCGCCATGGTAGAATCTGAAAAGGTACTCTTTAGAGCATTGAACGGCTTTTGAGGAAAATATTCAAAATTGCGCATCATGCCTCCATTGTGGAGCCCTACAACGATAGTAGGCAGTATTGCTTTGCTGGCGATAAGGCTGTCCAAGATCTCATCCACCCGCCATTCCTGGTGGTTCCAAGTGACCTTGGAATCAAAAAGCATCTGTGCATCATACATGTACAGCACCGCATGTTTACGCTTACCATTATAAGTGCTTGGGAGCCAAACATCTAATGGCCGCGCACTCAACCAAGGCGTGGCGTGCGCTGAATCTAAACGCAATAACGTTCCCTTGCTAACCCCAGAGACGGTGTCCCAAGCCACAGGAGCAGCCGCGGGCGCCACCTCCGGGTTCGAACAACTTGCGGCAACAAGCGCAATCCCAATACTTAATAGTAGTCCTCGCATATTTAGTTGAGGTCAAAAATGTACGATCCCATCGGCGCTAGGGTCAAAGTGGTGCCAATTTCCTCCACCTCACCTGTCCACACATTATTCATCTGGGTAAAGCCTTCAAGACCTTGTTGGAATCGCTCCAAACCAAGTTCCACCTGTGCATCATTGCGGTTCAACACAATCATCTTGTGCTCATCCCCAAACGACTTGAAGTATACATATACCTCACCAAGCGGGATGTAATGTAGCATTTCACCCATGTTCAAGGCACACGATTGACGGCGCAAATGAGCCAACGTACGAATGTAATCTTGAGCCTCCTTCTGTTGGGCAGTCAATCCTTCACCCGTGAAAGCGTTCACAGCATCTCCTTCCCAACCGCCAGGAAAATCGGAACGAATCACACCGTGATCTTCCGTACCTGGATTGTTCATTAAGATTTCTGTACCATAGTAAAACTGCAAGGTACCGCGAGTGGTAAAGAACAAGGTCATCGCCATTTTCCACTTGTCGAAATCCTCATCAAGACGAGTGTAAATACGGCTCATATCATGGTTGTCCGGGAAGATCATGATGTTATTCAGGTCCCCATACATATAATCATTGGCCAAGCTTTCGTAAATCTTGGTCATACTGCTGCGCCAAGTCGCTTCGCCCATCAATCCATCAACCACGGCACTTTGCAATGGGAAGTCCATGATGCTCGGCAAATAGGTGGTGTAGTCGTCCATCTTGGCCGTTCCTGCCTGCCAATAGCTGATCAACGATGGATCGCTGACCCACTCCTCCCCGACAATGTTGAAGTTCGGGTATTCGTCGAGTATAGCCTTGGTCCAATCCGCTAAGAATTGCTTGTCCGGATAAGGCCAGGTATCCATTCGAATGCCGTGCAGTCCTAAATATTCCACCCACCAGATGGAATTTTGAATAAGGTATCGGGCCAATTTCTCGTTGCGCTGATTCAAATCCGG
>JAYPCB010000113.1:0-3718 GCA_038124525.1 Cryomorphaceae bacterium
CGGTATTTGCCGAAGGTGAAGATTTCTTGCCCTTGTGCATTGTAGGCGATGAAGCCCGCAAAATCCGCCACCTTTTGCCGGTTTGAGAACTCGGCCAAGAAGCTCATGTCGTTTTCCAACTCTTCATACCGGTCTAACTGTGATTTCAGAACTTCGTAGGTGGCCAGCACATCCGCCTCTGCACTGTGGGCATCCTCAAGTGATTTGCCACAGTAAAATTTATACGCTGCCGTTAGGGTGCGCTGCTCCATGCGGTGGAAGATGTTCTGGACATCGACTGCACGGCGTTTGCTCATGTCGAACTCTATTCCTGCACGCAGGAATTCCTCTGCAAGCAGGGGGATATCAAATTTGTTGCTGTTGTATCCCGCGAGATCGCTGTCTTGGATCAGTCCGTTCACTTCAGCAGCAAGATCCGCGAAGGTAGGCTTATCGGCTACGTCGGCATCATAGATGCCATGGACAGCGGAAGCGCCTGCGGGAATAGATATGGTAGGGTTAATACGCCAGGTGTGGGTTTCTTCTTTGCCGTCCGGATGCACCTTGTGCACGCAAATTTCGACGATGCGGTCGTTCGTGACATTTATGCCGGTAGTTTCTAGGTCGAAAAAGCAAATGGGACGGGTCAGTTGTAAATCCATGGTTTGGGTGTTGTGTAATTAAAAAGCCACCCTAATTGGGCGGCTTTTAAAGATAATTCAAATATCAGAAAATCGTTCTAGATCTCGCGGTTTAAATCCCAAGCTTCGAGGTATTCCGCTACTCGTTTTACGAACATACCGCCCAGTGCGCCGTCTACTACGCGGTGGTCATAACTATGACTTAAGAACATTTTGTGACGGATACCAATCATATCACCTTCCGGTGTTTCAATTACGGCTGGTTTTTTCACAATAGCACCTGCTGCCATAATGGCTACTTGTGGCTGATTGATGATAGGAGTTCCGAGAACGTTGCCGAAGGTTCCTACGTTTGTTAGTGTATAGGTACCGCCAGAGATTTCATCCGGCTTCAGTGCATTGTTTCGCGCTCTATTGGCCAAATCATTCACCGCCTTGGTCAAGCCTAGTAGTGAAAGTTGGTTTGCGTTCTTTACCACAGGCACAATCAAGTTACCCGATGGAAGGGCTGCGGCCATACCCACGTTGATGTGCGCATGCTTGATGATTTTGGTGCCGTCCACGCTCACGTTGATCATTGGGAAGTCTTGGATGGCTTTGACGATGGCCTCCATGATGATCGGCGTGAAGGTGATTTTCTCACCGTGCTTTTGCTGGAAGGCGTTCTTTACTTTGTTTCTCCATTGCACCACTCGGGTCATATCTGCTTCCACGAAGCTGGTCACGTGTGGAGAGGTATGGACTGAATTTACCATGTGGTCCGCAATGAGCTTGCGCATGCGGTCCATTTCAATGATTTCAGCACCAGGCGTTGGTGTAATGCTCGGAGCTGAAGTAGCGGCAGGTGCTGCTGGACCCGGTGCTGCTGGAGCCGGCGCTGCTGGGGCGCTTTGAGCACGTCCTCCTTCAATGTAGGCTAGTAAATCTGTTTTGGTCACACGGCCGTCTTTGCCTGATCCGGCAATGGCATCAAGCTCTGCTTGAGAAATACCTTCTTCTTTGGCCATAGAACGCACCAATGGAGAATAGAACCTCCCGTTGGAGTTTTTGGCGATAGGGGCATTGCTTGCGGCTGGTGCCACAGTGGCCGCCGCTGCGGCGATAGAGGTTTCGATTTCCTGTGCGGCTGCTTGCGGTGCAGGTGCAGCGGTTTCCTCGGTTGCGGGTGCCACAGCGGGTGCTGGTGCATCTCCTGCAGCCTCGGTTTCAATGATGGCGATAGGAGCGCCGACGGCGGCTACATCATTTACTTGGGCAAGGATTTTAACAATAGTGCCGCTCACAGGGGAAGGGACTTCGCTGTCCACCTTGTCGGTGGCAACTTCTACGACACTTTCTTCTGCGTCGATGGTATCTCCTTCGTTCTTCAGCCAGTTGGTAATGGTGGCTTCGGCAACACTTTCTCCCATTTTGGGAAGGATCAATTCAAACTGAGCCATTGAATCTGGGTTTTTCTAATGCCCGAATTTACGGCAAAATCTTCCGAAAACAGCGACCAATTATTTTTTGCTCAGCTTCCACAACTGCTTCCAGTCCCCGCCAACAGTAGCTTCTCTTGCATAGTTGATAACTAAAGCTTTTGCGCTTTGTGGAACATCTAAATTTTCGGGAATTCCAGTGCGGATATCAAAAATCGGTGCTGCCATCCAAGGGACGTTAAATTCTTGTGCATCAGCGGGACTATATCCCACTAACGTATGTCGGCCGGTGAGGAGCGGGAGGAATTCGCCCAAAATCTTCATCCATAATTTGCCTCTGCCTGCGCCAAAGAAGAGCAGAGCGCTCACCGGCAATGTGGCTAAAACCAAGAGTGGGAGCAGGATATCTAGGGTGCGTTTTTGACGTACATAGACTGGATTTGCCGTTTGGAATACGGAACCGCCGTAGGCTTCGCCTTGTGTTAGGCTGCTGTTGGAACCGACGAGGAAATTGCCTTGCGCTAGGAAGGTTTTGATGGCGCATTTCCGGCCAATGTCTTCCATGATTTGCATGAGTTCGGCATTGCTCAGAATCGAGCTGTCTACAACACATTCGTTGATTTGATGAAGATCTACGAGGTGTTTAACTTGTTCCGAAGCGGTCGATGGATTCTCGTGATGAATGAAAATTGCAGGCGAGATATTTCGCTCGGCCAATAGTTGTTCTAGGTCCAATTTTCTTTTCGCCCCACCCACGAACAATACGCGAGGACGACGTAAGGGCTTCGCAAAGAACTCGCGTTTTGTCAGCCACTCCAATAGGGTGCGCCAGCCTAAAACTGCAACAGTGCCGCCCGTTGCGCCCAGGACCAATAGGGCCCGAGAAAAACGCAGGTCTTCTGGCAACAACCCGTAGCCAAATCCCAACAATAGAGTGGCGACAATCATGCTTCGTACCACTCCAGCGGGGCGTGCATGCTTGCTGTAGGTGCCGCTGAACCACAAGCCTAGAATCCAAATGAGCACATAGCTTCCTTGGACGTAGTAGGTGTAGGTATCCGGGTAGGAGCCGCCGTTGATGAACCTGTGGTTGGACTCCCAATAACCCTTTAGTTGTTCTAGGACAATGGCGAGTACGGCTGCATCGATCAAGGGAGCCGCTGCGCTTCGTCCTAATCTGGCGAGGATGGCGAGGCCGGCGCGGAGGTAGATGCCGGTGTAGATCAATAAGGTGTAGGCGAGGGCAGAGCCACCGCTGAACTGTTTGCGTGCGAACAGCACCATAGCTTGGTAGAACATGCGCACGTAGTTGAGGCTGCCGCGTTTGGTGCTCTCACCTTTGTAATGAATGATTTGGCTCTCGGCGAGGTAATGGTTCTGGTGCCCAGTTTTAAGGAGCTCGTAGCTAAGGTCGATATCTTCCCCATACATGAAGTATTGGGGATCAAACCCGCCCACTTGGCGTAAAAGGTCCGTCGGTACCATCATGTAACAGCCCACCAATATGTCGACTTGGTGGTTCGAATCTGGATCGAGGTGGCCCAAATGGTATCGAGAGAACAAGGGCGATCGCGGGAAGAGTCGGGAGAGGCCAGAGATTTTGAAGAAGGCCGTCATTGGGGTAGGGAGGCCGCGCTTGCTTTCAGGAAGGAATTGGCCCGAACCATCAATCCCTTTAAT
>JAYPCB010000113.1:3818-5149 GCA_038124525.1 Cryomorphaceae bacterium
GTACTGGGTTTGGCTGCGGTAGATGCTGTCCAAACATTGGGTCAAGAAGGCCTTGACGTTGTAATTGATAATGACAATACTGAGGTCCACTACTTCGGAAGGCTTTGTTCGTAGGGAATGCGGTGCTGTATGCTGCGCCCGAGGGTCACTTCATCTGCAAATTCTAATTCGTCTCCGACCGCAATGCCTCGGGCAATGGTGGTGAGTCGAACGTCCAGGTCTTTGACCTTTCGGTAGAGGTAGAAATTTGTCGTGTCGCCTTCCATAGTGGTGTTCAGCGCGAAAATGAGCTCTTTGACTTCTCCAGATTTCAAGCGTTCGAGCAGGGAATCTATGGTCAAGTCGCCCGGGCCTATGCCGTCCATTGGGGAGATCAATCCGCCGAGCACGTGGTATTTGCCCTGATAGCCACCTGTATTTTCAATGGCCATCACATCGCGTACATCTTCAACGACACAAACGGTCGTTTCGTCTCTTTTTGGGGAGGCACAAATGCTACATTCCTCAGTATCAGAGATGGTGTGACAGGTGGAGCAGAAGGTGGTATTGTCTCGTAGATCGAGCAATCGCTCGGCCAATCGGTGAGTTTGATCGGCCGGTCGGCGCAACAGGTGCAGGGCCAGACGAAGGGCAGTCTTCTTACCGATGCCGGGAAGACGGCTGATTTCCTCTACGGCAGCTTCTATTTTTCGAGACGAGAAATTCATGTGCTTTCAAAAGTAAGGGATTGCGCATATTTGTGAACATGAACTACACGCTCTTTTTAACCCTTTTGTTGGTATATGTCGGTGTTTTGGTCCTTGTGGGCCGATTCACTGCTGGCTCCGGCTCGAACCAAACCTTCTTTACGGCGAACCGAAATGCGAATTGGCTCTTGGTCAGCTTCGGCATGATCGGTGCTTCCTTATCGGGGGTCACCTTCATCAGTGTCCCAGGCTGGACTGCGAATTCCGGCTGGACCTACATGCTGATGGTCTTGGGCTACTTCATTGGTTATGCCATCATCGCGTATGTGCTGCTGCCGGTCTATTACCGCTACAAAGTGATCAGCATTTACTCGTATTTGGGACACAAATTGGGCAAAGAGAGTTACCAAACCGGATCCGCATTCTTTCTGCTCTCACGAATTATTGGTGCTTCCGCGCGCCTGTACATCGTAACGATGATTGTACAAATCACCATTTGCGATGCGTTCAATATTCCATTTCTAGTGACCGCAATCATTGTCCTTGCACTCATTGCAGTATATAGTGCCAGCGGGGGCATTGCGACGATCGTCATCACCGATACGCTGCAAACCACGTTGATGCTTGCCGCCACAGGGATGGCGC
>JAYPCB010000114.1:0-4996 GCA_038124525.1 Cryomorphaceae bacterium
TAGCGCATTATCCTCCTTTAGCACAACTGTTCTGGAGCGACCACACCCGCGACGAAAGTATTTTCAAAGGGCGTTTTCAACCTGATCATACCCTGTTCTATTGGT
Source organism: Cryomorphaceae bacterium (assembly GCA_038124525.1). Lineage (GTDB taxonomy): Bacteria > Bacteroidota > Bacteroidia > Flavobacteriales > Schleiferiaceae > UBA10364. The sequence goes on from JAYPCB010000114.1 coordinate 106, forward strand.
GCCAAAACAACGCTTGCGGCCTACCCATCACCTCCTCCTCAGAAGCATTAGCGCTATGGAAGAATTAGAGGGCAAATGCGGATGGTGCCTGGGCAGCGAATTGTACGAGCGCTACCATGACCAGGAATGGGGCAAACCACTACGCGACGAACAACAAATGTTTGAATTCCTGCTCCTGGAGACTTTTCAAGCCGGTTTAAGTTGGATTACGGTGTTGCGCAAGCGTGAATCGTTCCGAGAGGTATTTCATGGTTTTAATGTGGACCGAGTCGCCGTCATGAACGAAGATGAGATTCAAGCAGCCCTGCAAAACCCAGCGATCATCCGAAATCAAGCTAAAATTCGAGCGGCCGTACACAATGCACAATGCGTGCAGCACATGCACGATAGCGGCGCCACTTTGGTAGAATTCTTTTGGAACTATGTGAATGGCGAGCCCATTCAAAATCAATGGAGAAGCTTAAAGGAAATACCCGCGAGCACCCCACTGGCAGAACAGATTTCCAAGGATTTGAAAAAGCTCGGGTTTAAGTTTGTAGGACCCACGGTGGTCTATGCCCACATGCAAGCAACGGGCATGGTGAACGACCACCTGCTCTACTGTCCCGCTCGATAATTACAAGTATTTCTTTTTCGATTTTTCCGCGACGAAGTTCTTCAGATAGAAAGGCTCGAAATAAGCAGTATCGACGGGCGCAAGATTTGGCCCTAGAAAGGTATGCATGGCACTAGCCGAAGGATATACCGTAGGTGTGATGGTCCAATGCGCTGGCAAAGGAGACAAAAGGCGCTCCATTTTCTCCGCACAATCTCCTATTACTGTAACGCTTTCCCCTCGCAAGTGATCCCAAGACTGCTCATCCACAATGACCGCTACAATATCCCCCTTGGCTTCGAAGCCTCCTGAAGCGTTTTGCCATACTTGGGCAAAGACTTCATCTCGTCGGGCATCTAGGACTGAAATACAATAATTGGACTCAAAAGAGCTAAAATCGAAACATCCAAGGGTGGGAACGGCGTACATGGGAATGTTCAATGCAAAAGCCAATCCCTTGGCTGTACTGGTCCCTATTCTCAAACCGGTATAGGAGCCGGGGCCTTCGCCGACGATAATGCCCGATAGGTCTTTTGGAATCGCGTCGTGCTCTTGTAGGAGCTCCTGAATCATTACATGCAAACGTTCTCCGTGCACAAATCTATCGCCTCGTTCATCGTAGGCACCGAGCTTCACGCCGTCTTTGAACAGCGCAATGCTACAGTTTTTGGTCGATGTCTCAATGCCGAGGAGCATACGTTTATTTTTTCTCTTTGATGCTGGCGCCCTTGAGCAGGTTCTTGCTCACGGCGCTATATGGACCGGTGATGATTTTAGTAGAATCCTTCAAGCCGCTCACCATAATGTACTCGTCGTCTTGAATACCGCTTTTGACCACCTTCAAACCGGCCTTTGTGCCTTCTGGTAAGAAAACCACTTCGAATTTCTCGTTGGCATCCGTCATCGCCTCATCGATCATTCGGGCCTTTTCCGTGGTGTCCTTACGTACGCCTACGGCTTGGATAGGCACGACCAAAGCATCTTTGACTTTGTTAGTGATAATATCAACCGTCGCCGTCATTCCCGGGCGAAATGGATGTGAACCGTATTGCTCTTTCAAGCCTTCGTAAGATTCATTGAGGACGCGAATTTTCACTTCAAAGTTCGTGACTTGGTCGGCAGATGCGCCAAGGGCCAATTTGGCACTGTTGGCAATCTCGCTCACCACTCCGGTAAAGGTCTCACCCAAGAAAGCGTCGATTTCAATGTTGGTCGTATCGCCCATGGCCACTTTTACGATATCGTTTTCATTGACCTCGACCAAAACCTCCATGGCATTGAGGTTGGCAATGCGGAGCATCTCCGTACCTGTCATGGTCGCTGTTCCTACCACGCGCTCGCCCAGTTCAACATCTAATTGGCTTACCGTACCTGTAATAGGCGCGACAATGGTCGTACGTTTTAAATTCTTGAAAGCTTCGTCCAAATTTGCCTCGGCACTCTGCAACTGGTAACGCGATGCTTCTTCCTGCAACTCACTCACCGAGATGGCGCGTTGAGCCGCATCAAATTCTTGCTCCGAAATGGCGCCTTTTTCGAATAAAATCTGGTTGCGCTTCCACAACTTCTCTGCCTCTACGAGTGCAGCGCGGCTCTGTGCCAAGGCAGATTTCGCGCTATTGACCGCAGCACGCGCACGGGTGATGGCGCTTTCATAGATATCAGGATTGATGCGAACCAGCACATCCCCTTCTTCTACTTGTTGGCCTTCCACCACATTGACCTCGATGATTTCACCGCTCACCTCGGGGCTCATTTTCACCTCGACTTCCGGCTGAATCTTTCCGCTGGCCGTCACCGTTTCCACTACCATGCGCTTATGTGCATAGCCTATTTCAACTTCAACAGCGTTATTGTTTCCACCTATCCAACCTTTTTTCTTGGCCAGGATCAATCCTCCGATCAACACGACCGCAACAGGAACCCAAATTTTATAGTTGATTTTCATGAGCTGGAATTATAAGGTGATTTGATTGAACAAGTAGAATTCAAGGACTTTAACCTTGAATAAATAATCAAACTTTGATTGAATCTCGCGGCTCTTTGCAGCAAGGAATTGGTTTTTACTCAAACTAAAATCAAAGGCGCTGATGGTACCGGTTTCAAAGTTCACCTCAGCGTTCTCCAAGGCTTCCGCGGAGGCTTCCGCAGAAATCTTCGAAGCCTCATAGATGGCAAGAGCACCCTTGGCATCCAAATAGGCGCGCTCAATGGTTTGACGAACGTTCAGCTCTGCTTGCGTTTGATCGATGAGGGCATTGTCCAATTGTATTTTGGCGCGCTGCACCGCACTGTGCGTTTGTCCGCCATTAAACAACGGTATTTGCACCCCAACCCCGAGGAATTGGTTTCGGTTGTCTAAGAGTTGATTCGCTACCGTATAGGCCGTTTGACTGTTTGGGTTCGGGACATTGATTTCTTGCGGCACCTGATCGATGGACCCTGTCAATGGATTCTCAACCAAGGTGTAAGTCGTCAAGGTGTAGTATTCCGTGAAATAGGGCAATCCCTGTACGTAGTTCGAATTCAGCTGTGCCGAGAACGCCACCGAAGGCACACGTGCACTTTGGGCGAGTTTGACCCCATAGTTCGCACTGCTCACATTGGACGTAGCCATTTGAACCGAGGGCTGCTTCTCCACTGCGCTTTCCAAAAGCTCCTCGCGCTGGTACCCCGCCATCGCCGCAGCAGTAAGGTCCACTTCAGGAACGAGGATGTCGAACTCTTCAAAAGGTGTGTCCAATTGTAACATCTGGTACAACATCAACTTGCTCAACAACAATGCATTCTCCGCACTGATTTTATTTCCCTCATCAGTCCTTACCTGGGCAAGACTTTGCAAATAGTTGTCCTTTGAAATGGCCCCATTCTCAAAAAGAATTTCCGTGCGCTTCAAACTTTGAGCCGAAGCTTTTAGCTGACCGTCAGCCACCTCGAGCAGCTGCTGGTTCACCAGAATCTGCAGGTAAGATGAGGCTATGTTCAGGTACACATTATTGGCCAATTCCATTTGCTGGTACATCGACGCCATGGCGTTCATACGTGCTTGCTGGAGTTGGTACAAATTCCTTCCACCGTTAAACAGGGTCCAATTACTCGATGCCGTCGAACCCAACGTCTGACGAGACCCTGGCTGACGCGTGTTCGTAATAGGATCGATGGTCAAACCAAAATTCCAGTAATACCCTCCATTGAGATTTAGCGTGGGCAAGAAGGCCAACTTGCTCTGATCTTCGTTGATCTCAGCGAGCAACATATTGTTCTTGCCTCTTTGAATGTCCAAATTATTGGCCTCTGCATGCTCAATACAAGCACTCAAGGACCAAACTTGTTGTGCACTCAATGGAATGGCACAAACCAGGAAAAAGAAAGACAGGATTTTTTTCATCATCTAAGGGTTGGCGGTCTACCCGAAGATACGACCTATTTAGCGGCTTTTTTAGCGCGGTATAAGCGGTACGCAATGCCGCTGATGATCAAATATGGAAACAACATCAAATACATGATTCCATAGTTCAACCCAGCCCCAAAACCTCCATCATTCGCAGATTCAGCTACTGCTTTACACATGCTGCACTGTGCATCCGCAACAAAAGGAATGGCAAGAAGAAAAAGAAGGATTAGGGGAAATGTACGCATCAGTAATAGGGTTGCATGAATAGATACACCATAACCCCAGTAGAAGCTACGTACAACCACACTGGGTAAGCGAATTTCACCACCTTCTTGTGGCGCTCAATGTTATTCGTCCATCCGCGGTAGATGCTGAGCAATGCCAATGGAATGACGGGGACACTCAAGATGATGTGCGAGATTAAGATGAAGAAATAGACCATACGTATGGCACCTTCACCTCCAAAGCGAGCACTTTCATGTGTCATGTGGTAGATGACATAAGAAATCAAAAAGACGCTACTCAACACAAATGCCGAGAGCATGAACGTACGGTGAAGACTGATCTTTTTGTTTTTTATCGCAATACCCGCAAAAACCAATAAGACAAAGGTGCTCCCGTTCAATACGGCATGGAATAACGGCAAGCTGCTGAGTTGGCTATTTTCTTCAATGCCCATGGCAGCTTTCCAAGAAGCCGGCATGATCATCAATAATGCCACAGCTACAGGAATAAGAACACTCACAATAGTGATGGTTCTCATGATCGTTTTTTCCGAGTTTTTACTCATCTTTTGCGTTGTGTTTGTCGCGCTCGTATTGCGCGATTAATACTTTAATGTCGTCTTCTAGGTCATTGAGTTGAGTTACCTCTAAAACATCATAAGAACCTACAATGTTCCC
>JAYPCB010000115.1:0-4970 GCA_038124525.1 Cryomorphaceae bacterium
GCCCATTGCCCGGAAGGGCGGGAGAGGATGAGGTGAAGTTGCGGGAACCAAGGTTGGGGAAGGTCGCCGCGGTACGCGGATTGAGCGCGAAGGGATAGGCGGGGAGTTTGATAGCCGATCTGAATAAAACGTGCCCAATTTCCTCCTACAAGCTCCTGACTCGAAACACCCAATAGGCCGGAGCGCCCCCGCCAATTGTAGGCGGCATTCCAGCGCGGTCCCGTTGTTTTTTCGCCGGCCGACAACCACTGCGCTCGCCCGGAAAATTGGTGGTTGCCCCAGCGGTATTGCCCGCGCACACCCGAACCGAAGCGTTGGGCGTGAGATTGGAATTGGCCCCGGAACGCCCACTGCCAAGGCCCGGAAGAATATTGCAGCAACGCAGAATGGAAATCGCGGTCGCCCTGAAGCACGCTCTGGTGATTCCATCGCAGTTGTGGCGTGCGGTACGAAGTTCCTAGGGTGGCCAATTCTCCCATCACGACCTCTTCCCGCCAAACTTCCGAAACCTGCAGCCAACGCGCGTGGCTCCCAAATTTTGGGCCTTGCCATCCCGCCTGCACATCGCGAAGACCGCCCCATTGTTGCCAACGTATCGAGGCGTTTTGACCCTCAAAATCGAGCTGGCCCGTCGGCACCAACCTCCCTTCAAACCAAGCCATGCCAGCGCCTGCTTCCCACGCTTTGTAGGACCAGTTTTTTGTCGCCGCCGCGGATCTATGATCTAGGAAAAGGGAGAGGGGTTGACGACCAAATTCACCTTGGAAAAAGGCGCTTTGTCCAGGACGAATGACCTCCAGCGCCCGTGCATTTCCGTAACCAATAACGCCTTTGCCACGCCCGGACTCATAGGCCAAAACCCCGCGCGTCCGCCCATTCCACTGGGCCAGATTCCCGGACCAATTCTCCCGCGCAAACCGCCCCAACACCATACCATGCCACTGTCCGCCGCTCCATTGTCCGCTCACCGATCCGCTAAGCACATCCGAGCCTATGTTGGGCGTCGCGGCCTCTGTCTGATGGGGGTAAAATCGTTTACGCAACGGCAATACCACGGTCGTATCCCACGACCCGCCACTGGCCGTCAACACCCAATTACTTTCTTCCTCCCGCGCCATCCGCACCCTGCGCACTTCGCCGGGTCCAATTTCTTCGCCCTCGACGTCGAGCGAGATATTGCCCGTATTGCTCACCGAGGCTATGGTGGAGTCCCGACGCTCCTCAAGAACAGCGAACTCCGCGCCCGCCCGCTCGTGGACCAAGACATGCACCATCGCGCGAACACACACTCGCTCCCCGCTCCGAATTTGCAGGACCAATTCCTTCTTTCCCGCCCGCGCAAACGGATGGACCATGAAGAACGCCAACGCTTCGCCGCGTCGACCTTCGCCCATACTTGGCAGCTCCAAAAACACCAATTCCTCCGGCGCTTCCACCTCCAACCAAGCCGGCCCCTCCGGCACACCCGACCACTCGAGCCACAACCGACCCAAGCCCCCTGGATCCACCGAATCACCACGCGCTTCCAGCGCCTGACCGCCCGCCACCAAAGGCATCACCAGCGCCCATGCGCCTAAAAATTGTATTAGTTTTTCCATCGCATTTCTTGTGTTACGGCAAATCGCTCCCCCGCATCTGTCTCGCTCACCACGACCAATTGGTATACGCCCTCCGGCACCTCCGGCTTAGGAAACCTGAGTGTTCTGCACTGGTTCGGCATCAGCCCCCGTGCACTCACGCTCTCCCCGGAATACACCACCTTGCCTCTGCCGTCCAACAGCTTTGCATGCGACCGCACCACGCGGTCCACGTTGCCTTTGTTTTGAAACACCAGCCCCCAGAAATCGCGCTCCCCAACCCATTCCAATCGCTCGGCGTGCAAGGCCACCACCCCGGAAATCAGGGGGTTGCGGTAATGGAAATGAATGGCGTAGCGCACGCGAAGTTTTAATTGGTTCGCGGGTTCTTCTTCGACCGGGCGGCTGTCCACAAGCAAGGACGCGCGGGCCCCGGCCCGCGCGTATCCTGCCTGCGCCGCGAAGCGGACTTTCACCACGCGCTCTTCCCGGGGAGCCAGCACAAACTCCTCTTGCTCGAGCTGCATCCAAGCCGCACAACTCTCGTCCGTACTGCCCGCCGGCAAATAGCGGTAGCCACTATCACAATGCGAGACAACATCACTTAGGGTAAGGGTACAGAGCAAAGGTTCGTCGCCTCCATTTTTTAGAGATATAGGGACCAATTCCGTTCCGCCAGGCACCACACTCAAACGGTGAGTGAGGCCGCTTTGGACCAAGAGTTGGGCGTTTGTAACGACACTGCAGAGCAGGAAAAACACGGTGGTACATTTCATGGCGTAGCGTTTAGATCCGGGGGCGCGGAGCGCCCCCGGAAGGGTTCAATAGTTTATACCGCGATGGTATAAGTGATCGTTCCCATGTCTTGCGACCCGTTATCCGCGTCCAATTGCGAATAGTCGTTAATGTGCGCCGTGTACTGCAACAAATACCCGTTGCCTGCGCCGTTTCCCGTGTAGGACGAGCCGATGTTTTCGATCAAGACTTGGTCCGTTGCCGTTAAAACCACCGGATTAGCACCTTGCGTCGCATCGAAGTTTGGCGCCACTGTTCCAAGGGTTCCGTAGGCCGCTTGGTCCAACGAAGCCGCCGGTGTACCGTCCGCCAACAAGGTCATGTGCATTCCCTCGTTCATGTCGTTAATACGAACGGAGATGGTCCCATCTGCAACACCTCCGTTGCTGAGCATGAGGCTGTAGTTCAGGTGGGTTGTTTGGTTTTTGTTGGCGCCCAATACGAATGGGGAACCGGCTTCCGCAGGGTCGTCTGCCGAGAAGTCGAAGACGATCTCGTCGGCCACGACATCCACCAGCGCGTGTGCGTCAATGACTACGCCGATGGCTTGGGTTTCTACTCCGGAATCTTGTGCGCTCAACGAGAACGCTAAACTTGTGGCCGCAGCCACGATCCAAATTTTCTTCATTTGAAAAGGATTAAGGGTTAATAAATTGATCTCCTATCAACTTAATTGGTCCCAGATCACCTTTCCAAATAATGTGGAGAAGTTGGGGTTTTGAACAGGTAATGTTCCCATCAACTAAAAACCCCCAGCGTTGCAGCTAGGGGTCGCGTTATAACCTTTAATCTTCCAAGGCCAGGGGTGCGAGCTCGGTTCAAGTGCGCCGAGAGTGTGTCCCGGGTTATCTCGTTGTCATAAAGATATCGTTGACGTGCTCGTGGTTGCGGGCATCTACCGTGAGGATGGGGATGTGTGCGCTGTTCTCGAGCAGGTTTTGGTCGAAGTTTGCTCCGAAGAGGTTAAGGATACCGTCGTTGTGGTGGTTGACCGTGGCGATGAGGTCGCATTGGTGTGCGGCCGCGTATTTGATGATGGCCTCATCATAGCTTATGTCGTGGCCTACGTCGATGGCTTGGGTTTCTATGCCGCTGTTGCGGAGGTAGCTTTTGGCAAAGTTTAGGTTGCGAGCAATAGTGGCGCCAAGGAACTCGTCGCGATTATCTTCATAGATGAGCAGGACTGCAGCGCCAAGAGGTTTGGCGATGGCAGCTACGGTGCTCAGGATTTTCTTGTCTTCACGCTCGAGGGTGATGGGCACGGCGATGCGGTCGAGGACCTCGTCGTCGTATACCTCACGCTGGGTGACGATGTGAGGGATGTTGCTGCTGCTGACCACTTTCATGGCGTGAGAGCCGACGAGCTTTTGGATGCCGTGGGCACCTTTGGTGGCCATGATGATCAGGGCACATTCCTGGGTTTCGGCTTCTTGTCCTATAGCTTCATTGTAATCGCCCACGGTGATGTTGTGGGTGATGGTGATGCCGGCGGGGGCGTCGATGGCGCAGAAGGTGTCGAGCTGGGCTTGTGCAGCGGCGAGATCGGCTTCTTTTTCGACGGTGTGGAGCACGTGGATGTGTCCGCTGCCGTAATTGGCCACAAAACTTAAGGCATAGCGTATTCCGCTCGCTGCGGTGTCGCTAAAATCAGTAGGGACTAGAACTTTCATACGATAGGATTTAATGCAAAAGCGTCGCTTTCACACCATAAAGTTACGATGTGAAGCGAGCCTAAGCGATAACATTTATCACGTTTTACAAACGCTTTTAATGCAGGATTTGAATGCGTTGTGCCCAAGGGGTCGCGCCGTCCAAGACTAAGATATAGGTCCCGTTCGGCAGGTGCGCTACAGGGAGTTGTCCGCCGTCGAGCAGGCCTTGGTCCATCACGCGACCAGAAAGGTCGGAGAGGGTGTAGGTCGTGCCTTCTAGGGCGCCGGCGATGTGGATGAGATCACGTGCTGGATTTGGGTAAAGGACGAGGTCGCCGAAGCATTCGATGATGCCTATGCCGTTCACTTCTACGGTCACGGTGGCGGTATCAGAGCCGCCATTTGCGTAGCCGATGAGGGTGAAGGTTCCGGTAGCGTTGGCGGGACCCCAAGCGATGTCGAACTGTGAATAATCCGGTTGCCAAGTAACTACTGTCCCGTTCGTAATTGAGAACGAGGCGCTATCGAGCCATTGGTAGTTCAATACGTTGTAGGTGGCGTTTGCTCCGTAGATCGAATCTGAAGGACCGACCAATACTGGTGGAGGTGGCGCTACGAAGAATGAAATGGTGTCGATGAGGCGTTTGCCACAGTAGCCGTTGATGGCCATGGAATCCATGACGTTCTCCGCGAAAATCAAGGTATAAGGGCCAGGCTGTAAGGTATCTGCCGTGTGGAAGGCGAAGGCTTGGTAGCTGCTGCTCATGACGGTGCTTCCAGTGACCGAATTTGCGGTGCCGTTGCCGTCGAAGAGTTGTACTTGGACCCCGTCGAAGTTTCCGCTGGTGGGGAACACTGGAGCGGCAGTGGTCACGAGCACCTCTTTGGTGCCGTAGCTTCCCACGGCGCCAGTTGCGCTCACGTTTGAGGGCGTAGTAGATGGAGC
>JAYPCB010000116.1:0-4858 GCA_038124525.1 Cryomorphaceae bacterium
TACCACAGCTTGAACCAGCGCGTGGCAAATTTGGTAGAAAAAGGCGTTAAAGCGGTCTTGCTCATCAACCCGGATGGAACGGCTTCAGATACCCAAGAATTCTTCAAAAGCATCAATGCCTCAACCGTACCGGTATTCTTCGTTCGCAACGAAGCAGTGGCCAATAAATTAATGAAGCGCGCTCAGAAAGTCGCCGTATCGGTTTCGATGTCAGAGCGTTTTAGCGACGGCTACAACGTGATCGGGTACATCCACAACAATAAACGCAAAACGGTCGTGCTGGGTGCCCATTATGACCACCTAGGTATGGGCGGTGAGAACAGCTTGTACAAAGGACCGGCAGCCATTCACAACGGGGCCGACGACAATGGCTCGGGGACGACCTTGCTGTTGGAAGTCATGCGTTATTATGCCCAACGCCAAGACACGAATTACAACTACTTGATCCAGTTTTACAGCGCGGAGGAATTGGGTTTGATAGGTTCGAAATATTGGACCAACCATCCGACCTTCCCACTGAAGGAAGTGGAATACATGATCAATAGCGACATGGTCGGCCGCCTTCGCGACAACCGCCTCCAGCTTTCAGGAACGGGAACGGCCACGGAATGGGACGAGATCCTCGACACGCCTATTCACGGTTTGGACATCAAAAAGGATCCTGCGGGCGTAGGGCCGTCGGACCAGACTTCTTTCTATTACAAGGATTTGCCGGTGTTGCACCTGTTCACTGGAACCCATGACGATTACCACAAGCCGACCGACGACGCGGAGAAGATCAACTACAAGGGCATGGCCAAACTCGCCTCGTTGATCTACACCATCACCGCGCGCACGGCCAATTATGAGAACCTCACCTTCCAAAAAACCACTTCTTCAGAACAGAAGACCACGCCGAACTTCTCCGTGACCTTAGGGGTCGTGCCAGATTACCTTTTTGGCGGTCCGGGGCTTCGTATCGATGGGGCGACCGAAGGGCGCCCCGGGGCCAACGCCGGTTTGAAGGCGGGGGATGTGATCATGAAGATTGGAGATATCGCCATTGATGATATTTATGCGTACATGACGGCGTTGGGGGCCTTTAAGAAAGGCGATACGACGGCTTTGGTGTATGTGAGAGATGGAGAGGAAGTAGAAACGGAAATTACCTTCTAATGGACGATCAGATGCAAAGCACGCAGCCTTCTGTGGCCGTAATTGGCGGGGGGTCGTTTGGGACTGCCGTGGTGAAGATGGTCACGGATAATTTGGGCAGCTGCCATTGGTGGATGCACAATGAGGAGAGTGCGTTGCATATCAAGCGGTACCATCACAATCCGAGGTACTTGTCTTCCGTGGGTTTTCAGCCGGGCAGTATTCATATTTACACGGATGTGAATGCAGCGGTGGCGCAGGCGGATATTGTGATTTTCGCGGTGCCCAGCGCGTTTGTGAAGGAGGTTCTGGAAGGAATGACTGAGGGCGCGCTAGCGGGGAAACTGGTGTGCTCGACCATCAAGGGAATTATTCCGGATGAAAATATGATCGTTGGGGAGTACCTGCGCGAAGTGGTGGGGGTTCCTGAGGAGAATATCGTGGTCATTACAGGTCCGTGTCACGCCGAGGAGATTGCCTTGGAGCGATTGAGCTTTTTGACGGTGGCTGCGAAAGAGAAAGCGGTGGCCGAGCGTGTGGCGGGGGTGTTGAAGAACCACTACATGCGCTGTACGTTGAGTACGGATATTTACGGGACGGAATATGCGGCCGTGATGAAGAATATATATGCCATCGCGGCGGGGATGTACCATGGTTTGGGCTATGGGGACAATTTCCAGGCGGTACTGATTTCAAACGCGGCGCGTGAGATGCGCAGGTTTATGAAGAGTACTTGCGAGGGGCCAATTAATATAAAAAAGAGCGCGTATTTGGGCGATTTATTGGTGACTTGCTACAGCCAATTTTCCAGAAATAGAATGCTGGGGAACATGTTGGGCAAGGGGTACACGGTGAAGAGCGCAAAGGCGGAAATGACCATGGTGGCGGAAGGCTATTATGCCGTGCCATTGGTGGCGAAAATTAGAAAAAAACACGAGGTCAAGATGCCTATTGTCAAGGCAGTGAACGAGGTGTTGTACGAAGGGAAATCGGCGAAGAAAGTCATGGCGAAATTGGCCCTGAAATTAAACTAACCCCTTTAAAAACATAGTGCCGGTTTGTGCGTTAAGCAAACACACCTAAGGCTATGACACGATTTTTTACATCCCTACTCCTTGCCTGCGCAACTTCATTTGCGTTCGGGCAAAATCCCACCACCCTTTTAAAACAAGCTGAGGCAAAGTTGAGCGGAACTCGTTCTGCCGCTGAGGTGAGCATCCGCACGGTACGTCCGCGTTGGGAGCGCACGATGGAGGCGAAAATCTGGAACGAGGGAATGGATAAGACGATGATTCTCATTACAGGACCGGCCCGAGAGAAGGGGACTGTGTTCTTGCGTAATGGGGATAATGTGTGGCATTATGTTCCCGGGATTAAAAAGGTAGTTGCCTTACCGGCAGCGATGGTGCAGAGTTGGATGGGAACGGATTTCACGAATGATGCGCTGATCAATGCGGGGTCGTTGGTGGAGGATTACGACCACAAGTTGTTGGGCGTCGTGGCTATAGACGGGGTTCCGTGCTATCAAATAGAATTGGTCCCAAAACCGGAAGCAGCGGTAGTTTGGGGGAAAGTGATCACACATATTTCGGTGAAACAAACGCTTCAGCTCCGTACCGAGTTTTTTGATGAAGACGACTATTTAGTAACGACAATACAAGCTTCGGAGATTAAAAATCTTGGCGGACAGGAATTGCCTTCTAAGTTGACCATCACTCCGGCAGATGAGGAGGGTTTTTATACCGAGATGACCTACAAGAAATTGGACTTTAATCCGATTTTTTCAGCAGGGTTTTTCGAGCGTAGCAACATGAAACTCGTGCAATAATGCTCAAGCTCGCGTGGAGAAATATCTGGCGGAATAAGGGGAGAAGCGTGATTACCATTGCTGCGGTGATGTTTTGTGTCATTTTCGCTGTGGTTCTTAGAAGCTTCCAGGTGGGCGTTTGGGAGCATATGGTGGACGAGATCGTGGCCAATAATTTCGGCTACTTGCAGGTACATCAAAAAGGATTTTGGGGAGAGCAAAGCTTGGACCTTAGCATGGACGAGGGGGCATTGCCCGTAGCGCAATGGCAAGAAGTCGATGGGGTCCGATCGGTGGTGCGCAGGTTAGAAAGTTTTTCCTTGGTAAGCACAGGTCAAAGCAACAGGGGAAGCTTGGTGCTGGGTATTGAGCCTGAATTTGAGTTGCCCGGGTTACAACTTACAGATCAGATTGTGTCTGGAAGTGTTTTTAAACCGGGCTCGGATCAGGTGGTAGTAAGTGAGGGCTTGGCCGAGTTTTTAAAAGTCGGCGTGGGCGATTCCTTATTGTTTTTGAGTCAGGGATATCGTGGAGCGAGTGCCTATGGCCAATTCATGGTGAGCGGCATCGCAAAAATCTCAAATCCCGAGCTGAACAAACAATTGGTCCTTATGCCCCTTCAAACGGCACAATGGATGTACAATGGGATGGGCTTGTTGACCACTGCGGTCATTGATCTTGAGCCGGGTGCAGACCATAAAGAAGTTAAGGCAGCCCTGCTGCCTTTGATGGGCGAGGAGTTGGAGCTGTTGGAGTGGGAGGAGCTCTTTCCTGAGCTCATTCAAACGATAGAGGCCGACATGGCGGGAGGGCAAATCTTTATCACCATCTTGTATTTCATCATCTCGTTTGTATTGCTCGGGACGGTTATTATGATGGTGAGCGAGCGCGAGCGCGAATTCGGGATTTTGGTCAGCATAGGCATGCGCAAGTCGAAGCTGGCCTTGGTTACGGTCCTTGAAAACCTCATGCTCACCCTCGGCGGCGCCATCGTGGGTATGGCCTTAGTGAAGCCGGTCCAATTCTACTTCAAGTACAACCCCATCGACCTCAGCGGTCAAATGAAGGAGGCCATTGAACAGTTCGATTTTGAGCCAAAACTCTATACCACCACTTCGTTCATCATCAACCTGAACCACGGGGCCATCGTATTTGTCATAGGCATCCTTGTCAGTTCCTATGCCGTTTGGAAAATTATGAAGCTAGAACCGGTTAAAAGCATGCGATCATGATCTTCAAAGTAGCTTGGCGTAACATATGGAGATCTAAGGTTCGATCCTTTATTGTGATTGGCTCTATTGCGGTCGGCATCTGGGCGGGTCTTTTGATCATTGGTTTCTCTTTCGGGATGAATAATGAACGCACGGCTTCAGCCATCGGTACCACAATAGGCCATGCACAGATTCACAGTGCCGCATTCGATGTCGAGCCTTTATCCGGGGCTGTCCTTGGGGACGATGTTGCAGTGGATGAGCTGAGGGAGGAAGTGGAGCGTTTACCTTTTGTGGCGGGTACGGCACAACGCACGGTATTGCAAGGCATGATCAATAGTGCAAAGAGCGCGCGTGCCGTCCGCATTATGGGGGTTTGGCCTGAAGATGAACGTGCACAAACCACGCTTCCGGTGTCATTGGTGGAAGGTGATTTCTTCGAATCTGCAGGTCGGAACAGGTTGGTGATTGGCGAAAAATTGGCCAATAGATTAGGCCTAAAACTCCGTAGCAAGGTGGTCCTGACTTTCCAAGATGCAGAAGGGACAATCAGTCGCGCTTCTTTCCGTGTATCGGGGATTTATAAAACATTGAATGCGACATGGGATGAGTTTCACTTGTACGTGCACCATGAAGATTTAGAGAAAACGCTTGGTGCCCCACTCGTACATGAGGTTTTGGTCAGGTTTACTGAAACTGTGGATAC
>JAYPCB010000117.1:0-4798 GCA_038124525.1 Cryomorphaceae bacterium
AGAAGCTCATTTTGGAGCCGCGCCACATTGAAATTCAGGTGATCGGTGATGCCTACGGTAAAGCGTGTCACTTGAGCGAGCGTGATTGTTCGGTACAACGTCGCCACCAGAAATTGGTCGAAGAAACTCCATCTCCATTCATGACGGATAAACTCCGCAAGAAGATGGGTGATGCGGCAGTAAAAGCGGCTGAGTTCATCAAATACGAAGGCGCAGGTACGGTTGAGTTCTTGGTAGATAAGGACCGCAACTTCTACTTCATGGAAATGAACACTCGTATTCAGGTGGAACACCCTATTACCGAGCAGGTAGTTGGATTCGATTTGATTCGCGAGCAGATTAAAGTAGCCGCAGGTGAGCCTATTTCTGGAAAGAACTACTTCCCAGAGATGCACAGTATAGAAGTTCGTATCAACGCAGAAGATGCGTTCAACGACTTCCGTCCTTCACCAGGTGCTATTAGCTCATTCCACGCCCCAGGAGGCCACGGAGTGCGCCTAGACACACATTGTTATAGCGGCTACGTTATTCCTCCGTTCTACGATTCTATGATCGCTAAATTGATCGTAACGGCTCGTACACGTGAAGAAGCTTTGGATAAGCTAGAGCGTGCGTTGGACGAGTTTATCGTAGAAGGTATTAAAACGACTATTCCTTTCCACCAACAGTTGTTGGACAACGAAAACTTCCGCAAAGGGGTCTACACGACCAAGTTCATGGAAGATTTCGAGTTGGTGGCTGAATAATAGATCCTCGACAAATAAAAACCCCCGCGCCGATGGCGCGGGGGTTTTTTTGTGCCTAAAATTTTTTCCTTAGAACAACTTCCGAGGCGCATGACAATAAGGGGTTCCGCCTTTGTTGTCATAATAATCCTGATGGTAGTTCTCTGCCGAGTAGAACTCTGCCGCCGGCAAGATCTCTGTCGCGACATCATACCCTTTCTGGATCAACAAGTCCTTCAATAGCTGCGCGGTTTCACGTTGCGCGTCGTTTTGGAAGAACACAGCACTGCGGTATTGCGGACCTATGTCCGGACCTTGACCGTCGCGCTGGGTGGGGTCATGCGTTTCAAAGAATACTCGGGCCAATTCCTCAAAGCTCACCTGAGCAGGGTCAAAAACCACGTGCACGGCTTCATAGTGCCCAGTGCGTTTGGTACATACCTCGCGGTACGATGGGTTCTTCACAAAGCCCCCGGTATATCCACACGTGGTGGCGATGACCCCGGGTACTTTTTGCAAGTAGAATTCGGTCCCCCAAAAACAACCTGAGGCCAATACGGCCACCTCCTGGCCTTCTTCAGCCGCGGGAATGGTCGCCATAGCATATGGATCTGACATTTTCGATTTTGTTTGTGCGTTGCAGCTCGACAGCCCTACGACGGCGAGCAATAAAAGTTTCCAATTCATGGTAGTAATAACGCAAAAATTGGACCTATTGTTTCTTACAAATCGCTTATCCGATAAAGCCTTTGGCCATCAGAACTTCTGCAATCTGAACGGTGTTGGTCGCTGCGCCTTTGCGAAGGTTGTCGCTCACGATCCACATATTGAGACCGCGATCGGTGGTGAAGTCGCGACGTAATCGGCCCACAAAAACATCATCCTTGCCCTCGGCCATCAAAGGCATGGGGTAAGTGTTGAATTCCGGGCGATCCTGCAAGGTTACCCCCGGCGTCTCGCTCAAGATTTTGCGCACTTCCTCCAAGGTGAAATCGCGCTCAAACTCCACATTCACACTTTCGCTGTGCCCACCCTGTACGGGAACACGAACGGCTGTGGCCGCAAGTTTGATGCCCGCATCACCAATGATTTTCACGGTTTCGCGGGTCATTTTCATCTCCTCCTTCGTGTAATCGTTATCCAGGAACACATCACAATGTGGGATACAATTTCGGTCGATCTTGTACGGATACACCATCTGAGGATCCTCGCCATTGCGCTCGCCCTCGAGCTGATCTACCGCTGCTTTCCCAGTACCCGTAACACTTTGGTAAGTACTCACAATCACACGTTTCGCGCCAAAAGCTTGGTGAAGCGGGTTGAGGGCAACGACGAGTTGGATCGTAGAACAGTTCGGGTTCGCAATGATCATATCGCCCTCTTCGAGAACATCAGCATTAATTTCTGGTACGACCAATTTCTTGTCGGCGTCCATGCGCCAAGCACTAGAGTTGTCGACCACGCGCGTGCCTGCAGCGGCAAATTTTGGCGCCCACTCCAAAGAAGTTTCACCCCCAGCTGAGAACAAGGCAACATCTGGTGCTGCAGCAACCGCATCGGCCAAGCTCACGATGGTCCAATCCTGTCCCCCAAAGGCAACTTTCTTCCCTACACTGCGCTCAGAGGCTACGGGAATTAATTCCGTCACTGGGAAACTGCGCTCCGCCAATACTTTCAAAATGATTTGGCCCACCATTCCAGTGGCACCCACAACCGCGACTCTCATAAAATGTCTTAACTTAAATAGAACCCCACAAAACTAATTCTAATCCGCCTTATGAACTGCACCTTGTTTCGAAGTGTACGAACACTTCTGTTTTGCCTCATTTTAAACAGCCTAAACGGCCAATCGACCTCAATTTCAGACTCCCTCCTCACCAAAAATCCCCTTTGGTCCGGAGATACCGCTTGGATGAATTTCACGAGCGAAGGCCTGCGCACGAACGCACCTGGAGCCGGATCACTGCATTGGTCCCTGCCCTCAAACGCCGCAATCAATGCACAGTGGCGACTAAACATCACCCTAGACTTTAACCCCTCTTCCAGTAATTTTTGCGAGGTCCAATTCATCGACGGACCCAAGGGACAATACATCCTGCAACTCTCCGGCAATTCTTCGGATGCCCTAAGCCTCCTCCTGCGACGCCCTGGCCAAAACGACTCCACCCTCGCATCTCTTCCCGGCTACCTCAACCAAAGCAACCCAACACTTAGCCTCCGCCTCACCCGCGATTCCACCTATACCTTCAGGGTATACGACGACCAAAACCTCCTGCTCAGCGCCACCGACAGCACCCTGCGCAACGCACGCCGCTTCACCCTCTACTGCAAATACACCGCCTCTCGTGTGGACAAGTTTTTGTTTTCCACATTGCACCTCGAAGGCCATGCCTTCCAAGACACTTTGCCCCCACGGCTGATCTCCATCGCCCAAGAATCGCCCCGCGCCGTCCACCTTACCTTCACCGAGGCCTGCGTCCCCGCCCCAGGCGCTCTCAACGGCCTCATTGCCTACCACCAGGGCGCGGCCATCGATACCGCACTGTACCCTGAGCTTGATGGACGGAATTGGACCTGTACCTTTCCCCAACCCTTACCCCGCACCGCGCTGGCCTTTCTACTTCAAAACACCGTCGACACCGCCCAAAACCCCTCCGGCAACCTCTGGGAATTCCTCAACATCGATTACCTCCCCGAGCGATGCATGGCCATCACCGCCATCCAACCCTTCGACCAAAACCTGCCAAGTTTCCTGCGCGTTCAAAGTCCCCACAGCACTCCCGCGACCCTCCACTGGCGGTCCCTCTCCGGCACCAAGCGCTCCTATGCCATTACCATCGATTCCGGCTTCACCACCCTCCACCTCGACCTTCCCACCGCCGGCGCCATCTGGATCGAACACGAGCAAATTCTGCTGGCCCACCACACCTTCGACGATATGTTCAACCCTGCCCAACGTCAAGGCTACCACATGCTCCAAAGCGACAGCCTCAGCTTCGGCAGGCGCCATTGGTCCGTCGTGCCGTCCTCAACGGACCCCAATTGGCTCCAACCCTCTACCTTCACACCAGACCCCGACCAGCTCTTTTCCGAAAACAACGGCTCCCTCTGGCTCCAATGGTCTGACAACGCCTACACCCTCGCACCCCGTCCCAACTCCTGGGACCCCGCCCAACCCTACCTCACCTCAACCTCTCCCTGGCCGTCCGGACAAACTTGGCCGTGGCCCTTCCCGCCAACCACCATAGCCGCACAGCCCGATTCCGGCCACATCCTCCTCAACGAAATCCACTTCGCCCCTGATGCCCTCGATGAATTCATCGAAATCGCCAACCTCACCGACCGCCCCATCGCCACCGCTGATCTTTGGCTACAACTTTGGGATGGCCCCAACCTATTGCGCGCCGAACCCTTGGATGCCCGCGCCCCGCGCATGAAAGACACCGAACTCTCACCCATCCTACTCCCTAACGAAATTCTCGCCCTTCCATCACCCTTTACTTTACCCAACGACTCGCTCACCCTCGAGCTGATCACCGCACCCGGCCAAATCCTCGATCGAATGACCTATTACCCCCTCGATGCACCCCACGACCATCAAAGCTTCGAGCGCATTTCTTGGCACTCGCCCGGGCATTTGCAAGCGAATTGGCATCCACACCTTCCGTCCCTCTCGGCATCGACCGAGGCGAGCCCAAACCAGCCGAACAGCGTCGCAGGCGCTCTACCCACACTCCTACTCGATGCCTCCATCGTTCCTAATTTCATTGACCTCAGCCCAAACTCAATCGCAGGGGGCGGCTCAGGTTCCGGCGCTGGCTCAGGATCGGGTGGTTACGGATCGAGCGCTGGCAATGGCTCAGGCGCAACCGGCACAGGACCCCACGCGACCTTATGGCTCCACGCTGAGCGCGGCGACCAACTATTCGTGTCCCTCCTCGACCGCAACGGCCGGCTCCTCCACTCCCTAGTCGATGGTCACGAGTTGCCGGCGGCAAAAAAGGGGGTTATTCCGTTAGTTTTGGCTCCTCAGAATTGGGGCGAAGGACACTTACACTCAGGGATTTACTGGG
>JAYPCB010000118.1:0-4753 GCA_038124525.1 Cryomorphaceae bacterium
GTGGAATCGTTTTGGATGATGGATCCAATGAAATCCTGACCTGTGGCTGCTTCTGTTTGTGGCTCAGGTTGTGAGCAAGAAAAAAGGGCCATCGAAATGGCCCCTATGATGATGAAATTCTTCATGTTTGAATTAGAGGTTTAATTCCTCAATAAAGGTATCAATCTTTCGTTCAAGTTCCGCCTTGGTTGCAGCATGGCTATCACCAGTGGTAGCGCGTACACTGAAGTAGAACTTGATTTTCGGTTCTGTTCCCGAAGGACGAGCGCTGACTTTATCTCCAGCCTCGGTGATAAACTGCAAGACATTTGAAGATGGCAGCGCTGTGCTTGATGTTGCTCCCGTACGCAGATCGGTCTGAGTGGAATTGCTGTGGTCGATGGCAATGACGACTGGAGAGCCAGCCAAGGTCTTCGGGGGGTCGTTGCGCAGGGCTGTCATCAT
The DNA here is from genome assembly GCA_038124525.1 of Cryomorphaceae bacterium. GTDB lineage: Bacteria > Bacteroidota > Bacteroidia > Flavobacteriales > Schleiferiaceae > UBA10364. Next base: position 445 of record JAYPCB010000118.1, read on the forward strand.
ATCGGCGATCTCCTGGGCGCCTGAGCGTCCTTTCTTGGTGATAGAAATCAAACGCTCTTGGTATTGGCCAAACTCGCGGTGGATGGCTTCTAGCTGTTGCAAGACTGTACGGCCTTGTGCTTTGGCATTAGCAGCCATTTCCGCAATCATCACTGCAGAAGCCACAGCATCTTTGTCGCGAACGGCATCGCCGATGAGGTAGCCGTAGCTTTCTTCACCGCCCACTAGGAATTGTTCCTCGGGCTTGTGATTGATAATATCTGCGATCCACTTGAATCCGGTCAAACAGCGGTAACAAGGCACCCCATAGGCCGCCGAGATGTCGGCAATGAGATCGGTGGTCACAACTGTGGCAGCAGTAAATCCGTTTGAGGGCAGGGTGCCGTTTTCCTTATACGCATTGAGGATGTAGTGGACGAGTAGTGCTGCAGTATCGTTTCCGTTGAGCAGTTGCATTTTGCCTGTTCCATCGTTGGCAGCAATACCCACGCGATCAGTATCAGGATCACAACCGATCACTAGATCAGCTCCGGTGGCTTCGGCTTGTGCAACGGCCATCGCAAGGGCAGCACTTTCTTCAGGGTTAGGGCTGGCCACGGTAGGGAAATTACCGTCAGGGGTGCTTTGCGCTTCTACGAGTTGTACGTTGGTGAAGCCTGCTTTGGCCAAGGCTGGAGGTACGCTGATGATTGAGGTGCCGTGCAATGCGGTAAAAACGATGTTGAGATCGGTTTTGCCGGCGTTGCTCAAAGACAATCCCGCAATCATATCTGTGTATTTCTCGTCAAGTTCGCGGCCTACGGTTTCGATTAGGGCTTCATTGGCATCCCAACGAATATCTTGGAAACGAGTGGCACGCACCTGTTCAATAACGCCTTTGTCGTGTGGAGGGACTAATTGGCCCCCGTCGTTCCAATATACCTTGTACCCATTGTATTCCTTTGGGTTGTGTGAGGCCGTTAAAACGATCCCAAAATCGCAGCCAAGCTCGCGTACGCTGAAGCTGAGCTCAGGCGTCGGGCGTAAATCCTCGAAAAGGTAAGTGTATACACCATTGGCACTAAGGACCTCTGCCACTTTACGCGCAAAGGACTTAGAATTGTTGCGGCTGTCGAACGCAATGGCTGCTTTCAGGTCCGTACGCCCCATGGATTGCTGGGCATAAACGGCCAAACCTTGTGTGGCTAAACCGAGTGTATATGGGTTGATTCTATTGGTTCCCACGCCCATGATACCGCGCATCCCTCCAGTACCAAAGTCTAGGTCTTTGTAGAAAGGCTCAATCAAGGTATCTCCGCCTGCATCGAGCATCGATTGTGCAGCAGCACGAGTTTCAGCATCAAATAAATCAGAGGTCCACAACGTGGCATTTTCGGTAGCAATGGATAGAACGTCCGCGCTCATGTAGCTAATGGTTTTAGTGAATCCCAAAAATACAAAAAGGGGGCCGGAGCCCCCTAGACATTGTTATGACAATGTGTAATTTATTTCACAGACTTATTCGTTGCCGAGCATCTCGTAGGAGCGGGCAATGAACGCAGTCAGCTCTTCACCGTGAAGCAAGTTTTGCTGAAGCTTGGCGAGGTCAAGGGCTTGATTTACAGCTGTTCCACGAGCATCTGCATCTTCAGTATCCAAGATTTTTGAAGCGAGTGGGTGATTGGCGTTAACAATCAGATCGTACATATCAGGGAAATCTCCCATGCCCATCATACCTCCGCCACCGGTCATCTGCATTTCCTTCATACGGCGCATGAATTCAGGAACGGTAATCACTAGCGGTGCCTCGGTAGAGTCCATGTCTTCGAGTTTCAGGGTGAACTTTTCCTTTGGAACGATGGCTTCTAATCTGGTTTTGAGCTCTTCTTTTTGCTTGTCGCTGAGCTTGGCAACACGAGTTTCGTCCTTCTTGATGAGGTTGTCGATCAAATCGCTATCCACACGTGCGAAAGTGGTGTTTTCGTGCTCTTGTTCCAATTTCTGCAGCAAGTGGCTGGTCAAAGGAGAATCTAAGAGCAGTACACTGTAGCCTTTGGCTTTGGCCGCTTGGATGTAGCTGTGCTGTCCGTCCTTATGGGAAGCGTAAAGCACCACGGTCTTTTTGTCCTTATCCGTTTGATTCTCCTTGATTGATTCGAGGTAGGCTTCAAAGGTGTGGAGGGCACCGTCGGTATCTTCATACAGGGCAAACTTCTTGGCCTTGTCGAAGAATTTCTCCTCGGTGAGCATACCGTATTCGATGATAATCTTCATGTCGTTCCACTTGGCCTCGAAATCTTCGCGGTCTTTGCGGAACATTTCATCCAATTTATCCGCGACCTTTTTGGTGATGTGCGAAGAGATCTTCTTCACATTGCCGTCGGCCTGGAGGTAGGAACGGCTCACGTTCAGTGGGATGTCCGGTGAATCGATGACCCCGTGGAGGAGGGTCAAGAAATCGGGCACAATACCTTCTACACTATCCGTAACGAACACCTGCTTCTGGAACAACTGAATTTTGTTGCGCTGAGGCTCCACGTTCGGTTTGATTTTCGGGAAGTAGAGTACACCGGTCAAGTTGAACGGATAATCTACGTTGAGGTGAATATTGAACAGCGGCTCGTCGAAGCTCATTGGGTAGAGCTCGCGGTAGAATTCTTTGTAATCTTCCGCGGTCAATTCGCTCGGGGTACGTACCCATGCCGGGTTGGGGTTGTTGATGACGTTAGGTACCTTTTTTGTTTCCCATTTGGCCTCTTCGCCTTCTTTGGCAGCATTGTAGCTCTCGTCCTTTTCGCCGAATTGGATCGAAATAGGCATAAACTTCGCATACTTGCTTAGCAGCTCGTTGATTTTGCTTTCCTCCAAGAAGTCTTCACTGTCCTCAGCGATGTGAAGCTTGATTTCCGTTCCACGATCTTCTTTCTCAATGGTGTTGAGTTCGAATTCCGGGTTTCCTTCACAGATCCACTGTACGGCAGCGGCATCTTTGTGGGATTTGGTCAAGATTTCCACCTTCTTCGCCACCATGAAGGCGGAGTAGAATCCTAGACCGAAATGCCCGATCAGGTCGGCGCCGTCCATTTTGCCTTCGTATTCTTTGACGAATTCTTCTGCGCCAGAGAACGCTACCTGGTTGATGTATTTATCAATCTCTTCGGCGGTCATCCCGATGCCTCGGTCGATGATGCTCAAGGTCTTGGCCTTTTTGTCGAGTTTGATATGAATGGTCAAATCGCCCAATTCGCCTTTGGCCTCACCAAGATTGGTCAGGGTCTTTAGCTTCTGCGTCGCATCCACAGCATTAGAAACGAGTTCTCGTAGGAAGATTTCGTGGTCGCTGTACAAGAACTTCTTGATGATAGGGAAGATGTTCTGTGCGGTTACATTAATGGATCCTTTAGACATTGTATTTGATATTTTGGTTTCTCCCTTCTGTTCAACTCTTGTGCCATGCCTTTTTTGGGCCAATTAATGTGACAAGGTGTCAACCAAGGGTGTCAATTTTGCGTTATCTTATAGGTCACAACCTAATCATAGACACATGCACACAGCTAAAATTTCCGGAACGGGACATTATGTACCAGAACGCATCATCACCAATGCGTACCTCAGCACCTTGATGGACACCAATGACGAGTGGATCACCGAGAGAACGGGCATTAGAGAACGCCGTTGGGTAGAGGAAGGGGATGGCAATACCGCAGCCACAATGGGTATTAAGGCCGCACGCAAGGCCATTGAAGCCGCTGGGTTGGAGCCCAATGATATTGGCCACATCGTCTTTGCGACCATTTCGCCGGATTATTATTTCCCTGGTTGTGGGGTCCAAGTACAAGAGGCCCTCGGCATCCATACCGCAGGGGCGACGGATGTGCGCAATGCCTGTTCAGGGTTTATCTATGCGCTGAGCGTAGGTAATGCCTTCGTTCAAACCGGCATGTACGAACATGTGTTGGTGGTGGCTTCGGAGCTTCAAAGCCCCTTCTTAGACAAAACCACGCGCGGTAGAGGAGTAAGTGTCATTTTCGGCGATGGTGCCGGCGCCGTAGTTCTTTCAAGAGCATCAGAAGGCGAGGACGGGATTAAGAGTTGTCATATGCACAGCGAGGGTAAGAATAAGGAGGAACTCACAATGAAGGGCTTTGGAACCCAGCACTGGATAGGGGAATTGCTTGAAAATGGAGTAGATCCGGATATTCACTACCCGCAGATGAATGGGAACTTTGTCTTTAAGAATGCCGTCGTGCGCTTCGGCGAAGTGATCGGCGAGGCGTTGGCGAAGAATGGATTGACACCCGATAAAATCGATTGTTTAATCCCTCATCAG
>JAYPCB010000119.1:0-4704 GCA_038124525.1 Cryomorphaceae bacterium
TTACCCTTGACGGTGGTGAGCACTGGAAGGAATTGGGCAGTGGATTGCCGACCATCGCAGTTCGCGATATCGCCATCCAAGAGCGCGAGAATGATTTGGTATTGGCCACTTTCGGACGTGGGTTCTATGTCTTGGACAACTACAGCCCGCTTCGCGAGCTCGAATATGTGTTGAATCAAGACAATGCCTTCTTCACTACGAAGCCAGGACTGTTGTTCCGCCGCGCCAATATTGGTGGATTGGACTACAAAGGCGCACAATATTACACGGCTAAAAACCCTAAGGTAGGGGTGACTTTTGAGTGGAACACCTCATCAAGTGCCGCCAAAGTGAAGGACAATCGTCTCGAAGCTGATGAAAACCTACCCCACTACCCTAGTTTAGATCAACTTCGTGAGGAGGATTGGGAAGAGAAGGCGTATTTGTTGTTTGAAGTGACCGATAGCAGCGGCAATGCAGTGGCCCGTTTTACGAAGGGCGATAGTAAAGGCATTCAACGCTACACGTGGGACGGACGCATGAGCAGTACTTCATCGATCAGCACGAACGGTGAGCCCGTTACAGAAGCCTATGGTACTTCATTTGTAATGCCAGGCACCTACTACATCTCCATGCATCGATCGACCAATGGCTCGTTAGAAACGTTGGTGGACAAACACGAGTTTAAAGTAAACCACCTCTACAACTATGAAGGCATCGATATGGTCTTCAACCAGAGCGTGGATGCTTTGAGCGGACGCATGAACAAGGTCATGGCCGAGTTTAAGGAGTTGAACGAGGAACTGGGCCAATTACGTGCAGGACTTCGCAACACTCCTGGAGCTTCCATGGAAGATTTGAGCACCGCGCGTTCTTTGGACGTACAGCTCAAAGAAGTTGGAGTACTTCTTAGAGGTGATGCCACGAGGAGTAAACGTGAATTTGAAACTGCCCCATCGGCGCAAGATGCCGTAGGACTATTGGCGTGGGGCGCCTTTAATCACCGCGGTGCACCGACCGGTACGATGAAGCAACTTAAAGAAGATGCAGAAGCTATGTTGGCGGATGCAGAGAAAGCATTGGCTGAAATCGACGAGGCCATGGACGCATTAGAGGCAAAAGCTGTTGAACAAGGAGTACCGTTTTGGGATTAATAGTTCATACCTTTGCCGCCCCTAATTAAGAAGAGAATTGGACCCTATGTCTAAAGACCTACAAGCTTTATTGGCCGAAGAAATTGGCGATGCACACGAGAGTTTCGCTGCAGAGACGCCCTTGCGCGAGGATGCGTTCGACAAGAGCAATGAGGAAAAGATTGCCATCATTGCCGATCACGTACGTGGCATTCTAGATACGCTAGGAATGGACCTCAGCGACGACAGCCTCCAAGGCACACCTATGCGCGTGGCTAAATTATTCGTCAACGAAGCCTTCGGTGGATTGCACCCAGATCGCAAACCGTCGATGAGCACCTTTGAGAATTCCTACCGCTACAATGAAATGTTGGTAGAAAAGAATATTGTGGTCTACTCGACTTGTGAACACCACCTCCTTCCCATCGTTGGCCGCGCCCACGTAGCCTACATTTCGAACGGAAAGGTGGTCGGCTTGAGCAAGATGAATCGCATCGTCGATTACTATGCCAAGCGTCCCCAGGTACAAGAGCGCCTGACCCGTCAGGTAGTGCAAGCCCTTCAAGAAACCTTGGGCACCAAGGACGTGGCTTGTGTCATCGACGCGAAACACCTCTGCGTAAACTCACGCGGCATTCGTGATATCGAAAGTTCTACAGTGACTGCAGAGTTCGGTGGAGCCTTCCAAAACGAGGAAAAGAAACAAGAGTTTCTGAACTACATTAATTTGAATACTGAATTCGGCGCCTAGTGAAACCGTTGTACGAAGTCTATCCCATCCACATTGAAAACAGCCTGACCGGCGAAAAGGAACCCTTTTCCCCAGTCCACGAGGGACGCGTGGGCATGTATGTGTGTGGACCGACCGTATATAGCGACGTACACCTTGGGAATGCCAGAACCTTTACCTCTTTCGACCTGATTTTCCGCTACTTCAAGCACTTGGGCTACAAGGTGCGTTACGTGCGCAACATTACAGATGTGGGCCATTTGGAGAACGATGCAGATAGCGGCGAGGATAAGATTGCAAAGAAAGCCCGTCTCGAAGCGCTCGAGCCCATGGAAATCGTTCAGCGTTATACCGTTGATTTCCATAAGGTCATGGACCAATTAGGCGCGCTCCCCCCTTCCATCGAACCTACGGCAACCGGTCATATTGTTGAGCAAATCGCCATGACCCAAGCCATCCTAGCCAAAGGCTGGGCCTATGAAAGCAACGGTTCGGTATACTTTGATGTCAACGCCTACAATAATGATGGCGGGGACTATGGCGTTCTCTCAGGCCGTAAAATGGACGAGCTTCAAGCTGGAAGCCGCGCCTTGGACGGCCAAGATGAAAAGCGTAATCCGGCAGATTTCGCCCTTTGGAAAAAAGCCTCTCCCGCGCACATCATGCGCTGGCCTTCCCCTTGGGGCGATGGATTCCCTGGATGGCACCTCGAGTGTTCTGCCATGAGTACCAAATACCTCGGCGATGAATTTGATATTCACGGCGGCGGCATGGATTTGAAGTTCCCTCACCACGAGTGTGAGATTGCACAAAACAAAGCTTGCACCAACCACAACGGCGCACGCTACTGGATGCACGCCAACATGCTAACGCTCAACGGAAAGCGCATGAGCAAAAGCACCGGCAACACCATCCTACCCGGAGAACTGTTCACCGGCACCAACGATTTATTAGTCAAGGCTTTCCACCCTTCTGTGGTCCGATTCTTCATGATGCAAGCCCACTACAGCAGTGTATTGGACTTCAGCAATGAGGCTCTTCTGGCCGCGGAGAAAGGACACGATAAACTCCTTGCTGCATGGAACACCCTCCAACAAGCCAGCGCTAAAGGCGGCCAAGGGTTTGATGTACAGGCCTGGAAAGACAAATGTTACGGCGCTATGAGCGATAATTTCAATAGCCCTATCCTCATCGCGCATTTGTTCGAGGCCGTTAAATTCATCAACGCAAGCGAAGGCGGTTTAGCCATTGCTGCCGGCGATTTACAAGAGCTGCAACAGACGTTCAAGGCCATGGTCTTCGATATTCTAGCGCTTCAAGGCGTAGAAGATCAAAGCGCACATAAGGACGCATTGGACAAGGCAATGGATTTGGTCATAGAATTAAGAGCACAAGCACGAACCAATAAGGATTGGGGGACGGCAGATTTGATTCGGGACCAATTAAAAGATGCCGGCATCCAACTCAAAGACGGACCGGAAGGCACGACCTATAGCCTCTAAGTATGAAAACCGTGTCCCATTTGTTGTCGACAGTGCTGGGCGCTCCCCTGCTACTTTTGATTTGGTTGTACCGCAAGGTAGTATCACCACTACTGGGACCTTCGTGCCGCTACCAACCGACCTGCAGCGCCTACGCCGCAGAAGCCGTCCAAATCCATGGACCCTTCAAAGGCTTCTGGATGAGCATTAAACGCATAGGAAGTTGCCACCCTTGGGGCGGCCACGGCTGGGACCCCGTTCCGGGCAGCGCACTAGAGAAAGAATTAAAAGAGAAAAACATCATCTAACCCTACACTTAAATCATGAAACACACCTTGTTTTTTGCCGCCGCCCTCGCCACTGTTGCCTGCCAACCTTCAGGAGAAACTGCTGATGGAGAAAGTGGGGCTACTTGGGAAAGCAAAATTCACTACGACCAAGAAGTGCATTTGGATAACGTGCACCAACTGACTGATGGTGGCGACAATGCCGAAGCATATTTCAGTTTTGACGGCACTATGCTGACCTTCCAGAGCAATGCAGAAAAATGGGGCAACGAGTGTGATCAGATCTATGCCTTTAATTGGGATACAGACACCATCTTAGAAAACGAACCTCAACTCATCTCGAATGACTTAGGACGTACTACCTGTGCGTATTTCATGCCAGGTGATACCACCATCCTTTATGCCAGTACTTTCGCCGGAGATACCGCATGTCCAGCAGTACCGGAGCGCGGCGAAAGCGGCGCCTACGTTTGGCCCATTTATTCAGATTTCGACATTTACGTGAGTGACCTCGCCGGCAACATTGTGGATACCTTGATCTCTGGGCCGGGCTACGATGCAGAAGCTACAGTGAGTCCTGATGGCACCAAGATTGTGTTCACCTCAGACCGCAGCGGCGATTTGGAGCTGTATGTATGCGATATTGACGGGTCGAACATCACCCAAGTGACCAGCGGCCTTGGCTACGACGGCGGCGCATTCTTTAGCCCCGATAGCAAGAAGTTGGTGTTCCGCAGCTCTCGCCCACAAACTGAGGAGGAGATCACGAAATACAAAGACCTATTGGCCAACGGCATGGTAGAGCCAACACACATGGAGATTTACACCTGTAATATCGACGGATCGGAATTGACCCAAGTCACTTCTTTGGGCAATGCGAACTGGGCGCCATTCTACCATCCAAGTGGAGAGAAAATCATCTTCTCCACCAACCACCACAGCGAAAAAGGCTACCCATTCAACCTGTTCATGATCAATACTGATGGAACGGGCTTACAACAAATCACTTACGACGGTGTGTTCGACGCATTCCCAATGTTCTCTCCGGACGGCAGCAAACTAGTCTTTGCCTCTAACCGAAACAACGGCGGAAC
>JAYPCB010000120.1:0-4695 GCA_038124525.1 Cryomorphaceae bacterium
GGGATTAAACCTCCATGAATGTGAGAATTATAACACCCTTGGGGGGTACTTGCTGGACCTCCACGAGAGCATTCCGGACAAGGGAACAGTGGTTAGAACGGACCAATTTTTATTCGTGGTCCAAAAAACCAAATCTAATCGACTCGAAGAGGTGCTTGTGAGGGCGAAATAATGCCCCTCATTGCTTATATTCGCAGACTTATATATTTAATTGGAGCAACATGGCAACAATCGAACGCATTAGACAGCGCTCAGGATTATTGATCGTCATCGTGTTTGTGGCACTGATGGCCTTTGTACTTGGTGATTTATTCCGCTCAGGCGGATCGAAACTCTTCGGTGACCCGAACGTAGTGGGTTCTATCAATGGACGTGATGTAACACGTTTGGAACTCAGCCAGAAAATGGAAGAACTACGTGCTGGAAACCCAGAACAATATGCAAACACAAGCAGCGTTCAGCTAGCTAACTTCGTGTGGAACGCCATCGTAACGGATGAGGTTCTCGCATCGGAGCTAGAGGCGGCAGGAATGACTGTAAGCCCAGAGGAAATTGCCATAGACATCATGAGCAATCCAAATGTGCGTCAAAATTTCTCGAACGAGCAAGGTCAGTTCGATCGCAACATGTTCAACAGCTACCTAAGCCAGGTGCGTGCGAACAAAGATGCGAACGAGCAAATGACAGAAATGTGGGTGCAGTGGTTAGCCTTCGAAAACGCTGTCAGCAACCAAGCGAAGAACTTCAAGTTCAACAATGCCATCGAAAAAGCATTGTTCATGCCAACAGGTTTGGCGGAAGTTCAAACCGTACGCGGTGATGCACAGCACCCAGCGCAGTATGTATATGTTCCTTACATCGACGTAAACGAAGATGAAATCGAGGTAACAGAAGCAGATGCCAAAGCATATTACAAGAACAACAAAGACCAGTTCACTCAGAAAGCCGGTCGCAACATCGAATACATCAACTTCCAGTTGGTGCCTTCTAATGCGGATCGCGATGCCGTGAAGGCAGAGCTTGCAGGCCTTGCACTAGAGTGGTTCAGCGTAGAAGACGATAGCGTCTTTGTGAACCTTCACAGCGATGATCGTTTTGTATCTGAGTACTTCACTGAGGTGGAGCTTGTAGGTACAGGTCTAGATACTTTGATCTCAGGTCAAGATGTAGGCTACCAAAAAGGTCCTATTGATCTAGGTTCAGCATATTCAGTATTGAAGTTGGTTGACAAGAAAGTCATTCCAGATTCAGTAGAAGCCCGTCACATCTTGATTCCATTTGCGGGTGCTACCCGTTCAGATGCGAGTGTAACTCGTTCACCAATGGAAGCTCAAGCCCTAGCGGATAGCTTGTTTACTTACCTTGAAGGCAACCGTGGTGCTTTTGAAAGCGTGAGCGAAGAATTCTCTTCTGACGTTGTCGCCAAAGGTAAAGGCGGGAGTCTAGGTTACTTCAAGCGTGGCATGATGGCGAAGAACTTCGAGAACTTCTGTTTCTTCCAGAAAGAAGGGAAGCTTGGTGTAGTGCCTACTCAGTTCGGTTTCCACATCATCGAAATCACAGATCAAAAAGGCGGTACTGAAGCATATAAAGTGGGTCAGATTACTCGTAACATCTTGCCTTCTGATGAAACTATTCAAGCCATTTATGGTGCAGCATCTTCTTATGCAGCAGATGCACAAAGCGCAGATGATTACCGCGCCTTGGCGACAGAGCGCAATCACTTCTTGCGTCCAGCACGTAATCTAGGCCGTTTCGAAGAGGTGGTTCCTGGTTTGGGTCAAAGCCGTCGCGTGGTGCGTTGGGCTTGGGACGAAGAGCGTGAAGTAGGTAATATAGGTTTGTTGGAAAACGACGGTAAAGGATACGTAGTAGTAATCCTAACTGATGTTCTGGAAGAAGGTACTGCTACTTACGAGCAGGTCGCTGATCAATGTATGGAAGGTGCCAAGAAAGAGGCGAAGAAAGCCATCATCGAAGAGCGTGTTGAAGCGGCATTGGCCGGCGCAACGAGCATCCAGGAAGTGGCAGATGCCTTAGGTAAAGAAGTACGCAGCTTGAGCTTCCGTATCAATAATGCAAATATTGCAGGAATTGGCAACGAGGCTGAGGTAGTCGGTACTATCTGTGGTTTAGAGCCAGGTACACTGAGTTCCACCCTAGCTGGTGATAATGGAATGTTCGTGGCAACGACATCAGCTGCTCAACCAGCTCCAGTCATTGACTATACAAATATGGCGCAAAACACTCAGCGTAGTCTGCGCTCCCTCGTTAATGTTCAAGCATACAAAGCGCTTGAAGACAAAGCGAAGATTGATGATGAACGCTACTTGATGTTCTAATCGAGTTAGAGGAAAAATTTAAGAGAACCAAACACCCCCCGCGGCGCAGCCGCGGGGGGTGTTTTTTTGCTATGAAAGTCGGTTCCACCTCTCAGCGTCGAGCTTGACGAAGATGAACAATAGGATCGTGAAGCCCCACAGGGAAGATCCTCCGTAACTAAAGAATGGCAATGGAATGCCGATGGTCGGCACGAGTCCAATGGTCATTCCAATGTTGATGATCCAGTGGGTAAATAGGATAATTGCCACTGCATAACCATAAACTCTGGAGAAGGTGTCTTTTTGTTTATCTGCCAGCCAAATAATACGACCAATGAGCAGGGCAAAGAGCCCCATCAATAGTGTGGCACCTAAGAAGCCCCATTCTTCCCCAATGGTACAGAAGATATAATCTGTACTCTGGGCAGGAACAAAGTTGAGTTTGGTTTGAGTACCCCCTAAAAACCCTTTTCCGGTCCATCCGCCGGAGCCGATGGCAATAAGACTTTGTAAGGTGTTGTAGCCGGCGCCGCTAGGGTCGTTTTCGAGACCCAAGAGCACGCGAATGCGCACCTGCTGGTGAGGGGCGAGGACGTTTTCCATGACTTGGCCCACCGCAAAAACAGTGGCAGAGGCAAAGGCCAAGGCCAGACCATTGAGTAGGAAGTACAGACGTTTCTTGGGCAATAGTAGCAAAGTGAGGACCGATAGTCCCGCAAGGGTGAGTAGGGTCCATTTGAGGGGGAACATAAGTCCCACAATACTTAGAGCGACCCCGGCCAGCGCGATGCCGATATAATACCCAGGCATGCCTTCGCGATAGAGTACAAGAATGAGGCTGATGAAGACCAAGCTGGAGCCTACATCGGGCTGCAAACCAATGAGCAGGGCAGGTAGAATAAAGATGGAGGCTGCGACTAATCTATTGGGCCATCGCTTGATGTTGGTGCGCGGCAAGGAGAGGTAGAAGCCCATCATAAGGGCAGTGGCGAACTTGGCCAATTCCGACGGCTGCAAGCTAAATCCACCTATACCATACCAACTTCGGGCACCGCCTATTTTCTTTCCAGCAAACAAGACTCCAATGAGCAAGAGGATGGTCAGCCCATACCAAAGCGGGGCGAAGTTTGTCCACAAACGATAATTGGACACCAAAATAGCTGCAATGATCACCAAGCTCGTGGCCATGAATATGCCTTGCTTGCCGTATTCCTGCGTGAGGTTTACAATGTTGCCTGCTTCCTCGTTAAAAACAGCCGCGTAGATGGAAATCCACCCCCAAAAGACCAGCACGGCATAGGTCAACACAACGACCCAATCCACTTTGATTCTATTTCTACTTCGAGTCCTTGCCATTAGAAATTAGGGATGTAGGTGGTGTCTTCGCCATAAATGGCTTTGTGTTGCATCTTGTATTCGTCGTGAAGATTCCCTTCGATCATGCGAAGTTCAATCGCAGGACGCGTGATGGTATCGGTCAGGTACTGCTCTGTCATAAGGCTTGCGATGGGGGCCGCCCAACGCGAACCCCAATACCCGTTTTCGATAATGACTGCTAAGGCAATCTTAGGATTGTCTTTTGGGGCGAAGCTGACGAAAATACTGTGATCCTGTCCGTGTGGATTTTGAGCTGTTCCCGTCTTTCCACACTGTGTGATGTGCGAAATACGTGCGCCTTTTGCTGTACCAGATTCGAACACTTCGAACATGCCGTCCACTACGACAGGGAAGTGTATAGAATCAACGGTGGTGTAGCGACGAACGGTGTAATTGCTGTCGATGGGCGTTCCATCACCAATACTTTTAATGATGTGCGGGGTGTAGTAGTATCCACGGTTGGCAATGGCGGCTGCCATGTTCGCCATTTGGATAGGCGTCGCGACTAATTCTCCTTGTCCTATACCATTGCTGACCGAGGTGACCCCCTTCCAACCTTTGTAGCCGAGGAATCTGTCGTAGTAAGCGGTGTCGGGGATGTTGCCACGGCGACCCGTGGGCAGGTCATTGCCGAGGAATTTCCCTAATCCAAAGCTTTTTACATGTTCACTCCAGCGCTCGAGTCCTACTCTGGAATTCCCGCCTTTATCTACCGTGCGCTGGTAGACCGAACAGAAGTAGTTGTTACAGCTTTCTGAAATGGCTTTTTTTAGATCCAGCGGCCCGCCTTTACAGTGGCAGGCGACATGGAGCTTGCCATAGTGAAAGCCGTCGTAGCAGGTCATGGTGGTCCGGGGCGTGATGACGCCCTCTTGAAGCCCAACCAAGGCGCCGATGAGTTTAAAGGGTGAGCCCGGAGGGTATTCAGCCAAGATGCCACGGTCAAACAAGGGTTTATTGATGGAGTCGTAGTAGAGGGTGGTGTAGTTTTGACTGC
>JAYPCB010000121.1:0-4600 GCA_038124525.1 Cryomorphaceae bacterium
AGGAGGTCACTTTGGCTGTAAAATTCTAATACTGTGCTCATTGGGTCTGTCCACCTAAAATGGTGGTTTGAATGTGATTGGTTCCGAAATCGTAACACAGATACTCCAGCGATGGGATGGCCTTAGTGATCAATAGATCAGCATCCTTACCCACGGCAATGGATCCTTTGCGCTCGCTTAGATGCAAGGCTGCCGCACCGTTAATAGTGGCTGCGTTTAGCGCTTCCGCTGGTGTCATCTTCATCTGGGTACAAGCCATGTTACACACCAGTTGCATATTTCCTCCAGGCGACGAGCCGGGGTTATAATCTGTGGCCAAAGCCACGACGCAATCGTTTTCTATGAGTTCTCGAGCAGGACCGTAAGGAATGCCGAGGAAGTAGCTGCAAGAAGGCAGAAGGGTAGCAATGGTATCACTGCCGTGCAATGCCTTCAAGGCCTCAGGACTCATTACCTCGAGGTGGTCTACGCTCAATGCACCGGCTTCTACCGCCATCTGAATACCACCGATGTCGTAAAACTGATTGACGTGAATCTTCAGCGGCAATCCGCTGGTGGTACTGGCATCGATCAAATGCTGTAAGGCGTCCAATTTGAAGTAGTCGCGTTCAATAAAACCGTCCAAGAATAATGCAAGCCCCTCTCTTTGTACAATAGGAAGACACTCGTCTAACATGTATTTGGTGTAGCTGGCATCGTTCATGCCTTGTGCTTTGGCCCAAGCAGGAAGTGCGTGTGCAGCCAAGAAGGTAGGGACTAGTGTGGCATCGCTTTGGTCATTCAGTGCTTTGATGGCACGCAAAAGCTTCAATTCGTTCTCTGGGTCCAAACCATAGCCGCTTTTTACTTCCAAAGTACCTGTTCCGCAGTCGATGAGGTTCTCGAGGCGGAATGTAGCTTGGCTCACGAGCTGATCAACGGAGGAGGTGCTCACTTTAGCTGCGCTGTTGAGAATACCGCCACCGGCTGCAGCGATTTCTTCATAGCTGGCGCCTTTGAGTCGAAGATTGAATTCCTCTTCCCGCGTACCGGCATAGACCAGGTGGCTATGAGAATCTATGAAGGCAGGTAGCACGTGTTTATCCGAGCAATCGTGGGTAGGCAGTTCATCTTGCGGGCATTGAGTCATCGGGCCGAAATCAGAGATCTTGCCGTCATTGATGGTGAGATAGGCGTTTTCGAGGGTGGGGAAGTGGCCCAAAAGGGACCCGCGTAACCACTTTGTTCCTTCCGGATGAATACCGCCCAAGGATTTTATGTTAATCAGCTTCAGGTTCATGCTTCAATATTACGGAGAATGCGCTGTGTTTCCTACTTTAGTGGCATGCCCGGAAATACAATAGGACAATCTTTAGTGCTCACCACCTATGGTGAGAGTCACGGCAGCCAGATCGGTGGTATTCTCGACGGCATGCCTGCTGGTATTATTGTCGATCCAGACCTTGTACAGCAAGCCTTAGACCGTCGTCGTCCGGGGCAGAGTCATTTGACGACCGAGCGCAACGAAGAGGACAAAGTCACCTTCCACAGCGGTTTGTTTGAAGGAAAGACTACAGGAACACCCATTGCTTTCTCTATTCCGAACAAGGACCAGCAAAGTAAGGATTACGGACACCTGAAGGATGTGTACCGCCCTTCACACGCAGATTTCACCTACGATGCGAAATACGGCCACCGCGATTATAGAGGCGGCGGTCGCTCAAGTGCTCGTGAAACGGCTTGCCGAGTAGTGGCGGGTGCATTAGCCGCTCAACTTTTGCCGCAGGTAAGCGTGAAAGCTTGGGTAAGCGCAGTAGGGCCTATTGCCTTACAAGTGCCTACTTCAGAGTTAGACCTTGCCGGTATCGACGCCCATCCAACGCGATGTCCGCATCCGGAGACCGCAGAAAAGATGGAAGCCTATATTGAGCAATGCCGCGCTGAAAAAGACAGTACGGGCGGTGTGATTACCGCCGTAGCCTCGGGCGTGCCGGTAGGCTTAGGCGAACCTGTTTTTGATAAGCTACAAGCAGATCTTGCAAAGGCGCTTATGAGTATCAATGCCGTGAAGGGTTTTGAGATCGGATCTGGGTTTGCAGCGGCTGCAATGCGCGGCAGTGCCCACAACGATGCCATTACAGAAGATTTCACAACGGCAACCAATAATGCCGGCGGGGTAGTCGGTGGATTGAGCAACGGTGCACCCATCGAGATTCGCGTGGCCTTCAAGCCGGTTGCTACTATTGGAAAAGAACAAAACACAGTTGATAAGGACGGTAACCCCACAGTATTGGCCGCCAAAGGCCGCCACGATCCTTGTGTGGTGCCACGTGCCGTGCCTATCGTGGAGGCCATGATTCAGCTGGTGTTGGCCGACCATTACTTACGAAACTTGAAATACACTCGATGAAAAAACCGTCTTTACCTGTTCAGATCATTATTGGATTAATTCTTGGGATTCTTTGGGCATTGCTCAGTTCAACCATGGGCTGGAGTGAATTTACCTTGGATTGGATTGCCCCATTCGGAACGATTTTCATCAATCTACTCAAACTCATTGCCATTCCTTTGGTGCTCTTTTCGATCATTGCGGGAATTGGGAACTTGAGTGATACTGCGACGCTTGGACGTATGGGGGTGAAGACCCTCGCGCTCTACATCGGATCGACGGTATTAGCCGCTTCCATGGGTATGGTCATCGCAAATACCTTCAACCCAGGAAAGCAAACCTCAGAGGAACAACTGCAGATCAACCGCGTGGCGTATGAATTGTGGGTAAACGACACGGAAGGGGTGGAATTCTTCGATGATGTCCGATTACTCGCGGACCCTGCCATGCAAGTCTACATGTCTGATGCACAAGCAGCATTAGCGGAGCAGCTCAATAACGAGGAACTCAATGCCAAGGTGGCCAAAGCCAATGCGGTTCAGAGCGCCAAGAACGACGGCCCGCTTCAATTCTTCGTGGACATGGTTCCCTCTAACATTTTCCTTTCTTTCAACGATAGCCTGATGTTGCAGGTCATCTTCTTTGCCATCTTCTTTGGTATTGTCATGGTGATGTTGCCGAACGCCCAGATGGAGCCCGTGGCAAAGCTGATGAATGGATTCTCAGACATCTTCATCAAGATGGTTGATGTGGTAATGAAGGGCGCGCCGTTTTTCGTATTCGCACTATTAGCAGGTAAACTTGCGGCAATGGCCGGGGATGAGCCGGGCCGATTAGTTGAGATTTTCAAAGCCCTCGGAGCTTATACCGGGTACACCATCTTGGGATTATTGTTCATGATTTTAGTGCTTTATCCTGCGGTTTTAGCCTATCTAATCAACAAAAAGACGGGTATGGGCTACATGAAAAGCTGGGGCTATTTCATGCGCGGCATTCGTCCTGCACAATTGTTGGCATTCTCCACTTCTTCAACGGCAGCCACGTTGCCGGTGACTATGGACTGTGTGCGCGACAATCTCGGTGTGGATGAGGAGATCGGTTCGTTTGTGCTACCGGTAGGTGCCACCATTAATATGGATGGAACAGCACTGTACCAGACGGTTGCAGTGATTTTTATGGCCCAATTCCACATGATCGACCTCACGCTCGCTCAGCAAGCCACCATCATTTTCACGGCTACGCTCGCCTCTATCGGCGCTGCCTCAGTGCCTTCCGCAGGTATGATTATGTTGATTCCTATCCTTGAAAGTGTCGGACTCAACCCGGCTTGGATCGCCATCATCTTCCCAGTAGACCGCATCATCGATATGGTTCGCACGGTACTCAATCTCACAGGTGATGCCTCGGTAAGTACGATTATCGCCTTGACAGAAGATAAGTTCCACGTCGTCGATCAAGAGGATTTATAATGCGCCATATCCTCAGTCTATTACTCCTATTCATCGGCATTGTGCTTCATGCTCAGCCCGGTAAAATAACTCTTGGTGCTTATTGTGGGGATGACCATAAAAGCCCAACGAGAGAAATAGAAAAGGGCCTGCGCGCCATAAACATGGGCGACTATCCCAATGCCCAGGTATATATCGGTGCCGCCTTACGCCAAAACGAGAGCGACCAACACGCGCTGTATCTCCGAGGGGAATTGAGCATCCGTACGGGGAGGATGCAGATAGCAGAAGCCAGCTGGAAACGGTTGGTACAACGCTGTCCGGGCTATAAGCCAGAACTCCTGTTCATGATAGGTACATTGGCCATAGAAGGCGGACGTCCTGAAGAAGCCAAGCGCTACCTTGAGCAGTGGCTCGCTCGTGAGGATAGAGAGTATGCCTACGATAAAGAGGCGGAGGCCATGTTGGCAGAGATCAACATTAAGCAGACCTTTTTCAATAGCCCCGTGCCATATGATCCCAAGCCTGCCCGAAATGTAAATACGCGCTGGGACGAATACTTGGCCGCATTAACTCCCGACGGCTCGGCACTCTACTTTACCAGACGCAGCCAAAAGCGAAACAAGTACGACGGTCCCGCAGGAACTCTCCGTCAAGTGGAAGAATTCAGCATGGCTAAAGCGCTTTCTACAGCAGGCGGATTTCCGAAGTTGGAAGAAGGCGAGGCCCTAGAATACCCCTTCAACGCACAATACAACGAAGGCGGCCCTAGCATGACCGCGGA
>JAYPCB010000122.1:0-4565 GCA_038124525.1 Cryomorphaceae bacterium
CTTTGCAGTCTTCGAGTTCTACACCTTTTTGAATGGCAAGTAGATCTTTCTTGGCCAAGGCCTTGTCTAGGACAACGCTCAAAATTTGAACCGCACCTCTAGACGGGTGGGTTAGCTTTTTCGCGGTATCGGCATCGTTGGTAAACAGCAATACTCCGGTCATCGAACGGTCCATCGTACCTACAGGATACAAGCGCTCACGTGTGGCATTGCCGATGAGTTCGTCGACGCTCTTTTTCACGCGGTTGTCGTTTACGGTGGTGATGAACCCCTTGGGCTTGTTCAACAACAAATATTTCTTCTTCTCGCTCTTGATCAGGCTGCCGTTGAATTTTACGGTATCCGTAGGCTTGACCTTGTAGCCCATAGTGGTCACGACCTTACCGTTGATTTCTACCAAGCCGGCTGCGATCAAATCATCTGCTTCACGACGGTTACAAATGCCTGCGGTAGAAAGGAATCTGTTCAAGCGAATCTCATCATTCGACCCGGCCAATTCCTCCGCGCTCTTGCGCTTGACACGCTTATAGTTTCCAGGACCTCTTTTGAAATCCTTTTTGCCTTCGTTTTTAGAACGATCTGAATCTGAAAAACGTGGCGAACGAGGGCCGTCTGAGAAGCGGTTGCGGCTTTCAGTTTTCTTGGGTCCTCTAGAGTTTGAGCGGCTATTGCGCATGATGCGGTAATTTTTACAAAGGTAGGTGCTTAGGTCCTCTGCAATTCAAATGCCACAATATTTCAGTTAACATCTAAAGGGAGTAGGATAGGGGTATCCAATTCCGGTGAAAACCCTGCCAACCACACTTCAACTTCCGAGCATTGGTGCTCACTGAGCAAGGATGCGCCCAATAATATGAGCCGTTGAATTTGTCGCGGATCGACCCAATGCCAAGCCTCCTCAGGCACATATTTTCTGTATTTGACCTCCACAACGAAGAGCACACCGTCTTTTTTGGTGATTACATCGGCCTGGTATCGCCCCACGCGAAAATCTTTTGCGACCAAATGATGTCCGCTCTCCAGCAGCATTTCTGTGGCCATTCGCTCGTATGTTTTGTAGGACGCCATGTCCAAGAAATTGGCCCCTAAAAAAGGAAAAGACAAATAATGTGGAGAACTAAAAGTTTTACAGCGTCATCACCTGGCGGTAAAAGAAGAGTGCCAACACCCCAAAGATTAAGAGGGTGATGAAAAAGTTAATCCAAGTCTTTTGTTGATTTACGCGCTGCCTTTGTGCGTAGCGTTTTTGGTGCCTTTCGGTGAAGCTTCCTTTGCGCTGCTTTCTAGCTTCGTGAAGTTTCAAAATTTGACCCATAGCCTCGAAGTGCCCCGGCTCTTGAAGGTAGGTTCGCATGACCTCAAATACCTGGTCTCTATTCGTGGAAGTGAACACTCGATCAAAGCTATTGTCGCTGCCTTCTTCCCAAGATCCAACACGAACCTCCCAGGTGCCGTTGTCCCACTTAAGTAATCGGCATCCGCTCAGTGGCTTTTCTACCTGTAAAAAGAATGTTCTGGTCTCCAGCCAGGGCAGGACTTTTTCCCTGGCCTTAGCTAGTGATTCAAAACTCAAATGGTGTGTTTCTTCGTTCGGTATGCCGTAGGTAACGTTGATCATACTTCACGTAAGATAATGGGCCAATTCTCTTTGCCATGCCCAATAATGGGATGCTCGTACACGGGCACACCCTCGGCTTCAAAGTGTTTTCTCAAGGAATGTCGAACGTCAGGACCCCACGGAATGTGGTGGTCGTGTATATCAGAAAACACGCCAAGAACCACAGCCTGTAGCCCTTTAAAGGCCCCGCGTCGGCGAAGGGCAAGGAGCATACGGTCCAAGTGGTAGTGGTATTCGTCGAGGTCTTCCAAGAGTAAAATACAGCCGTTTAAGCTCGGTAAACTTGGGGTGCCTAGGATGCTGTATATGACGCTAAGGTTGCCGGCAATGACTTGGCCGTGTACCTCCTTAGGCAAGGCACAATGCAGTGCATCTTCTTCCCCCATCAAGACCTTGAGCGTAGCTTCGATGGCCTCTTTTTTGGTCGTTTCAAAACTGATGGGCATGGGCGCATGTAGGGAGGCCAATCCTTGTTGTACCCCGTGACACAAAAAGGTGGTGAAATCTGAAAAGCCCACAAGCCATTTCGGATTTTTCAGGAGTGCCGCCCAATCCACCGCATCCACAATCTCCGCACTTCCGTATCCACCACGAACGTTCCAAATGGCCTTGACCTCGGGGTGATGCACCAGTGCATTGAAGTGGGCCACTCGCTCCTCAATGGTGCCGGCCAGCTGGTGGTGTTGGCTGAGAATGCCCGGTTCGTAATAGACCTTGAAGCCCGCGCCTTCCAAAACATTCTTCGCCGTTTCGATCATTTCGGGACGGGCAAATCTAGCTGTAGCGCTAATGCCTATGGTATCTCCAGGGGTTAGGAAATGTGGTGTGGTTTGTTTCATTACCCGAAAAATACCCAATAAATGCGCATTATCTTCGCGGTATCGTTTAAACGTTATCAAAAAGGAATGAGTACGAACAAAAAAATCATGGTGACTGCGGCCTTGCCGTACGCCAATGGTCCTATACACATCGGGCACCTTGCGGGGTGTTACCTGCCGTCGGATATCTATGTGAGGTATCTACGAATGCGGGGCCGTGATGTGAAGTTCGTCTGTGGCTCCGATGAACACGGGGTGCCTATTACCATCAAAGCTAAGAAGGAGGGCATCACCCCGCAGGATGTGGTAGACCGTTACAACGGGATGATGAAAGGCGCGTTCGAAGAATTCGGAATCAGCTTTGACCACTACAGCCGCACCTCAAGTCCTCAACACCACAAAAACGCCCAAGAGTTCTTTAAAACCTTGATGGATAAAGGTGCCTTGGTCGCGAAGGAAACGCAGCAATACTTTGATCCGGAAGCGGGCCAATTCCTTGCTGACCGCTACATCACCGGCGAATGCCCCAAATGTCATGCGGCAGATGCCTATGGCGACCAATGTGAATCTTGTGGCACCTCATTGAACGCGACAGACCTGATCCAACCAAAATCAACGCTTAGCGGCGCCACCCCAGAGTTGCGCAATACCACCAACTGGTTCTTGCCTTTGGACGAACTCTCAGAAGACCTACGTGCCTTTTTAGAGAGCCGCGAAGGCTGGAAGCCCAACGTCATTGGCCAATGCATGAGCTGGCTCAACGCAGGCGACGGTCTGCAGCCGCGCGCCATGACCCGCGATTTGGATTGGGGGGTACCCGTTCCAGTCGAAGGCGCCGAAGGAAAAGTGATGTATGTGTGGTTTGATGCGCCCATTGGCTACATCAGCGCTACCCAAGAACTCCTGCCCAACGATTGGGAAGAGTACTGGAAAGGCGACAATGCAGAGATCGTACACTTCATCGGAAAGGACAATATCGTTTTCCACTGTATCATTTTCCCTGCCATGCTTCAGCAGCACGGTGAATATGCCTTGCCGACACAAGTGCCTGCGAACGAATTCCTCAACCTTGAGGGGCGTAAGTTGAGCACCTCAAAGAATTGGGCCGTTTGGCTTCACGAATACCTTCAGGATTTCCCGGGCCAGCAAGATGTCTTGCGCTACGCCTTGACGGCCACGATGCCGGAGACCAAGGACAATGATTTTACATGGGCCGATTTCCAACAGCGCAACAACAGCGAACTAGTCGCAGGCCTCGGTAACTTCGTCAACCGTGTGATGGTCCTCACCCACAAATATTTTGAGGGCGTAGTCCAACAACCCAATGTGTTGACCGATGCCGATCGCGAAGCGCTAGCTGCAATGACCCAATACGGCCGTCGCATAGCCAAATCCATCGAAGCCTTCAAGTTCCGTGAGGCCTTAAATGAAGCGATGAACGTCGCTCGCCTTGGCAACAAATACCTCCAAGAACAAGAACCTTGGAAGGTGTATAAGCAAAATCCTGAGCGCGCAGGTGTATCACTTTTCGTTGCCACCCAGATCATGGGTGCCGCTGCCATAGTCTTTGAACCGTTCTTGCCTTCTACTGCGGCTAAACTGCGCAACATGCTCGGTTTTTCCGAAGGATTCCGCTGGGAAGATGCCAACGAAGAAACCATCATCCCTGGTGGTACACAGCTAGGCGATAGCACTTTGTTGTTCTCAAAAATTGAGGACGAGCAGATGGAGGCACAACGTCAAAAATTGGAAGCAGCCGCTGCAGCAGACGCACCACAAACGACAACAGAAAGCAATAAGCATATGCCACAGAAAGAAGATATTTCATTTGACCAATTCATGGCTATGGACCTCCGCGTAGGCACCATCCTCGAAGCTGACCGCGTCCCTAAAGCAGACCGTCTCCTGAAATTCTTGGTAGATACCGGTCTAGACCAACGCACCATCGTCAGCGGCATCGCAGAACACTTCTCACCAGAAGAAATGGTGGGTAAAAAGGTAACTGTGCTCATGAACCTGCCTCCACGCAAAATCCGCGGCGTCGAAAGCCAAGGCATGCTGCTGATGGCAGAAGATGGCGACGGCAAACTCCGCTTGATGAGTCCAGAAGGCGGCGCGGACAGCGGCGC
>JAYPCB010000123.1:0-4535 GCA_038124525.1 Cryomorphaceae bacterium
GTGATGTCGTTGTTCGAAATGAAGTTCACCACCAAATCACCATTCTCGTCCGCATAGCGGCCGTAGTCCTTGGCGTTGTACAACTCCTTAAGTTTCGTAGGCACGATGAACTCATCGTTATTAGGATCTTCCTTCTGCATTACCCCTTCGATGGTCGTCACGTAATCGTAATGAACGGCATCTTGTGGATCGTAAGAACCTACTACACCCCAAGTCATACGTGGCGTAGAGTTCGCATCAGGAGCAAAGGTCTTGTTTGGCATCGCCTGGCGCACACCATCGGTAAACAAACGGTAGCCTTTGTTCATTTTCTCGCTTACCTCAGCGTTGCCTTGCTGGTTGCCGAAGTAGGTCATGATGAAGCTAGAGGCCAATTTTCCTCCCATATCGTTCTTCAATGCATCTGCATCCATATTCTCCAACCAAGCTTCTAGGTTTTCTTTAGAGGCGTAAATAGAATTGTTGTAAATCTCATTGACGAGGACATTGATGTCGCCGCCCATGCTGTCGCGAACCTCTGTAAAGATTTCAGGTAATTGGTCCGCAGGAACATTTTCCATCCACATTCCCCAAAGTGCTGCCGCAAGCTCACGATCTACTTCTGCTTGGTACTCTGCGAAGTGACCTTCAGCATAATCAAGCACTGCAGCCTTATCCGCTTCTAATTCTTCAGATGTGGCCAATGCGCCAAGCTGGCGAGCCAATCGCCATGCATAGAGCGGCAATGACGCACCGCGAATACCGGCTTCCATAAGATAAACGCCACCTTTAACAGTCACGTCCGTAGCGGCATAGGCTTCGTTCAACAAATCCAACGCTCCCGCGTATTCCGCACGGCTTGGATCTGCGTTCGCCCACTCCAAATACGTGGCTTCAATAGCTTCTTTTTTGGCCTTGACGCGGTTCTTCTTCAACTGCTCTGTTTGGCCGATAAAGTACTTCCAGTAGTTGGCAGTCTGTGCATAGTTCGATGCCAATGCAATACGAACGGCATCATCAGCGTCCATCGCTTTTTTCATGATGGCAAGTTTGCGATCACGAATCTCCACTACTGTTGGGTTGTATAGGTTGATGGCTTGCTCGATACCGGTAGAGGTCAAGAAACGGTCGGTTGATCCTGGGAATCCAAAGACCATAGTGAAATCACCTTCCTTCACGCCATTCAAGCTCACTGGTAAGTGGTGCTTAGGCGCCAACGGCACGTTATCCGCGCTAACATCTGCAGGGTTACCTTCAGCATCCGCGTAGATACGGAACATAGAGAAATCACCCGTGTGACGTGGCCACATCCAGTTGTCGGTATCGCCGCCGTACTTACCCACGCTGCTTGGAGGTGCGCCCACCAAACGAACGTCTTTGTAGGTATTGTAAACGAATAGGTAGTACTCATTGCCGTGGAAGAAGCTGCGCACATAAGCGTTGTGCTTCGTGCCTTCAGTAGCTTCCGCTGCCAATGCATCGCCTATTTCTTTTGCCTTTGCTGCACGTTGTGCTTCGGTCATGTCGTCGGTCATGGCAGCCAATACTTGGTCTGTCACGTCCTCCATGCGCACCAAAATGGCAGCCGTAAGACCTGGGTTCGTGCGCTCCTGTTCACGAGTCATGGCCCAGAAGCCATCTGTGAGGTAGTCGTTCTCTACGGTGGAGTGTGAACGAATGGCATCATACCCACAGTGGTGGTTGGTCAACATCAAGCCTTGGCTCGAAATGATTTCACCTGTACAGAAACCACCCAATGAAACGATGGCGTCCTTGATAGAGGCATTGTTGATATCATAAATTTCTTCTGCGGTAAGATTCAAGCCGTTTGCCTGCATTTCCGCATAGTTCAGACGCTTGATCAACATCGGCAACCACATTCCTTCGTGGGCTGTTGCCAAGGTGCTGGTAAGAATAAGGGCTAGTGCTAACAAGCCCGAAACAATTCTTTTCATGCTTTTAAGTTTGGGTTATAAAGAAAAAAGAGCCCTGTCCGAAGACAGAGCTCTCAAATATAAGATTTAATAAGGCCCAAACCCACGGATTGTGTGGGTTTTAGCATCCTATTGGCATTTACAAGCCCAAGGCTTTTTTTGCATCACCGTTCATCAAGATTTCCTCAGGATTCTCAAGGGCTTCTTTGATGGCTACCAAGGTTCCCACGCTCTCGCGACCGTCGATTACTCGGTGGTCGTAGCTCAAGGCCACGTACATCATAGGACGGATCACAACCTCGCCATCCACAGCCACTGGGCGTTGGATGATGTTGTGCATCCCTAGGATGGCACTCTGTGGAGGGTTGATGATTGGCGTAGAAAGCATAGAGCCGAAGACCCCACCGTTAGTGATGGTGAAGGTACCGCCGGTCATCTCGTCCACGGTGATTTTTCCGTCGCGCACGCGAGTCGCTAATCGGCCAATTTCCTTTTCAACCCCAGCAAAATCCATAGTTTCTGCATTGCGCAATACCGGTACCATCAATCCCTTAGGACCGCTCACCGCAATGCTTACGTCCACGTAGTCAAAGCTGACCAATTCGTTTCCGTCAATCATACTGTTTGTCGCAGGATACATCTGCAACGCACGCGTGGCTGCCAAGGTAAAGAAGCTCATGAAGCCCAACTTCACGCCGTGCTTCTCTAAGAATGCGTCTTTGTGTTGGTTGCGCAAATCGAAAATTGGCTTCATATCCACCTCGTTGAAGGTCGTCAACATCGCCGTTTCGTTCTTCACGGTTACCAAGCGGCTCGCCAACTTGCGACGCAAGCTACTCATCTTCTTACGCGTTTGTCCGCGCTCTCCGTTGCCCGCAGAACCCATCGAAGCTACCGCCTCAATCACATCTGCTTTGGTGATGCGGCCGTCGCGACCTGTGCCTGTGGCCACCTTCGCTCCTGTCTCAGCCATCATCTTAGCTGCTGCTGGAGAAGCTGTTCCTGTAGCATAGGTGTTTGAAGCCGGTGCGGCCGGTGCGGCTACTGGCTCAGGATTTGGTGCCGAGGCTGCCGGTGCTGCGGCACCTGCGCCTTCTGGTCTTGCTGCCGAGGTGTCGATCAAACACACCACTTGGCCCACCTCAACGGTGTCGCCCTCTTCGGCTTTCAAGGTGATGATTCCGCTTTCCTCCGCTGGAAGCTCCAACGTCGCTTTATCAGAATCAACCTCAGCAATGGTTTGGTCTTTTTCTACCCAATCCCCATCGCTCACCAACCAGCTGGCAATTTCTACTTCGGTAATGGATTCGCCTGGTGAAGGCACTTTCATTTCTAACATATCCGTAGACTTAAATGCTAAATACTCGTTCAATAGTTTCTCTTTGACGGATGAGGGCCACTTTATGTGAACCACTCGCCGGCGCTGCGCTTGGCGCTGGGCTCACCAACGTGAGTTGGATGTGCATCTGCCACAACATGTAGGTCCATGCCCCCATGTTTGCCGGTTCCTCTTGTGCCCAAATGTGCTTTTCTGCATTCGGGTATTTCGCCACCTCCGTCTTGATGGCAAGGTCGTCCAATGGGTACAACTGTTCGATGCGTACGAGCGCGACGTGATCTGCACCCTGTGCTTCGCGTTCTTCCAACAGTTCGTAGTATAGTTTTCCAGAACAAAACACCACTTTGGTGACTTTATCTGGTTGGACATCGTAATCAGGAATAATAGGCTGGAAAGTACCTGTGGCCAATTCTTCCACGCTGCTCACCACCTTCGGGTGACGCAACAAACTCTTCGGCGTCATCACCACCAAAGGACGGCGGAAATTCCGCTTTTGTTGACGGCGCAACATGTGGAACAAGTTCGCCGGAGTGGTCACGTTGGCCACGGTCATGTTCTCTTGGGCACACAACTGAAGGAATCGTTCCAAGCGCGCCGAACTATGCTCAGCACCCTGACCTTCGTAGCCGTGAGGGAGCAACAATACCAAGCCGTTCTGTAGCTTCCATTTGTCTTCGGCTGCAGAAAGGAATTGGTCAATCATAATCTGCGCACCGTTCGCAAAATCACCAAACTGCGCTTCCCAGATCGTCAAAGTATCCGGCGCAGCCATGGCATAACCGTAATCGAAGCCCATCACCGCGTACTCACTGAGCAACGAGTTGTAGATCGCAAAACGGCCTTCCTTGCCCGGGTATTCGTTCAAGAGGCTCACCTCTTCCTCACTATCCTCCACCTTCAAGATGGCGTGACGGTGCGAGAAGGTTCCGCGCTCTACATCTTCCCCGGAAATGCGAATGTTGAAGTCTTCTGCCAACAGCGAACCGTAGGCCAAAAGCTCCGCAGTACCCCAATCGAGGGCGTTGCGCTCGAATACTTGGGCCGAGCGGTCCTTGATCAGACGCTCGGTTTTCTTCAAGAATTTCTTGCCTTCAGGTAGGGTTGTGATGAACTTAGCAATGTCCTTGAGCTTATTGAGGTCAAAGGTCGTATCCACGGCCTCGAGCATTTGTCCAGGCTTCGCGCCCGGGTATTTATGCCACTCCTCTTGCATGAACGGAGTGATCACGTTGCGCTCAATCTTCTTACTCTCGTCGAAGTCCGTTTCCAACATGGCTTTGAAC
>JAYPCB010000124.1:0-4535 GCA_038124525.1 Cryomorphaceae bacterium
GTCCGGAATGAATTGGGTCCGGGTGATGCTTTTGCCGTCGATGTTGTAGGTGAAAATAGACCCAACTGGGGTGGTGGCATAGCTCTGGGCAGTATCTAGTGCTATGGTGTCCGTGCCCCACACTACTGCCGCGTGAAACCCGTCGAGGAGTTTGATGGGGTGTGCCCAAAGACCGCCCATCTCACCTTTGATGTGCCAGCCCATATCAGGGAAGGTGCCGTCTTGAAATCCGACGCAATACGCATGATTTCCTGGGGTCATCTGCTTAGAGTGTAGGTAGTTTTGATTGCCTGTAAGGGTTTCTTGGGTGCTTAAGCGTTCAGATAAGGCATAGGAAATGGTGGTGGGTAAGGAGGGCGTACATCCCGTGAAGAGCGATCCTGCAAGGGATAAGACCCCTACACTGTTAATAACTTGTTGATAAGTATTCTGAAGGCCCATAGTTCGCGGCTTGTCTAGTTGTGTGAAAGGACTCCTTGATGTAATTTTGCCCCGTCCTATTTAAACAAGAATACACAATGTCTCAATTAGTTGGAACTATCGCTCAAATTATCGGTCCTGTAGTGGACGTGAAATTTGACGGTTCAAAAGGAGAGCTTCCAAAAATTTACGAAGCTCTTGAAGTAACAAAATCTACTGGTCAAGTAGTGATCCTCGAGGTGCAAAAGCACATTGGTGAGGATACAGTGCGTGCCGTATCTATGGATTCTTTGGACGGATGTCAGAGAGGTCAAGAGGTGCGTGCGAAAGGTGATGCGATCACCATGCCTATCGGTGACCAGATTTACGGCCGCGTATTTAACGTGGTAGGTGAGGATATCGATGGTATTGGCGGTATTGACCGTTCAAAAGGTTTGCCTATCCACCGTCCAGCTCCTGCCTTCGAAGACTTGAGTACTTCTACGGAAGTTCTTTTCACAGGTATTAAAGTAATTGACCTTATCGAGCCTTACGCAAAAGGTGGTAAGATTGGTCTTTTCGGTGGTGCCGGTGTAGGTAAGACGGTATTGATCCAGGAATTGATTAACAACATTGCAAAAGGCCACGGTGGTCTTTCTGTATTTGCCGGTGTTGGTGAGCGTACTCGCGAGGGGAATGACCTCATGCGTGAGATGCTTGAATCTGGCATTATCAAATACGGTGACGATTTCATGCACGCAATGGAAGAAGGCGGTTGGGATCTAAGCAAAGTAGATAAAGAGTTGATGAAGGACTCTAAAGCAACCTTCGTATTCGGTCAGATGAATGAGCCTCCAGGTGCACGTGCACGTGTTGCGCTTTCAGGTTTGACATTGGCAGAGTACTTCCGTGATGGTGAAGGCGACGGACAAGGGAAGGACATCCTTTTCTTCGTTGATAACATCTTCCGTTTCACGCAAGCAGGTTCTGAGGTATCGGCACTTCTAGGTCGTATGCCTTCTGCGGTAGGTTACCAGCCAACCCTAGCTTCTGAGATGGGTGCGATGCAAGAGCGTATTACTTCTACTAAGAACGGTTCTATTACTTCGGTTCAAGCGGTATACGTACCTGCGGATGACCTTACGGATCCGGCTCCTGCAACAACCTTTGCTCACTTGGATGCCACAACAGTATTATCACGTAAGATCGCTGAGCAAGGTATCTACCCTGCGGTTGATCCACTAGATTCTACTTCTCGTATCTTGACTGCGGACATCGTGGGTAAAGAGCACTACGATACTGCACAACGCGTAAAAGAAACGTTGCAGCGTTACAAAGAATTGCAGGACATCATCGCGATTCTTGGTATGGAAGAGCTTTCTGAAGAAGATAAACTAGTAGTATCACGCGCTCGTCGTGTAGCTCGTTTCCTATCTCAGCCGTTCCACGTAGCAGAGCAGTTCACTGGTCTACAAGGGGTATTGGTTGATATCAAGGATACCATCAAAGGCTTCAACATGATCTTGGACGGTGAATTGGATCAATATCCAGAAGCTGCCTTCAACTTGAAAGGTACCATCGAAGAGGTAATCGAAGCAGGTGAGAAGATGTTGGCTGAAGCTTAATCACTCTGATTATGTATTTAGAAATCATCACACCTGAAGAGGTATTGTTCAAAGGACAGGTTAGCTCTGTACAGCTGCCGGGAAAAGACGGGTTGTTCCAGATCCTAAAAGATCACGCCCCGATCATTTCTAGCTTGCGTGCTGGTACAGTGAAGATTCGCGTCGCTGACGATACTAGAACACTAGACCACTTGAGTTCTCAGGTTATTCTTGATACTTCGGACGACAAACTTTGCACCGTTGAGGTCAAAGGTGGCGTGTTGGAGTGCAAGAACAATATGATCTCGGTACTGGCTAGTTAAATTGAGACACTTTTAATAGCGAAATCCCCACAGGAATCTGTGGGGATTTTTTTTGGTTTATATGGGAGTCCCGGTGCCATGCGTTATAACTTGGGCCCTCAACACACCTCAGAATATGAAGAAGATTTTGTTCGCATTAATCATGGTCGTTTCCGTGGTTGGCTATGCGCAAGAATTTGGACAACGCACTGGTTTTCGTGGCATCGTTGCAAAGAAAGACAAGCCCATTGAATTGAATGAAGTGCCGGTGAGCGCCTCTCTCGGGAAGGATACCTATGCATCGGCGACCAAGCAAATCACCATCTTGACCGCTAAAGAGATTCAAGAACTGCCCGTGGTCAATATCAATGAACTACTGGAATACGTAGCGGGCGTGGATATGCGCCAACGAGGTCCTTTGGATGTTCAGGGTGATCTTGGAGTACGTGGGGGTACCTTCGATCAGACCTTGGTATTGGTCAATGGCGTTAGGATGAACAACCCGCAGACGGGACACCATAACATGAATTTGCCCGTTCCGCTGGCCATGATTGAGCGAATTGAAGTGGTACACGGCGGCGCAACGAGTGCGCAGGGCATTGGTGCGATGACGGGTGTGGTGAACATCATATTGAAATCGGCCCCTAAAAAACTAAATGCCGGTTATTCGCTTTCTACGGGCGAGCATGATTTAGTCAACAGTAGTTTTTATATCGGTAAAAAATTAGGAAAGTGGGGGGTCCAATTCGGCCAACAATCCCAGCAAACCTCAGGATACATACCCAATACGGACTTTGAGAGTCAGAAGTTCATCGTGAATTTGGCACGTGATTACACCTTGGGAAAGGAAGAAGGTACGGTCTCGATTTTTTACGCGGAAAACCAGAAGGCTTTTGGTGCGCAGAATTACTACACTTCAGCTTTCCCGGATCAATTTGAGGCAACTTCTACTCGTGTATTTGCCTTCGGATTGGACGAAACCATAGGACAGAAGACTGATTTTACTTTCGATATGAATGTCGTTACCGGGACGGACCGCTTTGAGCTCTATCGTGAGACGGCCGGTTTAGGTGGTTTTGATGCCAGTGAAGTTGCCTATGATAAGCTTGCTTCGGGCAGGTATTACCGCGCGGCGGATGGTGACACCGCAGCTTCTTGGTACAGCGGCCCCAACTTCCATCGAACCCTCGTCTTTAATTTGAACACTCGTTTGAGCCACCGTTGGAACGTTGAGAACGAGACCAGCTTTGGATATAACCAGCGCTATGATGAGATTCATTCCAACGTGCTGGGAGGGGATTTTGGGGACATACATCTCGTGCCGGGCTGGGAAGGGTATACCATGGACAAGGGTGCTTACACTATCGATTTTTCGTGGTTCGCCGAGCATAAGTTTACCCGAGGCAGGTACCAAATTCGTGCTGGTGGCATGTTGAACTACCACGATGGCCCTTCTGGGGATTCTTCCTTCTTCTTCGCGCCATCTGCGGACTTGCTCTACCGTTTGACTAAAACATCATCGCTCTACGCTACAATGAATAGGTCCATGCGATACCCAACCTACACGGACCTGTATTACAACCGCGGGGGTGCGCAAGGCTCTATCGATTTAAAACCCGAAACGGCTTGGAATTATGAGGCAGGGTACAAAGCAAAATTGGGCGACTTATATGTGAATGGTGCCCTATTCCACAGACGTTCCAAAGAGTTAATTGATTGGGTGACGTACCCAGGTGATCTGACGGCGTATGCCTCAAATATTACCACTCTTGCGCTCACAGGAGTTGAGGGTGGAATGACCTACACGGCACAGAAGAGAAAGCAGATGCTCAGACGTGCTTCTGTGCAAGCAGCTTTCATGAAAGGTACAAGTCAAGAGGTAGATTATGCGAGCTTGTACGCATTGGATTATTTGCAGGCCAAGATTACGGCGCGCGCTACACAGAAATTGGGCCTAGGCTTTTTTGCGAATTACGCCTTGACCCTTCAAGATCGAGTGGGTACCTACTACAGCGGTGGGAGCGAAGTAGCCTATGCGCCTTTTGCGCTGCTTGATCTAAAGGTGTACTACGCGCCTGCTGCGGGTTTGTTTAAACGCCAGTTCCCATTCCAAGCGTTCATCAACATCAACAATGCTTTCGATACTCAATATTACGACCGCGGGAATGTTATTCAGCCGGGGCGTTGGGTAAGTATGGGATTTGAGTTTAGATTTAGATAATGGAATTAA
>JAYPCB010000125.1:0-4388 GCA_038124525.1 Cryomorphaceae bacterium
AGAATGCAGGTTTCCGGTACCTGAGATAAGGGTTTGATTCCCTTCGGGGCTACAAGACCCGCGCCAATGGCGCGGGTTTTTTTATTGCATAAAAAAAAGGCCCCCATTTCTGGAGGCCTTTGGAATACTCTGGTATAAACTTAAAGCTGTTTTACGTTTACAGCGTTCAATCCTTTCTTTCCTTCTTGCAATTCAAACTCAACCGCATCACCTTCAGAAATCTGGTGAACAAGACCTGTCACGTGGACGAAGTACTCGGTGTTTGAATCGTTGTCTTTAATAAAGCCAAATCCTTTGTCAGTATTAAAGAACTTTACTGTTCCTTGATTCACAATTAGTTATTTAATTGCCCCAAAGGTGCGGCTAATAATTGAGCAATCGTATTATCGGACGATTAATATTTCCTGATGAACGTATTTTTCGCTCTGCGCACGCACTACATAAGTGCCTGCTGGAAGCAGTGGCAGTGCGGTCTGACCATCATTGGGACCTGCATAAAGTAATTGGCCACTCATGGTATAAATACATACCTCTG
This sequence comes from Cryomorphaceae bacterium, assembly GCA_038124525.1. GTDB lineage: Bacteria > Bacteroidota > Bacteroidia > Flavobacteriales > Schleiferiaceae > UBA10364. The sequence continues at coordinate 536 of JAYPCB010000125.1, forward strand.
AGGCACGATTCCATTCAAAATTCACTGCTCCTTGGGAAGGATTAGGGAATAATTTGAACCCTACGATCTCTTCTTCGTCCAAGTTCATTTGATCTGGACTATATACATTGACCATTACGTTCACGCCCTTGTAGCTCACATTTCCGGTACTGTCGATGCTGATGGTATCGCAATAGGTACTGGTACAGGTCATCACCCCAAAAGCCGTACTATCGGTTGCCGTTTGCGTTAAGCAGATCACAAATGTCCCGCTCTGGGTGTATTGATGTGAAGGGAAGGCCCCCACAGCGCCTGTGCCATCGCCCCAGCTCCATTGATACAATATGCTCGCATTTTGGAATATTGAATCTACCGTTGAGGTATTGTAAAGCACAATCTGACCGTTTCCGGTCAAGGTAGAATCGAAGGTAAAGGCAGCATTACATCCTGTATTTCCAGACCCGGAGCCACCGCCCGAACCGCCTCCACCACCGGATCCGCCACCCCCGCCTGAACTCGTGCCTCCACAAATAACGAAGGTCGAAGAGAAGGTGAACACCGATGGCGTATTGCCCGTGTAGGTATAGAAGTCATAGAGCCAATTTCCCGAGCAACTATCCTCAGTTTGCGCCAACAAAATACCCGCCGTGCTGTACAAAGACATCGTGTCGGCATAGTTTCCATTGGCATCCGTAAACAGGGTCAAGGTGCTCCCTCCGCCGCCCATGGCATTGGAAGAATCGGCAATAAATACAGGATAATTCGGCATTCCAGCCCCTGTCGCAGAATCAATAACAGATCCAGTAACAATGGCGGTGTGCACAGGTTGGCCCAGCACTGCTGCACTTAGCAAGCATGCGAGCCCAAGTAATTTGAATTTCATGGGGGTCCAATTATTTCTCTAAAGATACTTAAGCCAACAGTTCCTCCTTGCTTTCCGCCCGGAAACTGAGTAATGTCTCATCTAATCGAGTAAGCGCTTCCCCGATAAACTCCTCCTTCACCGGTACTTCAAAATGAAGAACATCCTCAAGATGCTTTTTATTGAATTCATAGAAAGCTTGTACTCCCTCTCTCGCGTCCGCGAAAAACGTCGGTTCTGAAAAATGAACCTCCACCGGAATCCGCCACTGTCCTAATACATTCCAAAAGTGCTTTAAAAAGTGTAGTACAAAACCCTCTTTCAACGAATGGAAATAAGGCACTGCGTTGTTTTTATACTTCAGACACATAAACGTAATAGGCACATTCGCGCTCTGCGCCAACATAAACAGCCCTGGCTTTACCGGGTAGATGTCGTGCGTTCCCGATGTCCTTCCTTCTGGCGAGGTCATCAAACACAATCCCTTTTTAAACCTTTGGCTGGCATCCAACAACACTTGCTTCCCTGCGTTGCGATCGTGACGCTTGACCCAAATAACATTCAAGGCTTTCCCAAGCCAACCCACCAAGGGCCAATTCTTAAAGTTGATCGCCGCCAACAGTGTAGTCGGATGCTTCACAAAATTCAAGAACATGATGTCCAAGTAGGAGGGATGGTTGATCAAGATTAGCTGAGTCTGCTTCGTAGTTTCCCCAAAAACATCACTCTTAATCCCCAGCAACTTGGCTTTACAATACACCCCAAATCGAAGCATGGCATGTGCGCCTTTTCGGCCAAATAAGCGTCCCAAAACCACTAGGAGACTGGTTAGGGTAAATAAAAACGCCAAGCCAACAAGGCGGACGAATGCAAGTAAGTGTTTCATTGTGTGCGAGTAAGTCGCCAAAATACAAATTCAAACTATTTGTGCATCAAAACACCCCCATCTCGTATCTTTGAATTCCGCAGGGGCTATTAGCTCAGTTGGTTTAGAGCGCTGCCTTGACAGGGCAGAGGTCACTGGTTCGAATCCAGTATAGCCCACAAAGAAAAAGCCGTGCACCGAAAAGGTGCACGGCTTTTTTAATGCCGCACCTGTGCTTGCACAAAGGTGCAGGCATTAAAAAAGACGCAGCGCTGCGTGAGCAGCGCACGGCTTGTCTTTGGGTACAAGGGCGTGTTTTTGGTTCTTTCGCCGCAGGCGAAAAATCCATAACTTCTCACAATGAAATTTTCTGTTCAATTCTTCCTTCTTCTTGTCTTATTTGGTTGCAAATCAGAACCCGTTGAGGAAGTAAAAAATAAAATACTACCCATTGGAGCATCGCGTGTTGAGGGTGATGCCCCAGAATACTATAGTTACCGCTATCCATTATGGAGTGAGCTCATAGATAATGAATGGTCTTTTGATTTTATTGGGAATGAGGTAGACCCTTATTATTACGGTGATGATGAGTTTGATCCTGATCATGAAGGACATGGCGGTTGGACCTCAGGTCAAATTCTTACTGCGCTCCCAAATTGGCTGAGCACCATTGATACTCCTGATGTAGTACTCATTAGCTCTCCTGGTGGAAATGATGCATTAGACGGTCTATCATATAGCGATGCCATGGATAACATAGAAGATATCCTAGAGATTCTTCAATCGCATAATTCCGAAGTCACCATTGTTATTGAAATAATGGCACCTGCACATTCAGGTTTGATGACGGGGGATTTGCTTGCATTCTATGAGCAAATGGAAACCGATATTGCGGCTATGGCCAATGATTACTCTTCGGGTACCTCTCAGGTAATAGCGGTTGATATGGGTGATGGCTTTAGCGATGCTTTCCTTGCGGATCCTATTCACTATAACCAACAAGGTGCCTATTTCATTGGCCACAAGTATTACACGGTTTTAGAGCAGGTTTTGAGCAGATAGACGTATTTTCAAACCATGCCCAAAATCATCCACGCCATTTCTGGACCTCGCAACATCAGTACTGCCCTGATGTACAGTTTTGCCCAACGTCCCGGTTGTGTAGTCTTTGATGAACCGATGTACGGGGTGTACTTGAAGAAATTGGACCCAGATCATCCTGGAAAAGAGGAGGTGCTCGCGCAATGGCCGACTACACTCGAAGGGGTGCGGGACGAAGTCGCTGCGCTTTCTTCCCACGACGAGATTTACCTTAAAAACATGGCGCATCACATGCACGGCGAGCCTTGGCATTGGGTGGAGCCGTCGGCCTATGTGTTTTGGATCCGTCATCCCCGCAAGGTGGTGCACAGTTTCGCGAAGGTGATCGACACGATGAGTCCGTTCGACATCGGTTTGAATGAGCAATGGGAGCAGTGGGGCCAATTATCTCAATTCCCCGGCCCAAAAATCATCGTGGATTCCGACGAAATGTTGGCCAATCCAGCGAAAAATATGCCTTTAATTTGCGAAGCCCTTGGCCTGGTGCCACGACCAGAAATGCTCGCCTGGGCACCCGGTCAAAAACCTTACGACGGACCTTGGTGGCCGTATTGGTACGCGAACGTCCACAAGAGTACAGGATTTGGTCCGGCTAAGGCCATGCCAGCACCGCTGCGCCCCGATCACGAAGCTGTGGTGGAGGCGACATTGCCGGCCTATGAGGCTTTGTATGAACAACGATTACAATTCGAATAATATGTTACAGCAATTCGATCCAAGAAATAAGGATATCAAAGTATGGGTAGGCGATGGCCTAGTGCACCGCGACCATGCGAAAGTCAGTGTATTTGATAGCTCGGTACAGGGCGGTGATGCCGTGTGGGAGGGCGTGCGCGTGTACAAGCACGGGGTGTACTGCCTTGACCGTCACCTCGACCGCCTCGAGGATAGCGCCATTGCGATGGCCTTTGAAGGGGTGCCGACGCGCGACTTCATTCGTAAGGCCATACAGGCGACACTTCGGGCCAACGGGATGACCGACCATACTCATATCAGGTTGACCTTGACCCGTGGCGAAAAGATCACCTCCGGAATGGACCCGAGGC
>JAYPCB010000126.1:0-4354 GCA_038124525.1 Cryomorphaceae bacterium
TCGTCTGTACTTTGGGCAAAAAGGTGGTGCAACACCTTGATACGAATGTGGCGTCTAGTAATCATTAGAATATATAAATGCAGGTATGCGGGTTCAGAATGAACGACTTCATCAAAGAGGTGTTATTTTTGTGGCTCCGCATGTAAAGGACTGTTTTTACTGCGGCAAATATACATCCTCACGTAGGCAACTCGCACCATGCAGGCATTAAAAAAACTCAATCCCTATTTCGGCAAACACAAATGGTTATTGATCGCGGGTGCGTTTTTTGTGATCATCTCAGTCATATTCAAGCTTTTCCCTGCCCTATTTATTCGGAACAGCTTTAATGCCATTGCCGTGATTATTGAGAATTACCGCAACGGAGTGGCTCAAGACGGTAATGTGAGCGGAGAATTGGTCCGGTACGGCCTGTACATCATCGGAGCCGCCGTTTTACAAGGGATTTTTATGTACTTCATGCGCCAAACCATCGTGGTGATGTCGCGCCATATTGAGTTTGATCTGAAAAACACAGTCTTTGAGCATTACCAGAGTTTGACTCAAAAATTCTACAAGAACAACAGCACTGGGGATTTGATGAACAGAATTTCCGAGGATGTGAGCAAGGTTCGCATGTATGTCGGTCCCGCCATCATGTACGCGCTGAACACTGGATTCACCATCTTTTTGGTCATCAGCATTATGATTTCCGTAAGTCCTAAGCTGACGTTATTGACCTTAGTTCCTCTGCCCTTCTTGGCCTTTTTGGTATATCGTGTGGCCAATTTAATCCATACTCGTTCGCGCAAAGTACAAGAGCAGTTGAGCGAACTGAGCACCTTTGCCCAAGAATCATTCTCCGGGGCTAGAGTCATTAAAGCTTACCACAAAAGCCCATGGTTCAGTGCAAATTTCAAAGCACAAGCCATAGAATACCGCAGTGTAAATGAGCGATTATTCCGCGTGAATGCGACGTTTCAGCCCTTGATGATCCTGATGGTGGGCATCAGCACGTTGATCACCATCTACGTTGGGGGTAGATTATACTTTGCGGGCCAAGTAAGTGCCGGAAACATCACCGAGTTCATTTACTACGTGAATTTGTTGACTTGGCCCATCGCTTCCATAGGTTGGGTTACTTCCCTGGTTCAAAGCGCCGATGCCTCCATGCAACGTTTGGACGAGTTTTTAAAAGAACAACCTGAATTCTCTAACGGCACGCACAAGCCTTCCTCGTTCGAAGGCCGCATTGAATTCAAGAACGTTTCCTTCACCTACCCCAACAGTGGCATTACAGCGCTAAAAGATGTTTCCTTTACCATAGCACCGGGCAATAGTCTTGGAGTACTGGGTAAGACTGGAGCGGGAAAAAGTACTATTGCTGCATTGATGGTGCGCCAGTACGATCCTACCGAGGGTGCCATTCTAGTGGACGGAGTGGACATCAAAAACTGGGACCTTCCCACTCTAAAATCATACCTAGGATGGGTACCTCAAGAAGCCTTCCTCTTTAGTGACACCATTGCCAATAACATAGCCTTCGGAATGGATACCATGGACATGGATGCGGTCAAAAGTGCGGCGAAAGCGGCCGGGGTGCATGATAATATCATGGGCTTTGATAAGCAATACCAAACCAAGGTCGGTGAACGCGGCATTACCCTAAGCGGTGGACAAAAGCAACGCGTAAGCATTGCGCGAGCCCTGATCAAGTCTCCCAAAGTCATTGTTCTTGACGATTGCTTGAGCGCAGTGGATACTGAAACTGAAGAGCAGATTCTATCTAACCTTAGAAAGGCCACAGAAAACCTGAGTGGCATCATCATTTCCCACCGCGTGAGTAGTGTAAAGCACTGCCAACAGATCATATGTTTGGATCAAGGTGAAATCATCGAAAGAGGAACTCCAGCAGAGCTTGAAGCTGCAGAGGGTCATTATTCTGATCTGATCAAGATGCAACTTGAGGGACAGTTCGAAGGTTCCTAACGAGAGTGTTCATTACTTTTTTAGCATTTCGATAAGCAATGGTTTACTTTTGAATTTACCATTTCTGAAAGCACATCTTTATGTCACATATAATCGCAATTGCCAATCAAAAAGGCGGCGTTGGAAAAACCACCACCGCGGTAAACTTGAGTGCAGCCTTAGGGGCGCTTGAAAAACGAGTTTTACTAGTGGATGCAGATCCACAGGCAAATGCTACTAGTGGATTGGGCATACAGCCAGATCAGGCGCTGCAAGGCACCTATGAATTGATTGAAGGTGCAAAGGCTGCGGCAGAATTGGTCCTAAAAACGGATGCTCCAAACGTGAGCATTATTCCAGCACATCTAGATTTGGTAGCCGTAGAACTCGAAATCATTGACCAACCCAAACGCGAGTATTTCCTCAAGAAAGCCTTGGAATCCGTGGCCAATGATTACGATTATGTCATCATCGATTGTGCTCCTTCCCTTGGTCTTATTACCCTAAACGCGTTGACGGCGGCAAACTCCATTTTGGTGCCTATTCAATGTGAATATTATGCCCTAGAAGGATTAGGAAAGCTGTTGAATACCATCAAAAAGGTGCAAGAACTGCACAATGAAGACCTCAGTATTGAAGGGCTTTTGCTGACCATGTTTGACAGCAGATTGCGTTTGTCAAACCAAGTTTCTGATGAAGTGCGAAACCACTTCGAAGGATTGGTCTTTGAAACGGTCATTCATCGCAACGTGAAACTGAGCGAGGCACCTAGTTATGGGGAGAACATCTTGAAGTACGATGCCGGTAGTAAGGGCGCTGAGAATTACCTTACTTTAGCACAAGAGATACTGGCAAAAAGCGCATAAGCATGGCAAAACGAGCAATGGGAAAAGGCCTATCGGCCATTTTGGGAGAAGAAATCGCGAAAGTGAATAAAGTTACCGATGCGGGTGCCGAGAAGCTCGTAGGTCAGGTGGCGATGATCTCCTTAGATGCCATTACAACGAATCCTTTCCAGCCTCGATCAAACTTTGATAATGATGCCTTGGTAGAATTGGCCCAGAGCATCAGTGAACTCGGTATCATTCAGCCCATTACCGTTCGCAAGAATGGCATGAAGTTCGAATTGATTTCTGGGGAACGCCGCTTCCGTGCTTCACAAATCGCTGGTTTAGAAGAGATTCCCGCCTATGTGCGTCTTGCGGACGATCGCAACATGTTGGAGCTGGCCATTGTAGAAAATCTTCAACGTGAGGATTTAGACCCTATCGAGATGGCCTATTCCTGCAAACGCATGATGGATGAACTAGGCTTAACTCAAGAAGAGGTGGCAAAGCGATTGGGAAAAGGACGCTCTACAGTGACCAATTTTCTGCGCTTGCTCAAGCTTCCAGCCATCATTCAGGCTGAATTGCGCGACATCAACCGCAACGAAAGTCTCGATGAGAATAGTGACGGCATCACTTCCGTAGTGTTCAGCATGGGACATGCGAGAGCCTTATTGAACTTGCCGTCTGAAGAATCACAGATCGACCTCTACAAGAAGATTCTCAAAGGAGGATTGAGTGTGCGTCAAACGGAGGCACTTGCTGCTGCCATTAAGAAGCCTAAGGAGAAAGCACCTGAAGCACCTGTGCAGCAGGGCATGAAGGAATTAGGAAAGGAATTGGGTCAATACTTCCAAACCAAGGTGAACATTCAAGTGAAACCTAGCGGTAAGGGACGTATTCAAATAGACTTTGATTCTGACGACGATCTACAGCGCATCATCTCGAAATTCAACTCATGAGATATGTATTGAGTGTAATGGTGGTGTTGGCGTGCCTTTCTGTGAAGGCCCAACACAGTGATTCCACTCATACCGCAGATGAATTACACAACATCAAACTGGCCACCACCCTTTCGCTCATTCCGGGTGGAGGACAGATTTACAATGGAAAATATTGGAAAGCCCCAGTATTCTGGGCAGGCATAGGCGGTACCGCTTATTATTATGGCCAACTCAATGCACAATTCAAATCCTACGAAAGTGTATTGCAGTTTATCATTGATAACCCGAGCTATACCACAAGAGCAGAGCTAGAAAGTGCCGCTCCTGAAATTTTCACCGCCATACCCTCCCCGTTTTATCAAACATCAGTGAACGGTGTCGCTCAAGAAGCAATGGGTTATATGGAGCAATTACGCACCCAAAGAGAGTATACCTTGTTTGGGATATTAGGTATCTATTTATTGGGAATTTTAGATGCAAATATTGATGCTCACCTCCATGATTTTGATGTGAGTGATGATTTAAGCATCAGTCCGCAATTTACTCAAAAACAATATTTTGCAGGTAGCGAGAGTGCCATCCAAGCTCCTGGCCTGTCTCTAACGTTTTCTCTGCCATGAACATTGCCATCATAGG
>JAYPCB010000127.1:0-2727 GCA_038124525.1 Cryomorphaceae bacterium
AACCGCATACCTCATTGAAGTAAAATCCGTCGGCACGCAGTGCAACGTATGGGGAGGCAAGGTTGGTCGATCCAAAAAGGAAGTACCCGGAATTGTCTAAGATTTGCGCGGTATATGAGGTGCCCAATTGGTTTAAGTTACTGTCCAGCACACTCAAAAGAACCGAACTCCCGTTTAAGAATGGTCCCTTTTGCGCGTGTCCCTCGACAGTGTATGAGGCACATGGGGGACAATCTCCACCGCAATCAATACCCAATTCATTTCCGTTCTGAATACCGTCGTTACAAAATGATGGAGCGCCCGTATCGCACGATTGTGCTAGGATTATGACGCTCAAGGCGAAAAAGAGTTTCTTCATGGTTAGGTGCTTTCTACTACTAACCACGAGTGGAACTCAAGGTTCACAACGGCTTTAAGAAATTCTCTTGTGCACTAAATGGAAGTAGAGTGGCGGAATAAGGCTGATGAGCATCATGCCCGGATATCCGGTGGGCAGCTGGGGGCTATTGTCGTGGTGGTCAAGCTCCACATAATCCTTATGTGGTAGGTAATGATGGTCGCTATGGCGAGAGAGTTCGAACAAAATAGCACGGCCTAATTGATGATTTGAATTCCAGCTGTGGGTAGGGTTCACATCTTCGTATCTATGGTCGTTTACCTTTTTGCGCGCCAAGCCATAGTGCTCAATGTATTGCACTGTTTCTAGCATAATCCAACCCGTTACTGACGCGCCAATGAAAGCGACCAAACCTGTGGTCCCGAAGGTTGTGAAAATCAAGGATAGCATAGCGATTTGTACCATGGTATACCAAACCATCTCGTTCTTTAGGACATTTCCCTTGCTTCGGGAGGTGCCTATTCGCCAGGCGCTGAGGTAGGCGAATACAATGGATCTGAACCAGAACACATAGACCCATTCGCCTCGACGCGCGGTGGACGGGTCTTCTGTGGTCCCGACATGCTTGTGGTGCCCGTAGTTGTGCTCCAAGAAGAAGTGGGTGTAAAGCGTGGTGGTGAGAAGTACTTTAGCAAAGAATTGGTCCATGGTATTTCTTTTATGGCCCAATTCATGTGCCACATTGATGCCCATCACGCCACACAACATTCCGTAGGACAGGATTCTGCCCACCAAGGTCGTGGTGTCTAATTCACCTTGTGTTTGTATGAGCAACAAATAGCCCATGGCCAGCTGTATGGGTACACATAGCCTTAGAACTGTTTTGTAGAAACCATCGCTGATACGACTTTCCTTGGTTTGTTTTGAGAGGTTGCTCTCGTTTGGCTTGAAGAGGAATTCTAAAACAGGAATAAAAGCAAAGGCCTCTATCACCGGCAGGTAGGCTTTCCATCCCGTACTGTGGAAACTAATAAATGCTAAGGCGGGTAGGGTAAAGACAAAAAGGTATTTGAGTTTTCCCATGATGTGTTTATTAAGGCGCTGTTGAATTTAAGAATTTCGGTGTAAATCTCGCCAACGTAGCCTGCTCAAAATCATAGGCATAGCCGATCAAATTCCCTTCGTCCCACTTCCGTCCCATGATGCTTAGGCCTACGGGTAAACCATATACTTGGCCCATGGGAACTACGATGTGAGGATATCCGGAAATTGCCCATGCATTCCCGCTGTACACGCTGAAGTGGTCGCCGTTCACATGATCTGTTTTCCAGGCAGGTCCGCCTGCAGGTCCTACGATAGCATCCAGTGCTAAGCTGTCCATTACGCGATCAATGCCTTGGTCTTGGCTGAGGTAGCGCGCCCTTTCAAGTGCGGCCTCGTAGGCTTCGCGTTTTTCTTCGGGAGTGTAATTCTCTGAGATTCTCAGAAGATCGTGGTCGTGGTAAGCCATTTCCATGGAATCTTCAATGATGGCACGGTATAACCCCCACATATCTTCGATGCCTGCACTAGGGTTGTTGGCGAAATAGTCATTCACACCTTGGCGGTATTCGTAGAACATGACCTCATAACTTGGACCCGTAGCATCATCCGCGATAGGGTCGTCTAAGTACACTAGTTCAGCGCCCTGCATTTGTAATTCGACCAGTGCATCCTCCCAAACGGCTTGTAGCAAGAAGTTATCGTTCATCGCGCTGGAATACACGCCTATTCTCTTGCCCTCCAAGCTTTGGTCGTTCAAAAAGCTGGTATAATCCTTTAGGGCACTGCGGTCCTCTTGATGTGTTTTCTGGTCTTTATTGTCCTTACCAATCATCGTTCCGAGTGAAACGGCTACGTCGCTCACCGTGCGCGCCATGGGGCCTCCGGTATCTTGGGTATAGCTGATTGGGAAAATTCCGGTGCGGGAAATCAGTCCCACGGTCGGTTTGAGGCCGACGATTCCGTTGTTGTTCGAGGGGCAGGTGATCGAGCCGTTGGTTTCGGTACCGATGGCCATCATGCAAAGATTGGCTGCCACCGCGGCGCCGGAACCCGAACTAGAGCCGCAAGGGTTTCTGCTCAGATCATATGGGTTTCTACATTGCCCGCCCACTGGGCTCCAGCCGGAGGAGGAAACGGTGCTGTGGAAATTTGCCAATTCGCTCAAATTCGCCTTCCCCAACACAATCGCACCGGCATTGACAAGTTGTTGCGCCAACGGACTGGATTCCGACGGGTAGTTCTTGCGAAGGGCATTGGTCCCCACGGTAGTCGGCATTCCGAAATAATCGATGTTGTCTTTCAAGAGTACGGGCACCCCGTGCAATGGGCCTACAAATTCACCCGTT
>JAYPCB010000127.1:2737-4061 GCA_038124525.1 Cryomorphaceae bacterium
GGTCTCAGCAGGCGGGGTACATTGAAACCACAGCGCAGCGCCGGCAACCAATAAGAGCTTCTTCATTAGTGAATGTGTTTGAAGTCTATCCCATATACGGCATCGAGGCCGTCAATGCGATAGTAGTGCCCTTGAATTTCGCTATTAATGAAGCTATTTCCTAATACCTTTTTTAATTCGAAAGGGTAGATGGTCGTCTCGGGATCAAAGATGTGGTTCGTTTCTCCGAAGCTCGAGATGATGCCAGCCCCGTAAATCTTCGTAGGATCCTCACACACGCCAAATTCAATGGTGAACCAGTACAAGTTTTGCAATTGGCGGATAATGTGGGACTTTTTCAAATTTGCCACCCCGTGTTTACCGAAATCTTCCATGAATTGTGCGTATTGCGGGTCAAGGAGCAATGGAATGTGGCCAAAAATATCATGGAACATATCAGGCTCCTCGAGGTAGTCTAATTCCTCCGGCTTTCGCAACCAAGTCGATGCTGGGAACTTGCGCTGGGCCAATAGTTCAAAAAACTCTTCTACCGGGATCAACCCTGGAACCACGTGAATGCTCCAGCCCGTCGCGGCCCCAAGTGCGGCATTCAAATCGTTGTAATTAGGGATTTTTTCCGCGTTCATCACCGGAAGTAATTGGTCCAGGCACGCCAAATATCGTGGATCGGCCTTGTCGCTGAGGTTCTCTCGTTGGCGCGAGTAAAGGGCGTTCCATACCTGCCTGTCGGTGGCGGTGTAGGCGTTGTAATCTTGGACCATTATGAAGATGTGTTGTTGTATTACAATCCTACTAACATTTTATGGAGCAATCAAGTTTTTCTTGGGCCAATTCTCGTTGTATTTTAGGACAGCTCTAAGTCAACACTCGAGCCACAAAGCACAATATCACCATATGCGACACCTTCTTTTTTTTGCCGCCTTATTGCCATCCTTGCTTACCGCACAGAATCATCAAACGTTCAAATTTGATGGGCCGGTCATCCTCATTCACGGGGGAGCGGGCGGAATAGAGCGTAAGTATTACAACGACGAGCAAATCGCGGAGTATGATTCTGCTTTGCAGGCTGTGCTGAAGGTGGGATATGATATGCTCGCCTACGGGGCTAATGGGATGGACGTCGTCGTGGAGTGCCTCACCATGCTAGAGAACGATCCTCATTTCAATGCAGGTAAAGGAGCTGTATTCAATGATCATGGCGAAGTAGAACTAGATGCTTCGGTCATGGACGGCTCGACCAAAATGGCGGGAGCTGTGGCGGGGTTGAAACATATCAAGAACCCTGCGAAGTTAGCGCGGGCGGTCATGGAGGAAACGTCACACG
>JAYPCB010000128.1:0-3729 GCA_038124525.1 Cryomorphaceae bacterium
AAATTCACAGGGCTGCCTTCCACCAAATCATTGAGGTTGGTTTTGTTGAGGGTCTCCTCGATGGCCGTCACACGGTAGGTGCGGTCGCCAAAGATTTCCACGACGGTCAGACACACCCCATTGTGGGCTACACTTTGGTCGATTTTCATCTCTGCCGCAAGCGGAGATTCCATATATAATTCTAGGTTGCCTTCGCTTTTTTCCAGTTTGGCAACCCGTGCAACGTTTTCAATAATTCCGGTAAACATGGGGACTGTTTTGTGGTTGGTTAAAATAGTACATTTGAAGCTAAATATTTAGAACATGAAAGTCTCTACATACACCCCTGATTACACCGGACCCCTCGCGATTGTTTACGAAAACTTAGAAGAATTGGCCACACACCTTGCGCCCGAGCAGCAAGCACGTGTTGAAGCATTGGCCGATAAGTTTGACGAACAGTGGCTAGAACTGCAAAGCGGGGCGAATACGACTTGGGTATATAAAGTCAAATCTTCTTTGGATACGGATACGCGTGCTGAAAAAATGCGCCAAGCGGGAAATGCCTTGTGTTTAAAAGCCAATGCCTTGTTCGCCGATCGCGTTGCGATTTTAGGGCACCACGTACCTGCTGTGGCGGAGGGTGCTGCTTTAGGGAATTACCAATTCTTGCGCTACTTCTCTGACCAACACAAGCGTCGCAACTCCTTGGTTCAACTCTTTGTTGAGGCAGGCCATGAAGCTGCCGTACAAGCACAAGCCGTGGCCGTGATGGGAACTGTTTTTGCGCGCGATTTGGTCAACACTCCAGTCATCGACCTTACGGCTACAGATTTGGCGAATGAAGCCAAAGCCGCAGGAAAGCGTCATGGTTTTTCAGTAGAGGTCTTAGAGAAGAAGCAGATTGAAAGCTTGAAAATGGGCGGTCTACTTGCCGTGAACTATGGTTCGACTGAGCCGCCTGTATTCATCATTATGGAGCACAAGCCGGCCGGAGCCACCAATGAAAAACCGATTGTATTGGTTGGAAAAGGAGTGGTCTATGATACCGGTGGTTTGAGCTTGAAGCCGACGAACTACATGGACGATATGAAGTCGGATATGGGCGGAGCTGCAGCGGTATTAGGTACCATGAGTGCTGTGGCGGAGGCAAATTTGCCGCTTCACGTTATTGGCCTTGTTCCTGCGACAGATAACCGTCCAGGGGGGAATGCCGTAACTCCTGGTGATGTCATTACCATTTCTGACGGCACGACCGTTGAGGTGATGAACACCGATGCCGAAGGACGCTTGATTTTGAGCGATGCTTTGGTGTACGCGAAGCGATACAACCCAGAATTGGTCATTGACCTTGCTACTTTAACTGGTGCAGCCGCCCGCGCTATTGGCCACTACGCCATCGTCGGAATGGGCAATGCCGGAGCAGAAGCCATGAGCACCTTGCAAGCGAGCGGTTTGGCTACTCACGAACGCGTAGTTGAATTCCCGTTCTGGGACGAATACAAGGAGCTGTTGAAGAGCCCTATTGCCGACATGAAAAACATTGGCGGTGCAGAGGCAGGTGCCATTACCGCAGGGAAGTTCTTGGAGCACTTCACTGATTATCCGTACATTCACTTGGACATCGCCGGACCTGCTTTCTTGAAGAAACGCATCGGCTATCGCGTGGAAGGCGGTACAGGTGTAGGTGTCCGATTATTATTTGACTTCCTCAGCAAAAAATCTGCCTAATGAGCGACTCACAAAACAACAATCCAAACAACAACGCCGGCAACGGTGAAAATAAGGGAGGAGATCGCCGCAGACGCAACCGAGGCGGACGCAACCGCAATAGAAATCGCAAGCCAAAAGGCGAAGGACAAGAGCAAGCCCAAGGAGAGGCCAAAGATGGCCAGGAACCTCGTGAGCAAAAGCAAGGAGGACGTAGTCGAGAGGGACGCGGCAGAAATAAAAAGCCCGCGAAAGTCGTCAAAGCACAGCCTGTAGCCGAAGAAATCAAGGAAAACCTTGATGCGCAAGCGGATCTTTATGATATGAGCTTCGATACTCCCGAAGTGGAGTGGGAAGGGGCAGATGTGTTGACCAAACCTGTGGTGGGAATTACCTGTGGTGATCTAAACGGCATAGGCATGGAGATCATCATTAAAGCCTTGGAAGATGAGCGAGTGGCTGAGCTATGCACACCTGTTGTCTTCGCCTCAAGTAAACTGGCCTCCTACCATCGCAACGCCATTGATAAGCGTGATTTCAACTTCAACGTTGTGGATTCCATTGACCAAATCAAAGAGGGCAAAAACAACCTCGTTTCTGTTTGGGAGGATAATGTTGAACTTGAATTAGGCGTTCCCACAGATGTAAGCGGGGCCTATGCGCTGAAAAGTATTGATGCCGCTATTGAAGCCGCTAAAGCTGGACATATCCATGCGATTGTAACGGCACCGATTAATAAGCACAACATCGCGGAACAACACGAGGGCTTCAGAGGACATACTGGCTATTTGGCAGAGGCCTTTGGCAACGAAGTGTTGATGGTGCTCGCCTCGGATTATATTCGAGTGGCCACCGTTACTGGACACGTGCCTATTAAAGACGTTGCTTCTTCATTGACCCAGGAAAAGATCGAAAAGAGCATTGCGTTATTGGCCCAGAGCTTGAAACGCGATTTTGGAAAAATTAAGCCAACCATTGCGGTTCTTGGCCTGAATCCACATGCTGGCGAGATGGGAACCATTGGTAGCGAGGAGGCAGAAATAATAGCTCCGGCCATTGCAAACAGCCAAAAATTAGGCGCCATTGTAAAGGGCCCTTATCCGGCAGATGGCTTCTTTGGGCAAGGCCATGAAGAGCGCTTCGACGCAGTATTGGGCATGTACCATGATCAGGTGTTAATTCCGTTCAAAAGTTTAGCTATGGGAACTGGGACCAATTGTACCGCAGGGCTCAGCGTTGTCCGAACTTCTCCGGATCATGGAACAGCTATGCACATTGCTGGACAAGGCAAGGCAGACCACGCCTCCTTCCAGCACGCGATTTTTACGGCCATAGAAACGGTTCAAGCTCAAATCCAATACGATGAGATGACCGCAAATCCTCTCAAAAAACAAAAAGAGAAGAATTAGAAGTTTTCAACAATTTGAATATCTTTGCACGCTCATTCAGAGATAATTGAAGTAGTGAAAACGAAGGACTTTGATATCGCCTTTATCGGCTTGTCCAACGGGACACACGTATTTGAGTTTGATCTGGATGATTCGTTCTTTGAACTTTTCGAGTATGACGATTATTCACAATTGCGTGGAAAAGTCACGATGGAAATGGTAAAAAGCGAGACTGTTTTGGACCTCAGCTTGAATTTTTCAGGCAGCATCCAAGCACCTTGCGACGTGACCAACGAGCCTTTTGAGCAGGCATTAGATAATGCTTTTGATGTTCAGGTAAAGTTTGGTGATGCTTACAACGACGAAAATGAGGAGTTGTTGATTTTACCCTTTGGTGAACATCAGTTCAACATCGCACAAATGGTGTACGAACTAGTGGTGTTGAGTATTCCAGCAAAGCTATATGGACCGAATGCCGGCAACGGTATCGAGGATTACTTGGAGGACGAAGACGAAGAAACTGAAACGGATACGGACCCACGTTGGGACCAATTAAAAGACTTGTTGAATAAATAACGAATTGAAAAATGGCACATCCTAAGCGCAGACAGTCTAGCACAAGAAGAGACAAGCGTAGAACGCACTACAAAGC
>JAYPCB010000129.1:0-3592 GCA_038124525.1 Cryomorphaceae bacterium
ACGTTGATGCGCGTGATGTCCGAACCGCGAACACGCATGTTGGTGTATCCAATACCGTTTCCAGCATCAGAGAAGCTAACTACGCCTGCAACATCTTGTAACACATAGGGAAGGTCGCGACCGGTGTTCAGCGCTTCAACATCCTTTTCCGTTAGGTTGATCTGTGCGATTGGGTCGTTCTTTTGCGCCCAAGTGCCCAGGACATTCACCTCGCTCAATTCTACTCGAGGCAACGGAATAATTTCGACCAACATAGTGTCGACCTTTTCTTGTGCAGTGACGAATAGCGACAGTGCTACAGCGGCTGCGGAGTACATGAATTTTTTCATGAAAATTGGTCTTTTAAAACCACGTCAAGGGGCAATAACGTGTTGTTACACAAATATTGCTTTCGTTCCTTGGCAGCATTACCTGCCCAGGTTCTATGGGTATGTTCTCAGCCCGTAGGTCAAAAGACTTTCTGGGCACCCCTTTGAGACAATGCGAAGATATAACACACAAGCCCTACCTTGTGGTTCATGAAAAAGTTTATTCGAATTACTGGAATTTTAGGCGCGGGGGCCTTGGTCATGAGCACCATTTTTAAAATCAATCACCTCATGGGCGCACCGGAACTACTGTTGATGGGTACCGTGAGTACGGGACTCTTTATTATTAGCTCTGTAGTTCAGAAGCTGTCGAAGACCTAATTGGCCCCAGTTACTGGCCTTTGAACCGTTCAATAATTCCCACCGGGCGTAGCCTGATCTCATCGCCGACCATCGGCTGGTAACCTACGTTGAATCCGTTGTACTTGTAGATTTTGGCCAATTTCACTTGCTCGCGCTGGCTAACATCTCGCAAGGTTTCTCCAGTGCGCACCAAGGTGGTTTTCGTCGCACCACGGCCCTTCTTTTCGTCGATATAAATTCTATCTCCAGGTTGCAGCTGTGTTTCCCAAGTCATATCATTGAATTGCAGCAATGCCGCCACGGGCAAGTTCAAAGAATCCGCTACGTACTCGATACGTTCCTCCGGCGCCAATACCACAAAAGGCACTCGCGAACCAGCTTCCATCATGCGACGCACAATAAAGCGTTGACGGGCATTCTTCACAGGACGGCCTTTGGCATCCACCACGGGACCCGTTTTCTGCTCGGGCTCGTCGGAAGCTAATTCTTCGCCGGTCGGGAAATCCCCTTCACGGTCGTATTTGTATAACATCTCGTCTTCGATGATCTTGATTAATCGGTCCGCATAATCCGGGGCAGTGGCATAGCCGGCCTTTTTCAAGCCCTTCGCCCATCCTTTGTAGTCCGTGGGGTCGAGGTCAAATAGAAAATCGTAACGGCTGCCGCGTACTAAAAAGTCCGTGTGGTCTTCAAAGCTGTGGCGCACGTTGTCGTATTTGCGAAAACATTCCCCTTTCTCATCATCGTCGTGGTAGACACGTTCACCGGTCCAAGAGCTGTGGCATTTGATCCCAAAATGATTGTTTGATTTTCGGGCCAATTCACTTTTGCCGTTCCCGCTCTCCAAAATCCCTTGTGCCAAGGTGATGGACGCCGGAACACCAGATCTATTCATTTCATCTACAGCGATTTGGGCATATTCCTGAATGTATTCAGCACGCGCACCCGTTTGTCCATAGGCACCAGCACCCCACACAAGGGCGGACATCAAGAGGAGGAAGGTGGTTTTTTTCATTTTCTGTAGACTCATATTTCAAATTTGAAGAAACGCTTTTGACTTTCTCCGAGTGTAAACTTTAAGTTATCAAAAACAATTGGTCTAACTCCCACAAAATCAAAAACCCAATTTGTTAATAACGCACAAAAAGTTTTTGTTGAATCAATTTTTGGATTGGGTAGTTTAGAGATAAGTCTAAAACAAAACACTATATACCATGAGCGCAAATGATTTCCAAATGGACGATTCCTTCGCTAGCTTCGTTCAAGAACTCGAGCAAGCAGAACAACCAAAAGCATGTAGCATCGACAATCCAGAATGCGAAGCTTGCGGTAGCTGATTGCCACTAAAAATTTAAAGAGAGCCCGTGAACACTGCGTTTACGGGCTTTTTTTATGGCCTTATCCAGGAAGTGGGCCGGCGGCCATTAAGGCCAGCCATAGTGCCACCGTAGTACTGACTAAGGCAACGGCGGGGAACTTGATCACCTTTGGCCATTCCCAATACCAGTATTGAAATAACATAGAAGCCAGAGCTGTCCCTGGGATCCACATAAAAAGAAAGCTTCTATAAAAATCGGCACCGGTGTTCACGGTGAGTCCCAATCGAGGCAATACCAAATTCATGCTCATCCAAGTAAAAACGAACATGATTCCTGCCATGGGCAAGTACAATTGGCGAAGTAAAATCTTAGAAAACATAGGCGCTGCGTTTTCCCTAAAATACGAAATCGCGAGGCATCAACTCAACTTTGCTAGTCTTGATAGATCGCCCAATCACTATTCACGTAGAGTAGTAGTAATACACCGGCCATCAGCACCAACCCAACAAACACCGAAAGGCCCACTTTCCAAGGCGATCGTTGGCCCTTCCCAAAGACGAGCCAATAAAATCCAGCGCTGATGAAGAAAATAAGCGTCGTGTAGATTAAGTAAATGACCCAATTCCATCCATCACTCATCCACCGGAAATCGTAATACCCTTCGTCCATCCACATCAAGAATTGGCACACCAAATGCACCCACAATAGCATGAAGCCCGCGGTAGCGTTGTGCAAGGTCCTAGACATGTTTAGAGTAAATACGTGAAGCCTACCCCGAGGTAGTTGTTCCAGCTGTTGAGCTCGTATTTGAGCGCAATGGCATTGATACTGCCGTCGAAACCGTACCATTGAATGTTGCACTCAATAGGAATGGTGAAGTTGGATACAGGGTTTTCTGGGTCCAAGTAGACCAAATCAATCATCCCTTGCTTTTCGGCGTAATCGGCCCCAGAGAAATACCCCAAGCCGGTTGCAATCATCACATCAAAGAAATTGCCCTCCCACAACTTACCAATCTTCAACTTCGCCGTAGAGAATTTCCCAATGGCGTAAAACGGAAGATTGTAATTCGTACCGAAGGCCCCGTTGCGTACATAGGAAGTCGTCACCGCCAACAGCGCACCGTTGGTCGTTTCGTGCATATATGCGCCCAATTCGTATTCCTCTCCCAGCACAAAATTCGCAGGGTCGGTCAACAATGTGTGGTATCCCGCCAACAAGCCCATATCCACTTCTTTAATCACCAGGTTCGCTTGGGCTTTTGCAGCCAGGCTACCGAAGAGTGCAATCAAAACAACAAGGGCTTTTTTCATGGGTGTGTTATTACTCCTAAAAGGTCTAAAAATCTATGCCAACGGCAAAAAATAGGGGGTAAAAAGAGCGAGCCGCGTCTTCGACGCGGCTCGCAATAGAAATCTAAAAATTTTAGTAGCGGTAGTGCTCTGGCTTGAACGGTCCTTCCACCGTCACACCGATATAGTCCGCTTGGTCTTTACGAAGCGTCTCAAGCTCCACACCAATCTTCTCCAAGTGCAGACGAGCTACTTTCTCATCCAAGTGCTTTGGAAGCGTGTATACCTTGTTCTCGTACTTGTCGCTGTG
>JAYPCB010000130.1:0-3476 GCA_038124525.1 Cryomorphaceae bacterium
TATGCTCCTGCTCACCCTGCAAGCAAAATTTTAAAGGAACTCCCGGGCGCTCCGCGCCCGGGAGTTTTTTACCCCAACCTTAGGATATCACTATAGACCCCTCTGGCCGTCACTTCAGCTCCGGCGCCAGCCCCCTGAATGACCATAGGATGATCGCCATAGCCTTCGGTATAAATCTCGAACAAACTATCCGACCCTTGAATGCCACCCAGTGGTGAAGCTTTAGGGACTTCTACAAGGGCGACGCTCAACGTGGCTTTGCCCTCATCACTGATGGCAAGGTCTCCAACATAGCGCAAGACATGGTCAGGCGCTAACTTTTGTTTGAATGCACCATAGTATGCATCCAACGTTGGGAAATGAGATTTGAAGGCATCATACGGCACATCCTCCTGACATTCTGCAGGGATGAGGTTTTGAATGCTTACATCGCTCAGCTCGGCGCGGACATCGACCGTTCTTGCGAGGATGAGCAGCTTGCGGGCCACATCCATCCCATTGAGGTCCTCGCGTGGATCCGGTTCAGTATATCCGCTGAGTTGCGCTTCGTTCAATACGGATGTAAAGGCACGATCTGATTCGCTGTAGGTGTTGAATAAGAAACTCATAGAACCGCTAAAGACTCCCTTGATGCGGGTGATGCGGTCGCGACTGTGGTGCAGCTGCAATAAGGTATCTACCAACGGCAGTCCTGCGCCCACATTGGTCTCATACTTGAAGGACTTGCCTTTGCGTTCGAGTAAGATTCGTAGGTCATCGTAGTACTGCTGGTCCCGCGCGTTAGCCTTTTTATTGGAGGCTACTAAATCACAACCGCGCTCCACGAAGAGCGGGTAATAATCTGTCAGAGACTGTTCTGCCGTATTATCAACGACCACGAGGTTGGACAAGCCACTTTGCGCCAGTACTTCAGCTATGCGCCGTGGATCGTTATCCTCGGTACTTTCTGAAAGCAACGAGCGCCAATCTTCGGGTAGGCCTTGAGGGGTAAAAATCGATCGTTTTGAATCTGCCACACCGATGAGTCGGATGTCCAGCTTGCGCTTCTCACGGACGTGGGAACTACTTTCCAATACCTGACGTATGAAGGTGCCGCCTACCAATCCTTTCCCAAAACAGAAGACGTTCAATTGTTTGAGCTGACCCAGGAGCTGGCTGTGTACAAGGTCTAGTGCTTTCTTCTGCGCACCGCCGTTGAGCACCAACGAAATCTGATGACCTTCAACACTATTGGCAATCAAGTGCAGCCAAATGTTGTTTCGACGCAATGCATAAATAGCGCGCTCCAACGCATAATTGTGTCGTCCGATAATGTTTAGGATCGTTAGGCCCTCGGTAATGGAAACGGTGGCTTCTTCCTGCGCAAAGGCTTCCGCTAGGACGGTTTGTGCCCTTGAGGCTTTCTCTTGATCGACGACCAGGCCTAAGCTGCGTTCGGAGGAAGCTTGACTGACTAATCGGACATTTATACCCTCTTCCGCCAATACTTTAAAGGCACGCGCATCTACCCCAGCGACCCCTTGAAAGGCCACGCCGGTGAGGCTTACTAGCGCTACATTCGGCATGTGGCTGAGGGCCTTCACGCCGCGATCGCTGCCTTGCGCATTAATGGTCGTGCCGACATGCTCATGCGCGTGGAATACACTGCGGATATGTAATTCTGTTCCGTGTTGTTCTAACAAGGCCAACGCCTTGCGATCTAGTACACCGATACCCGCTGCGGCTAATTCCTGTGCCTCTTGATAATTCATTCGCTCAATGATCTGAGCGTGCTCCACAATTCGAGGGTCTGCCGTGTAGACTCCCTTCACGAGAGTCCATTGCTCGACGACACTGGCGCCCAATTCTTTTGCCCAAAGGGCCGCCTTCACCTTGCCTTCACCGCGCTCGTAACTGCGTGCCTCCAGTTCAAATGGCACTGAAGACAACGCACCAAACAACGCCTCAACATGCGCCTGTGGAAAGAGGATGAAGGTGTTCTCGCCGTCGCGCTTTTTTAAAAGTTCAACGGTTTGGGCAACGGCCTTTTCATCCGTGAAAATATCATGGGTTAGTTGTACGATTCTACGCATGGTAAAATTCTAATATTTCTTTTGTAATCTGTTCATATTCAAGTAAAAAGCCGTCGTGACCAAAAGCGCTTTTGAGCACCTTTAAACGGCCTGTAGGCAAGGCGACTGTTAAGGATTGTTGCACGGGAATTGGGATCAAAACATCGCTATCAAAACCTAGCACCAAGGTGTTGATCTGAAGGCTTGCCAAAGCTTGTTCGATACCGCCTCGCCCCCGACCGATGTGGTGGGTATCGAGCTGCTGCGTCAACCTGTAATACGACGGCGCATCGAATCGTCGCACTAATTTCTCTCCTTGGTAACGGATGTAAGAAGGTGCACGATATTGGTCCAATTCCTCCAACGAGTCCTGCTGCGCAGTATTGAATTGGGCCGTTGTTCTATAATTCAACATCCCTATGCCGCGGGCCGCTTGCAAACCCTTCGAACCGTCCCCAGTCCAAAGCGTAGCATCCGCCTCCATCGCCAATCGCTGGGCCTCGTGAATGGCTTTGTTCCATGGCATCTCCTCTGCCCCTGTGGCCAACAAAATCATATGGTCCACGGATCCTTCGAAGCCCAAGGCGAATTCCAAGGCCTGGTAACCTCCAAAACTCCCACCAATGAGGGTGTGGATGTGGTTCAGGCCGAGGTGTTGCGCCAATAATAATTGGGCACTTACCGTATCTCGTACCGTCAAAATGGGGAAATCTTGCCCCTCTAATGCGTGGTTTCCCGGACTGCTCGAACCGTAGGGCGATCCCAATACATTCGCACATACTACAGCATATCCCTCGCCATACAATCCTTTTGGGCCGAACAAACCTGGCCACCAATCCGTCGGATCATCATTGGCCGTCAAAGCATGAAACACCCACACCACAGGCTCTTTGAATAGGTCTCCCTTAATGCGGTAATGAAGCACCACATCTTTTAGTTCGCCGCCACGCTCAAGGGAAAGTTTAGGAATATCTAACTGGTGTGCTTTCATCGACACGCTTGGTTAAAATCTTCAATCAAATCAGCAACGGTTTCCAACCCGATACTAAATCGAAGCAGTCCGTCTGTAATCCCTACCGCCTCACGCACGTCCTTCGCCGTCTTAGAATGGGTGGTAGACGCAGGATGCGTGGCAATACTTCGAGCATCGCCCAAATTCGCGGTTAAGGAGAATATCTTCAATCCGTTCAAAATGGTTCTTCCGCACTCGATACCCCCTTTGACCACCACACTCACCATCCCGCCACCGGCGTCCATCTGCGCTTGTGCAAGGGCGTATTGAGGATGTGATGGCAATCCAGGATAGATCACGCGCTCCACGTCCGGATGTGTTTCCAATGTCTGGGCAAAGGCCAAGGCGTTGCTGCAATGACGGTCCATACGAACCGCCAAGGTTTCTAAGCTCTTACTCAACACCCATGCGTT
>JAYPCB010000131.1:0-3421 GCA_038124525.1 Cryomorphaceae bacterium
GCTACTGGCGCACCAATCGTTTACGAATGGTCTAGCTGGAGAGGTGGTCACCGCTACTTGCGTGGTGCGGTAGGTCCTGTAGGAAACATCCAAGCAGATTGGAGAGGTGGTATTAACAACAGCTTCTCTTACAAAAACATTACTGTTTCTGCTTTGATTGATGCTCAAATGGGAGGTAACTTCTTCTCATTGGATACTTGGTACGGTTACGGAACGGGTATTTATGATTTCCAGGCAGGAACAAATGCTAATGGTAACCAAATCCGTACTTACGTAGAAGATGGTGGTGGTATGACTTGGGCTGATGTTCAAGCTTCAAATCCACATATTGAGACTCCAATCCTTTGGGACGGTGCCACAGTTGATGGCGACGGAAACCCTGTAGGTTCAGGTTCTCCAGATGCGAATCTAATGATGTACATGAACGGATACGGTAATACCTTAGGTTGGGCCTTGGCTCCAAACGAGTTACACGTATACGATGCATCATTCGTGAAATTACGTGAGGTTGCTGTTACTTACCAAGTTCCTACAAGCCAATTGGGTGATTTACCTGTGGCTGGCGTAGATGTAAGTTTGGTTGGTCGCAACTTGGCTATTTTGTACAAAAATTCACCTTATTCAGATCCCGAAGCTGGTCTGACTGCAGGAAATGTACAGGGTTACCAGAGTGGTGCATACCCAACTTTGCGTGAAGTAGGTTTGAACTTGAGAGTTAAATTCTAAGAAGTAATTGAGATATGAAAAAGTTATTATTCGCTGCAGCTGCAGCACTCGCAATCACTTCTTGTACTAGCGATCTAAGCGACCTAAACGTAAACGGCAAAGCTCCTGAGAGCGTACCTTCTGGTGCCTTGTTTGCCAACGCAGTAATGGGTTACTACGATTTTGACGCTGTACAAAATGTGAACTTGAACAACTTGCGTCTTTGGTCTCAGCACTGGACGCAGACTACATACGTTGACGAGTCAAACTTCAATTTGAACGAGCGTGATGTAAACGGAAACACTTTCGTACGCATGTACGTAACTGTAATCCGTGACTGTGAAGAAGCACGTACTGCTGTTATGAACGGACCAGAAAGTGCTGCTGCTAAAGCTGCTTCTATTGCTGCTATTGAAGTAATGGAAGTAATGGCATACCAGTACTTGGTGGATTTGTTTGGTGATGTTCCTTATTCTGAGGCATTGAGCGAAACAAACGTTCCTAAGTATGATGCTGGTTCAGCGATCTATGCGGACCTATTGGCTCGTTTGGATGCTGCCACAGCTGACCTTAGTGGTTCAAACACTTTTGGTTCATCTGATATCATCTATGGTGGTGATGCTGCTGCTTGGAAGAAAGCTGCTAACTCTTTGATGTTGCGTATGGCTGTTCGTATGATTGGATACGACGCTGCTGCTGCAAAATCTTGGGGTGAGAAAGCTATCGCTGGTGGTGTATTCATGTCATCTGCTGATGATATGCGTTTGTACTACTCTTCAGCGCCTCCTCATACTCACCCAATGTGGGAAACTTTGGTTCAAAGTGGTCGTACTGACTACGTTGCCTCAGCGACTCTAGGTGATGTATTGAACGGGTTGGCGGATCCACGTCGTGCAGGTTTCTTCAAGAACTTGGGCGGTGCAGATTCAGTAACTGGTGCTCCTCACGGTTACCAAGTCAACTACTACGACTACTCACAGCCAGGAACTGCGTTGGAAGATCCAACATGGTCTCACGCTGCGATCAGCTACGTAGAAGTTGAATTCTTGATGGCTCACGCTGCTGTTGCAGGTTGGGCTGGTGCTAGCGATGCTGCTACGCACTACGAGAATGGTATCCGCGCTTCTATCGAAGAGTGGGGCGGTTCATCTGCTGATGCTGATGCGTACATGATGCACCCATTGGTTGCATTTAGCTCAACTACTGCTGCAACACAAATTGGTGTTCAGAAGTGGATCGCTATGTACAGCAACGCGTTCGAAGCATATGCTGCCGTACGTATGTACGACCTGCCTATGCAAACAGCTGCTTTGGCTGGTACCGTAACACCTAACCGTTACAGCTACCCATTGGACGAGTATTCTTTGAATACTACAAACGTTAATGCGGCTGCTGCTAACTACGGTGGTGACGATACATTCGCTAAAGTATTCTGGGACATGTAATTCGTACCTGAATTCTATACATAAGGAACCCGCGCCTCCGGCGCGGGTTTTTTTATTTCTCAAATTTTGGAGCCCAAAATTTTTTACCTTCTCGGGGAGATACACCAATAGCTATTAAAAGATCAGTTATACATATACTAACGATTTGCTTGGGCCCTTTGGGCTTCGCGCAAGACTACAAGGCCCAATTCCTTTCTGCATTCGAAAGCGGCAATGATTCTATCCAGCGTGTGGTGTTGGATCAATGGAAATTGGCCACCCCGGAAGAGGCGGAATACTATGTGGCAGAATTCAATTACCATGTTAATTTGGCCCTCAGTGAAGTTATGGGTATCCTGCCGGATCCCCCGCAAGGTGATGCTTTCGCCATTACCGATAGTACGGGCGAGGTTGTGGGATATATGGGCAGCTATATAAGTTGGGATTCTGTGCACACGGAATTGGCCCTACAAACCATTCGTGAAGGGATTGCTGCGCATCCCAATAGGTTGGATATGCATTTTGGCTACATTCACTTCCTTGGCCAAGCAAAGTATTGGGAGGATTTTGCGGCAGGTATTGAGGCCGTGTTTGCGCAAGATGCGACTAATGATCACCTTTGGTTGTGGACCGATAATGAGTCTTTTGATGAGCCCAATTTTCCTAGCTTCTTTCAAGATTACCAGGTAATCCTCTTCGACGAGCAGAATCCGGCGCTCTTTCCATATAACATCCGAATTTCCAACGCGGTCTTGAAATATTACCCCGAGGACATCCCGAGCATCTCAAATTTGGGGGTCATTGCCTATTATCAAGAGGATTTGGAAGGTGCGACAGTCCATTTTCAGCGCGCGGTGGACCTAGACCCGACGGACATGATTGTAGTCTTTAACCTGGCCTATATGTACGAAACCTTGGGTGATGTGGCGAAAGCGATTGCAACCTATGAATTGGCCCTAGAATCGGAAGATCCAGAGGCTCGTGAACAAGCAAAGGCTATTATTGCGGAGTTGAAGGAGTAGCCTATTTTTACCCCATGAACAAAAGCATCATTCCTACCTTACAAAAGACCTTCGGCGATCGTGCCATTTCCCAGAAGGATAAGCAGGCTTTCGAGAGGGAGCACGGCTGTCATTGGGGAGAGGATTGGTCGGAATATGATGAAGGTGAGGATTGTGATTACCTCACTCCGGAAATTCTAGAGTACCAAAAACCGTCTCAAGAGAAGTACGAAGCCCTCGGTTTGGGAGAACTGGAGGAACGTATTGTCGACGTCTTAGAAGAGGGTAAAA
>JAYPCB010000132.1:0-3406 GCA_038124525.1 Cryomorphaceae bacterium
TAGGTCAATCCAAAAATAATTGGGCAATAATTCTATCGCTCTCCATCCAACGCGCTACCGGTATGGCAAAACCTCCATCGTTGGCGACAAGTTCTCCCTGCGCCACCGCTCGAGTCACCTCCTGCTCCAACACGAACCGCTCCGCCCGACCCAGCTCGTGTGGAAAATCATTGTCCCATCTGAATCCCTCGGCGGTACGAAGGCGTACCATCAATCGCTCGTGTAATAGGTCTTGAGGGGAGAGCAGTTCTTCCGTAGGCTTTGCGCCTTTTGCGTAGAGGGCATTATTGGAAATGTTCCACCAACGGCGCGTACCATCAAAGGAATGTGCCCCAGGCCCAATGCCGAGATAAGGCGCTCCGGTCCAATAGTGGCTATTGTGCCTGCTGTGCTTACCGGGCTGTGCAAAATTCGACAGCTCGTAATGTGCATAGCCATGGGCGTTGGCCCATTGGTCCAAAACTTCAAACTGCTTCACGATAACATCATCGGCGGGGAGGGAAATCTCACCGGTTTTGACCTGGTGATGCAGTACGGTTTTTTCCTCGACGGTTAAGGCATAGCAGCTCAAATGCGGTGGACGGAATGACATGAGCGTTTGGAGTTGTTCCTGCCAACTTTCAACCGTACTGCCGGGCATGCCGTACATGAGATCGACCGTATAATTCTCGATAGGGCTTTCAGAAATCCATTGCAGGCACTGTCGGCTATGGTTGGAATGATGTGCACGATTCATCATGGCCAATTCCCCATCATCAAAGCTCTGCAATCCCACGCTCAACCTATTGATGCCGATGCGGTGCCACTGGGCAAGTCGTTCGGGGGTGATGTCGTCTGGGTTGGCTTCGAGGGTAATCTCTGCATCCTCGCGAAGATTATACGATGAAAATGCACCGGTGATGAAGCGCTCGAGGAGTTCCGTCGATAATATACTTGGGGTGCCGCCTCCAAAATAAAGGCTGGTGAACTCATACTCCGACCACGAATGTTGACCCTCAGCCAATTCTACTAACATCCGCTCGATCACCTCATTTTCGGTCGAGCGCACGGTAGAAAAGTGAAAATCGCAATAGTGGCAAGCTTGCTTGCAATAGGGAATGTGGAGGTACAGCGTGGCGTGTTTCATCAGGCCTTTGGGAGGGTGATTTTAAAAGTCGTACCCACCTGAGCACCACTTTCGACGAGTATCACCTTGCCTTGGTGGTAATCTTCAATAATGCGCTTGGCCAAGCTCAGGCCCAATCCCCAACCGCGACTTTTGGTGGTGAATCCTGGGTGGAAAATCTTGCGCTGGTCGTTGGCGGGAATGCCCTTGCCATTGTCGCTGATGAACAAGTGAACTTCAGCGGCCCCGCTTTCCTTGCGGATGCGGATTTCGCCCTCGCCATCCAAAGCATCGGCGGCATTTTTGATCATGTTCTCTAATACCCAGCTGATGAGCTGCCCGTTATGCTGGACGTTGCTTTCAGTGCCTAAGTTGGTGGTGAGGCTGATTTTCTTGCCCAATCGCGTGCCGAGGTAATCGGCCGTGCGGGAAATGGTTTGATCGAGGTTGAGGTCGCTGAGTTCCGGTTGTGAACCGATCTTGCTGAACCTGTCGGTGATTTCGGTTAATCGGTCGATGTCCTTCTCCATTTCTCCAAAGGCAATCTCCTTGGGATACTGCTCCTTGAGGTAGGCAATCCAACCCATCAGTGCGCTCAGTGGGGTGCCGATCTGGTGGGCGGTTTCCTTGGCCATGCCTGTCCACACTTTGTTTTGCTCGCTGCGGCGCGCATTGGAAAAGGCCATATAGCTGATGAGCATGTAGATGCCGATAACGGCCAGAAGGATAAGCGGGTAGAGGCGGAGTTTGGTCAGCAAGTTGGAGCCTTTGTAGTAGAGGTAGTTGGTTTGCCCGTCGGCGAACTGATTTTCGAGGACTTGGCCTGAGGTTTTAAACTCGTCTAATTTTCTTAGCAAGTATTTCTCTGGGTTCGATTCCGGAACACTCAAATTCCGGTGGGCGATGATGTTGCCGTCATTGTCGGTCAAGATCACCGGGATGGTGGTATTGTCTTGAATGATTTGGGTGTAAAAGCTCAAGTTCGAATCGTCTTCGGCAAAGAATACTTCTTCAACGGCTTGGGCCCATAGCTTGATTTTGCGCTCCTCTTCGTTGCGCAATTCTCCCAAGAAAGACTCGGTGTACAACAGCGAGGCAAGCCCGATGATGGTTCCAAAGGAGATGATGGCAATTTTCCACCAAATTTTACGTGTATATACATCGCTGTTCATGACTACTAAACTATGGTTTCTTTGCTACATTTGTCCTCTATGTCGAACGCATTAGTCATCATACCTACGTACAACGAGATCGAGAACATCAGTAAGATGTTGGATACGGTCATGAATCTAAACGAAGGCTTTGATGTTTTAATTGTGGACGACGGTTCTCCAGACGGTACCGCGCAGGTGGTCCGTGAGAAGATGGACGCCTTTGGCGGACGCATTCACCTTGAAGAACGCACCGGGAAATTAGGATTAGGAACGGCGTATATCCATGGCTTTAAGTGGGCTTTGGCGCGCGGTTACGAGTACATTTTTGAGATGGACTGTGATTTTTCCCATGATCCGAATGACTTGGCACGATTAAAAAAGGCCTGTGAAGATGGGGCAGATTTGTCCATCGGTTCGCGCTATGTGAAAGGGGTGAATGTGGTGAATTGGCCCATGAGTAGAGTACTACTCAGTTACTTCGCCTCCGTCTATGTTCGCTTCATAACGGGCATGCCTATACAAGATGCTACAGCTGGTTTTAAATGTTACAAACGCGCCACACTTGAAGGCATAAATTTTGACAAGATTCACTTCGTTGGATATGCTTTCCAGATTGAGATGAAGTTCAAGGTTTGGCAGCGCAAGATGTCGATCGTTGAGGTGCCAGTGATTTTCACCGACCGCACGGAGGGGCAATCAAAAATGTCCAGCGGCATCATCAAAGAGGCCATCTTTGGTGTTATTAAACTTAAAGTTTGGAGTTTTTTTCAGAAAACGAACTAACAACCCTACCTACTACATATGTCAAAATCTTACCTCATCAAAAACGCCAAAATGGTAAATGAGGGAGAAATCCTTGAAGGGGACCTCCTCGTTGAAAACGGTCGTATTGCTAAAATTGACACCAGTATTGGTCACAAAAATGCGAATGTCAAAGTCATTGATGCGGAAGGTAAATTTTTGATCCCAGGTGTGATTGACGACCAGGTGCACTTCCGTGAGCCTGGATTGACACACAAGGGGGATATTGCCTCAGAGAGCGCTGCAGCAGTGGCCGGTGGTATTACCTCCTACATGGAGCAGCCCAATACCAAGCCTGCGGCAACCACTATTGAGGAGTTAGAGAAAAAATACAGCCGTGCGGCAG
>JAYPCB010000133.1:0-3394 GCA_038124525.1 Cryomorphaceae bacterium
ATGCTATGGCTAGTAGGAATTTGCGCATGCCCGAATATAGGAATTTAAATGAAGGTCTTACCTTTGGGGAGAACCCAAAATTTACTCCATTATGAACCCCAAATCTTTTATCGATACGCACAAGGAACGCATGCTTAATGAACTCTTTGATCTTTTGCGTATCCCGTCCATTTCAGCGGACCCCGCCTACAATGATCAAGTGGCCGCTTGTGCCGAACACATTGCAGCACACATGAAGGATTTGGGCATTCAAAACGTCAATATTTACCCCACCAAGGGCCATCCCATTGTCTATGGTGATTTCTTAGTCGACCCGGCCTTGCCGACTGTATTGGTCTATGGTCATTACGACGTCCAGCCGGCCGATCCTATCGAGCTTTGGGACAATGACCCGTTCGACCCTATTATCAAGTCCACAGATATTCACCCGGAAGGGGCCATTTTCGCCCGTGGCGCTTGCGACGATAAAGGACAGATGTTCATGCACCTCAAGGCATTTGAAATCCTCCAAGCCGAAGGCGGTGTGCCTTGCAATGTGAAATTCATGATCGAGGGTGAGGAAGAAGTGGGATCCTCCAACCTAGGCCCGTTCCTCTCGGAGCACAAAGACATGCTCGCTTGCGATACCATCCTCATTTCGGATACAGGCATGATTGCCAATGATACCCCGTCCATCACCACAGGTCTTAGAGGCTTGAGTTATGTGGAGGTAGAAGTTACCGGTCCGAACCGTGACTTGCATTCTGGATTGTACGGGGGAGCAGTGGCGAATCCGATCAATATTTTGACTCAAATGGTGGCCAGTCTGCACAACGAGAAAGGCGAAATCACCGTGGAAGGGTTCTACGACGGTGTGGAGATCGTTTCGGACGAAGAGCGTGCCTTGATGGCACAAGCACCTTTTAGCCAAGAGGCCTTCAAGAAGTCCATCGGCATCTCAGATGTGTGGGGCGAAGAAGGATATTCTACGCCAGAGCGCACAAGCATTCGTCCAACCTTGGACGTGAACGGTATTTGGGGCGGATACATTGGCGAAGGCGCCAAGACGGTTATTCCTTCCAAGGCCTATGCAAAAATTTCCATGCGTTTGGTGCCGGGTCAAGATCCGGATGCCATTACGGAGAAGTTTACCCAACATTTTATCAATATCGCGCCGGCGAGTGTGAGTGTGAAAGTAACGCCTCACCACGGCGGTTTACCTTATGTGACGCAATCTACAGATCCAGCATACCAAAGTGCTTCGGCGGCGTACGAAACGACATTTGGAAAGCCCGCATTGCCGGTGAGAAGCGGCGGTTCTATCCCAATTGTTGCCTTATTCGAACAAATTTTAGGTGCGAAGAGCATCTTGATGGGCTTCGGATTAGATAGCGATGCCATCCACAGCCCGAACGAGCATTACGGCGTATTCAACTACTTCAAAGGCATTGAAACCATCCCTTACTTCTACCACAACTACGTGAACCAAATGAAGTAAGGAAATGTCCAACGAGCTTCACCTCAGCAAGAGTCTGTACTTGCAACAACACGCGGAAAATCCTGTGCATTGGAAACAATGGTCGCAGGACGTGTTAGATGAGGCGCAGCTCAAGGACCAATTAGTGTTGATCTCCATAGGCTACTCGAGTTGCCATTGGTGCCATGTGATGGAGCACGAGAGCTTTGAAGATGGCGCGGTGGCGTCGTTGATGAATGCCCATTATACGAGCATTAAGATCGACCGGGAGGAGCGCCCAGATTTGGACGCCCGGTATATGTCGGCCGTGCAATTGATGACCGGCCAAGGCGGTTGGCCTTTGAACGTTATTGCTTTGCCCGATGGCACTCCGGTTTGGGGCGGCACGTATTTTTCTAAAGCGGATTGGAGTGCGGCATTGGAGCAGATTGCCCAATTATGGCGCGAGGATCGTGAGACCGTGCTTTCCTATGGGACGAAGATGCAGGAAGGCTTAAAAGAATTGGTCGCAGTGCATAAAAATGGGGTGGCCAATACCTATGCCCCTTCCGACCTCGAAGATGTTCTCGTGCCTTGGATGCGGAGTTGGGATCCGAACTGGGGAGGCAACAATAGGGCGCCAAAATTTCCGATGCCCACGAACTACCAATACCTCCTGCAATACGGCATTGTGACCGGTGAGTCCGCGGTGTTGAATTATGTGCATCACACGCTGGAGCGCATGTCATACGGCGGGTTATACGATAGTGTGCACGGTGGATTTACGAGGTATGCTACTGACCGATTTTGGAAGGTCCCCCACTTCGAGAAAATGCTGTACGACAACGGCCAATTGCTTCAGCTCTTTGCCTTGGCACAACGCCATCGCCCGAGCGAACACTATGCCCATATCCTACGCCAAACTTGGTCCTTCTTGCAACAACACATGGCCTTGCCCTGTGGGTTGTTCGGAGCTGCGTTGGATGCAGATTCCCCCACACCGGAATCCTCCCGTGAAGAAGGTGGGTTTTATACTTGGAGCAAAGAGGAATTGGTCACAGAAAAACTTTGGGAGCAAGAGTTCTTTAGAGAGTACTTCGACCTAGGGACACATTCGGCCTGGGAAGGAAAATACATCTTGCATCGCCCCCTATCCGACGAGGAGTTTTGTGCCAAATTCGAGCTAAGCACCACGGATCTCACAGTCTTGAAAACCCAATGGTTCGACACACTCAAAAAGGCCAGTGAAGCGCGCGAACATAGCCATCCAAAGCCTGCGCTGGACCCAAAGGCCATCGTAAGCTGGAATGCACTTCTTGCAAGCGGGTTAGCACAAGTACACTGGGCATTGCCCGATGAGGGATTTGATCGTGCTGCGGCCCAATTAGTAGAGCATTTGTGGACCCTCACCTACACCGATCAGGGGTTGCACCACCAATACATCGACCAGGCCAGTGGCGAAGGGTTTTTGGACGACTACAGCACCCTGGGACTCGCCTTGTTGGATCTTTTTAGCGTTCAATCTGATGCAAAATATTTGGAACGTGCCCTCACCTTGACCCAAGACATTCTAGAACTATTTCCCACTGCGGAAGGCATGGCATTCAGGCCGTACGCTCGAGGTGTAAAAGAAGCCTGGCAGCAGCACATAGAAGTGGAGGACAATGTCATCCCTAGTGCGAATGCACTATCCGCTCATTTTTTTGCTAGGCTAGGTGCGATTACCGGCACATCGGAGTATTCAAAATGGGCCACTGATGCACTGCATGGCATCCATGAAAAGGTATTTCGATTTGGGCCCAACTATTCCCACTGGCTCTCCCTCGCCTTGCAGGAAGCTTTTGGCCATCACGAAATGGTGATCTGTGGCCCACAAGCAAAAGCCTCCGCCGAAGCCTTAGCCATAGCGCATTATCCTCCTTTAGCACAACTGTTCTGGAGCGACCACACCCGCGACGA
>JAYPCB010000134.1:0-3339 GCA_038124525.1 Cryomorphaceae bacterium
AAGAAGATGAAGGGACCATAACGGGTCACATCGGCCGTAGCTTACGCGATAGATTGCAAATGGCCGTCTTCGAAGATGGCTCGGAAGGCAAGCATGCCGTGACCCATTACAAGGTCTTGCAGCGTTTTGGGTATGTTACAGTGGTCAGCTGCCGATTAGAAACCGGGCGCACGCACCAAATCCGCGTGCACATGAAGTACCTCGGTCATCCGCTGTTCAACGACGAACGCTACGGCGGCGATAAAATTTTAAAGGGAACTACCTTTACGAAATACAAGCAGTTCATTGCGAATTGCTTCAAGGCATGTCCCCGACATGCCCTGCACGCGAAGAGTTTAGGATTTACTCACCCGGCCACCGGTGAACTCCAGTTCTTCGAAAGCGTTATACCTGAAGATATGCGCGAAGTCATCGAACGTTTCGAGAACTACACGCAATACAATGGAGACGGCATACAAAAGGATGAAGAAGAGTAAGATCATAGTGTTGGTATTGCCTTGGTTGCTTGCAGCGAGCTGCGGGGGACCGGAGCCGACATTTGAACCTACTCCCTTAGCCCTTGAGTACCCCGATCACTTCCCAGCCCCACAAATTCCCGCGGACAATCCGATGACGGTGGAGGGTGCGCGCTTGGGGCGTCACTTATTTTTTGACGAGAGATTGTCTGGGGATAATAGTCAAAGTTGTGCCGGCTGCCATTTGCAAGAGAGCAACTTCGCGGAGCCTACCGCCTATAGTACAGGCATCGATGGGATTACGGGAGAGATGAATGCCATGGTACTGTCTAATCTCGCATGGCAGAAGTTCTTCTTTTGGAACGGTCGCGCGGTGACCTTAGAGGAGCAGGTGTTGGAACCGGTGATCAATCCCATTGAAATGCACGAAACTTGGCCGGACGTCATAGAGAAATTGGAACAAGATCCTACCT
Organism: Cryomorphaceae bacterium; assembly: GCA_038124525.1. GTDB lineage: Bacteria > Bacteroidota > Bacteroidia > Flavobacteriales > Schleiferiaceae > UBA10364. Next base: position 929 of record JAYPCB010000134.1, read on the forward strand.
ATGTAAAACTCTTTGAGGAGGCCTTTGGGGAGAACGCCATCAACCAGGACAACGCGGCTAAGGCCTTGGCCCAATTCCTTCGTACACTCATCACCGGCAACAGCAAGTTCGACCAGTACCTCGAAGGCACCTACAATTTTACTGCCAGCGAGCAGCTTGGCTTTGATATCTACAACAACGAACAAGGCGATTGTTTCCACTGCCACGGCCTGGCCGCCACGGGCTACCAGATGGGTGCTTTTGGCTTGCTGCAATTCACGAACAACGGTTTGGACAGTACCTACGATGTGGGCGATGGCCGTGAGGCGGTGACGGGTGATTCCGACGACCGCGGATTGTTCAAGATTCCGAGCTTGCGCAATGTGGAATACAGTTTCCCGTACATGCACGACGGCAGGTTTCACACACTCGCTGAGGTAGTGGAATTTTACAATATGGGCGGGCATCCAAGTGCAACCATCGATCCAAATATGAAGGCGGCGGGTGTAGGACGAAATTGGTCCGATGCGCAGAAACAAGGCCTGATCGACTTCCTGAATACCTTCACCGATACGGAGTTTTTGACCGATACGGCCTTCACATCTCCTTGGTAATGAAGTTGTTGCACAGCGATACGGTGTTCATCGACCGAATGTTTCCCAATATGCCGCATCACGTCGTGTGTATTTCTAATGAGGTAGTGGCCAATTTTCCCAAAGGCGCCCGCACCCGCGTGGTACTGCGCATCAATGGACAGGGCGACATTCAATGTGGCCTCAATACCCATTCCCCAGGCATTCGATGCATGATGGTGAGCAAGGCCTATATGAAAAACCTTGGCCTGATTGCAGGCGAAAAGGTCGCCATTGAAATCTTCGAAGACCCTAATCCACTCGGGGTGGAGATCCCGGAAGTACTGCTCGCATTATTGGACCAAGACCCTATCGTGGCTGAGGTTTGGGCGCGCATGACGGACGGGCGGAAGCGCACCATTTGCCATTCCACCAAGCGCTTAAAGAACGTCGATCTTCAAGTAGAGCGCGCCCTCGAATTCTTCGCCGCAGAGCAAGAGAAGCAGCGCTCCAAAGGCCGCAAGTAAATTTTGGCACACCTTTTGGAATCATATTGGTAGGGACTCCGTACCTTAACCTACCTATTATCAATTAACACCGTTTTATTATGAAAGCGAGAGTACTATTTGTTGCAGCGGTTAGCGCGAGTATGTTGCTGGCGAGCTGTGGTTCAAAAACCAAAGTGCCTAAGGGAGAAATTGAGCAAGTATTGCCTTGTTCTGAATTCAAGAGCGACAACAAAACATTCCGTGTGTACAGCTTCGGCGAAAGCGCGGACATGAATGTGGCCAAGAAAAAAGCCTTGAGCAACGCACGTACCGAGCTTGCAGGAATGGTGAACAGCACGATGAAAGTCGTCGCGGATAACTACGTGAAGAGCACGGAAGTGAACAACATCGAAGAGGTGTTGGAGCGCTTCGAAGAAAACTCTCGCACGGTCATCGACGAGCGCATCAGCGGTGCGGTTGTTGTGTGTGACCGAGTAACTCAAGTGGCGTCAAGCGGAAAGTTCAAATACTACATCGCCATAGAATTGGACGGTGAAAAAATCGTCAAAGATTACTACAAGGCCTTGAGCAAGAACGATAAGATCATGGTGGACTACAACTATGAGAAGTTCAAAGAGACCTACGAAAAAGAAATGGAGAAAATGCGCTAGTTAAGCGTACGCTGCTAGAATCTTCATCACTATTTGATCCCAAGATCTGCTTTCGAGCAGGGCTTGGGATTTTTTTATGTCCACCGGTTCGGCCAATGCTTCTTGTATGCGCAATGTACAAGCAGCTTCGTCTGAAAAATCCAGTCCTTCTCCAATGAGCGCAAGGGTCTCTTTCATATCCGCCACCTCGTTGAACAGCACCTTCATGCCCCTTGCTGCCCCTTCCCAGCCGACCAATGAGAAGGATTCAAAATGGGAGGGGACCACAAGCAGTTTATGAGAATCCAGCAAGGCCAGCAGCTCCTCGCCGCTCGTATGTGGTAAGAAGTTGATGGTTTCACCGGCCGCGGCTGTGCATTCATGGTAATACCCGGGTTGATTTTTATTGGGATCGCCCACGACCGTCAGTGGCCAATGGTACTTGCTTGCCCATTGAATGATCGTCTTTTGGTTTTTCAGCCATTCCAACCTGCCGAGCATCAATATGCCTTCCTTCGGGCCTTCCTTCGGTGGTGTGAGGAATTCATCCGCCACGCCCAAGGGCACGGTAATAGCCTTCGGCAAGGCGCCAAAATCCTGTTCGAGGCGACGGGCCTCGCTGTCTGAAGAGGTGAGCACCGTGTGGGTGCGTTTGAGCAGGGCTTGCACGCTTCGGCGCTGTCCGCGCAGCGCGTAGGCGAGGCCCGGCCATCGGTCCGAGC
>JAYPCB010000135.1:0-1688 GCA_038124525.1 Cryomorphaceae bacterium
CCCACCAAGGCAGTCCCGCTGGACTGGTCGGAGCAATGGCTTCGGAAATGATATACGAGCGCGGAGCGGGCGCCTGAAGGTAGCCTTTGAGCTCCTCTTGCTTGCGCTGGGCTTGTGTCCACTCCACCACAGCTGCCCCGTATTGACGCTCCTTTTGAAAGAGCAGTGCTGCCAATGCTAAAGAATCCGTTTGGGCTTCAAATCGAAGAGAGTCCAGAACTTTTCGAAGGGCTTCGCTTTCGGTGGCCAATTCCTTGACTCGTTCATCCACAAACCCCAAACTCTGTCCCACATTCTGACGAAGCATCTGCTGCTTGACGGAATCCGTCAACACCACTATCGCGTTGGCCGCATCCGCCGCCTGCTGGGCCTCCGGGGCCAGTGTTTCCAACAAAACCGCACCGTTGCGCGTACGGCTGACTTCGTAAGTAGTTTGAGGGCCGAACTTCTCCTCGACCAAAAATCCAATGGTTCGACTGTCCATCAATTCCAGATGCGCATCCACCTCAACTGGCGAGCCGAAGCCCATCCCATTTTGGTCGATCTGCTTTTCAAGCAAGGTCAACGGAACGAAAAAGGTGCTTTCAGCTCCGAATTGGGCCGGTTTAAAGAGCATTATTACTCCTGCCGCCAAGGCTACTACAATGGAGAATACTAGATTTTTTCTATTCATGATTGTCCGATTTCTGCGCGAGGTGCGCCAGTAATTGTTCTTCTACGCTATGTGGAAAATACGCACTCACCCCTTCCGAAGTATCGTAATAGCCGCTCGCTTTGCGTTGCAGTTCTACGTGTTTCGTAAAGAGGCGATGGGCCTTGCGTTCCAGCGCCCGCCCGCCTATGAATTCTATGGCTGCTTCCAACGGCTTGAATCCCTTGCTGCGCTCCTTTTGAGGTTGCACTTCCAGATTAGGGAACTGATGCTGTACCCATGGGTTCGCGGCGAAAAAAGCATGAAGCAAAGGCTCATTTGTCAACGCCACTAGAGAAGCGGCCTCGGTAGCGATGTAGATGTTTTTCTTATTCAGGACCAACTCCTTCTCGCTCATCAACAGATTGATACAGAAATACTTTTCGCTGTTGAGCAGCACCATCTTTTTAAACGCAATGAGCAACAACTTCGCTGCCCATACTCGGCCCGCCTTTGTTATGATGAAAAAGTCGAGATCATCGTCCTTCCCAGTAATCCCATGTTTGGATAACGACCCTGATAAATAGACCCCGCGAACGTAGGGGAAACGATGAATGAACGCCCCAACTCTCTTCGCGGCTTTCATCATTTTCTGGTTCCTCTCAATGTGCCTCAATCGAAGCTCAATGTGCCCTTTATTCAAGGCATAGAGTCCGTCTTTCAATACGATATCTCCAGTTGTGCAAAGGTGGTTGAGGGCAGAAGATAATTGGTCCCGCGTCGACTTAATGGTCAAATATTTATGGACTTCCTCGCCGTACAAAGCATGCTCAAAAAACTCAAAATACCGCAGCGTTTGAAGTACCGCGATGTGCAGTTGTTGGGCAGCGATATGAGTGTGCGTTGAAGTCAATGTTGAAACGGCAGTGCTTAGTTACTTTCAAAGGTACGACTTCAGAATTCGATGAAAGGGTTGGATCTTCTATTTCACGGACAAATTGGAAACAGCGTCAATACGTACCTGTTGTCATTTAGTGTCTTACAAACTCAATTAAAC
>JAYPCB010000135.1:1698-3316 GCA_038124525.1 Cryomorphaceae bacterium
TCAATAGTTTAGACCTTATGATAAAGAAACCTGTTACATACCTCTTGTTATTAATTATCATCACCTCTTGTGCTCGAAATACTGGTACAAACAACAATGATCCGGGCCACCGTATGCTACTCATTGGCAATAGCTTTTTTAAACCCTATGCCAATCATTTAGATGCAGTCGCAACCGATGCGGGTTATCGAAACCATAATAGTACACTCGTATTTCGAGGAGGAGAAAATGGCTGGGCAATCAGCTTTTGGAATGATTCCACTAGCAATTCTCACCAGGAAATTAAGGCCGCTTTTGACGCAGGTGGAATTGAATACTTTGGAATGACTTCTGGTTCTTCGCCGGACAATCGCACGGAAGGATTCAGTGAATGGATTCAATATGGCTTACAAGAAAATCCAGATATGAAGGTATTTATCTCTATCCCTCCTATAGATTTTCCAACGAATTGGACTGATACAGCTCAACACTATGGTTTCAGCTCTATAGAATCGTTTTACTATTACTTCGTAAACACCATCATTCATAAAACTGTAGTTGATCCACTGAGGTTAGAATTCCCTAACATTACCATATTCACCATACCCACAGGCTGGGCGGCTATCGATCTTTTAAAGATGAAACAAGATGGACTTTTGCTAGATAGTGTCGCGTTATCAGGGCCGTCGGCCACATCTTTATTTACGGATGCTAAGGGTCACCAAGGTCAGATTATTATCGAGGCAGGAACTTTAATGTGGATGAAAGGTATATATCGAGAAGATCTTGGGACCAATTCTTACCCAACAGGATTCACTACAGACCTACATGCTCTAGCAGATGAAATAATGAATAAGCACGACCCACTTTATAATCAATAGTGTCATTGTCACCATGTTGATTAATAAAAATTCATTTTCCACAAAGAGAAATTTGGAAAATCCTGAAGATAATTTGAGTAGATTGTAAAGTCTAATAAACATTAATTATAAATACATTTCTAATAGTCATGAAGTTCTTATTTACCATTCTATCGATTATGATTTTTAGTAATTACTCCGTCGGTGAGGAATTATCCAAGTTGCCCATAAAAAACGGAGTAATACTGACTCAGGATAGGGAAGCAGAACTTGATTTAACCATGCTTAGGCCATTACAAGTACAAGAACGACTTGATAAGGTTGCCGCAATATCTTGCATTGTGGTTGGTTCAGCCCTTTTATTTTTGAGTAATTCGCGTACTGATAGTTTTGGGGGGCGACCTTCATCTTCAGGACTTGAATTGACATTATACAATTCAACTGTTGCTTTCGGGTTGGGTGGAGCTGCGTTAATTGTCTATGGTATTCACCTATTAGACCCCGGGGATTCAAGCACAGACTAGATTTTCTTAATATTTAACAAAAGCACTATCATGAGAAAAATGTTCTTCATCGCAATGGTGATGCTTGCATCACTAACTAGTTGTGAAAAAAGTAATCCCGTATACACTATAGAAGGTAAATGGATTTGGTCTCCGACTGAGAATAGAGCAGATGCTAATACGATGTTTGAATTCATCGATGGGAATATCTACACGTCTTATTGTATCACTTGTCCTGGTGATGAGGATTATTGGAACTCTTTAGATAGTTCTGAT
>JAYPCB010000136.1:0-3199 GCA_038124525.1 Cryomorphaceae bacterium
AGAAAAAGGGCGGGCTGCCGAAGGGCAGCGTACATACTTTGACCAACGGTTTTGATCCCGAGGATTTCGCATCATTGAAGCCACAGCGTCCCGAGGTCTTCACCTTGCTCTATGCCGGAACCTTGGCGGGGCAATACCCTGTATCGGAATTGGTCCAAGCGTTGAATACCTTGAGTTTTCCCATGCACATCAAAGTCGTGGGGTCTTGGGACGGTAAAAGCGCAGAAGATTTGGCCCAAGCAGGCGATCACATTGAAGTGACCTTTGAGGAATATGTTCCTAAAGCGGCCTTGAATCAGAAATTGCTCGATTGTCACATGATGCTGTTCTTGTTGCCAAACGTGGCCAGTGCCACCGGCCATATCCCAGGGAAGCTCTTTGATTATTTGGGCGCTGGTAATCCTATTTTGGGATTAGGTCCCACTTCAGGTGATGCAGCGTCCATCATTCACGAAGCAGGAGCGGGGCAATGTTTCGATTATGCTGATAAGGCAGCCATTGCTCAATACGTTCAGCAGCAGTACGACCAAGGAGCCCCAAGAACTGATGCGTCGCGCATTGCGGATTATGCTCGAGATGCACAGGCCAAGCGCTTGCTTACAGAGATATTGAAATAAAAAAGCCGTCCCGAGGGCGGCTTTTTTTTATGCTTCCTTGCGCTGTTTCCAGCCCATCCACCCTAATAGCAATAGGAGTATGCCGGAACCTGCGAAGTTAATCTTGCGCCCCATGTAGTAGGACTTGGGCGCGAATTCAAAGGTAATGGTATGCCTACCTGCCGGAACTTGAAGGCCACGCAATAGGTAGTTCACACGAAGGTGATCCACTGCCTCGCCGTCGATGTAGGCTTGCCAATCGTTGCCCGAACCTTCGTAGTAGATTTCTGAGAATACAACAAGGGCATCATTGCCTTCGAAGCTGTACTCCAAGAATTTCGGATCGTAGGTGGTGAGCTTGAGTTTGGCTGGCCCAAAGCTTGTTTTACCGCCCAATTCCGAAGCGTATTGCTGCGGTACTATAGCCGTTTGCTTAGGGTCAAAGTTGGATAGCGCGGCCATTTCTTCATCAGCGGTGGCGGCATATTGCACATTACTGACGGCCCAAGCATTGCCACAGGCTTGGAAGTTGCGCTGTGCTTGCGGCTGCCCATTTTGTCCTTGTGTGATGACCCATTTAGCATTGAGCATATTGAAACAGGCCATGTTTTGTTTGTTGAGCTGGTTGTCAATCAAATCCTGATAGCGTTGCAACTTCGCACCGTGGTACCCGCCAATGCTCTTGTGGTGGTAGGAGGTATAGCTATCATTGGTCAATCCAGCCGTGGCATTCCAAACGCGGAAGTGTGGATCGGTATCCTGGAGGATTTGTTGATTCGCTGCGTTCGGCGCGTATTGTGCCTCCCACTGGCGCTTCGAGAGGAAGTCATCAGTTGCTAATTGGTCCCTATTAAATGACCATAGATCTACTAGGGCAACGAGGCTAATAAGGGTAAATGTGGCCAATTGTTTTAGCTTCTCAATATGCCATAGGTATAGCGCAACACCCACCGCAAGTCCCATCATTAGGGAGCGGGTGGCAGAGGAAGTGATCAAGCCGCGACGGTCTCCTACGAGCTGGTCAATAGGGAAGCCTTGTTGCGCGAACTGTGCATCACGGGCCGTTTCTAGATCCATAGAATAGGGCGCGATGAACCCGAAGATAAAGAGGAAGCCGGCGAACAACGCGGCACCTTTCCATAAGGCCTCAAAGCGGGCTTTTTTCTCCATGTCGAGCCAGTGCTGCAATCCTATTAGGCCGTAGAATGGCACGAGGAAGAACAAAACCACCATCGCCATTGAAGGCACGCGGAACTTATTGTACAGCGGCAGGTAGTCGAACAACAGGCTGTTGAACCACTCGAGGTTGGAACCCCAACCCATAAAGGAGAACACAACGATGCTGGCAATGACCCATTGGCGAATGGTGCCGCCCACGGTAAAGAAGGCCAAACAGAAGAGGAAGAAGATGCTGGCTCCCACGTAATAGGCACCATTGCCCATGCTCTCTCCCGTCCATTTCATAAAGGCTCCGCCCATGTATTGACTGGCTTGTGCTTCCGCTTGAGTAGGGGACATGCCCTGCTGTCTGAGGGCACGAAGGAGTTGGTCGTAGGTTTCGGTGCCCTTGGCACTGTAGTCCACCTTCATACCACCGCCTGCAGCATCTGGAATAACGAGCGCTACAGTTTCATAGATGCCGGCGGACCAGCTCATGGCATATTCAAAGGATAGACCGCCTTCGCCCTGGTTTTGATTTTTCTGGGTCAATTCGCTCTTGCCACCACGCATACTTTCTTCAGTATAGACCTTGGTAGACCAAATGTTTGCGATGTTCGGACCGATGGCCAGAACACCGGCCAAAAGCAATAAAGCAGTGTACTTCCCAAACTCAGGTAGCGCTTTCTCCTTGGCGTATTTGATCAAATAGGTGAGCCAAATGACACCCATGAACAGGGCCGCGTAATACGTGATTTGGAAGTGGTTTCGGTGAATGCTCAATCCTGCGAAAAGTGACATCAGGATAAAGGCACGCCAATTCTTTTTCTCGAGAATCAACAATAGCGCTAGGATCATCAAAGGGATGAAGGCCGCGGTGTTGACCTTGGCATTGTGTCCGGCGGCGTAACCGATGATAAAGAATCCGCTGTATCCATAGGCAAAGCCGCCGATAGCGCTGAGCCAGTGGTGCACGCCCATGCCTCGCAAGCCGATAAAGGCAGCAATCATCAAGTAGAAAATGATGTAGGTGGATGAGGTGCGGCCCCCGATGGTACGTACGGTCGCCGAGATGTATTCAAAGAGGTTTCCGCCGTATTCGGTGGAGATTTGCGTGGTTGGCATGCCGCTAAACATGGCATTTGTCCAAAGTGCTTCTTCGCCCGTTTGGTCTCTGTAATCGCGCGTTTCCTTGCTCTTGGCATACCCAAGTTTGATATCGTCTTGATCGAGGATATCGCCATCGAGGTAAGCAGGGCTCAAAAAGGCCACGTTGATGCCGAGCAATACGATCATTGGGACAATCCAAGTCGTTAAAAACGGGGTGTATTTCTTCAGGGACATAGTCTGTATTTGTATCCATGCAAACTAGCAAAAGTTGTGGAATAATCGGGCCTAAATCATTGATAAACGGCAACTAGATGTGTATTTTTGACCTTCAACTG
>JAYPCB010000137.1:0-3183 GCA_038124525.1 Cryomorphaceae bacterium
CGCCGGTGGTGGTGAAGAGATGGGCGGAAAGCGCGGCATCTTGCACTATTTGCACCGCACAGCCATCCAAGGTCACCCGGACGATATAACAGCCATTACGCAGCAGTACCAGCCTGGAGCATCGCGCCCTGAGGCCATGCCGCACGTCTTCCGTCAGCATTTTGAGGAGTTGGAAGTGGGTGCGACGGTGTACACAGCAAAGCATACCGTCACGGAAACGGACATTACCAATTTTGCGAATGTGAGTGGCGACAACTTCTACGCACACATGGATGCTACTTCGCTTGAGGGAACCATCTTCGAGGGCCGAGTGGCGCACGGATATTTCATCTTGAGCAAGGCGGCAGGTTTGTTTGTTGAGGCCAAGAAAGGTCCGGTATTGTTGAACTATGGTATCGATGAATGCCGATTCACCAAGCCAGTCTACCCAGGAGCGACCATCGGGGTAAAATTGACCGTACAAGAAAAGATTGATCAAGAAAAACGCAGTGAGGACGATGTAGCTAAAGGCATTGTGAAGTACTACGTTGAGGTCTACGACGACACCGATGAGGTTGTTGCTGTTGCGACCATCTTGACCATGGTGAAGAAACTAGACCAGAGCTGATGAATTTTGAGCGATTCCCGGGCGCACAGTACGCCAATATTTTCAGCTATTTGCCTTCAGACGATAGAGAGGGCTATGCGGAATTGGACGAAGAGACCCTACACTTGGTGGGGGACGTTCCAGGATATGTGGGGTACGAGAGCGTGAAAAATGCGGAGGGCCGCAGCATCTTTATCAGCTATTGGCAGAGCATGGAGGCAGTGAACGAGTGGCGCGCGAATGCCCGTCATAAAGTCGCTAAGAGCCACGGGAAACAGTGGTATGCGGCGTACCATAGCATGCTTGTGAAAATTGAATATTCAGCAGAACACAATACCCAAATACTATAACCTATGAACGAAGCAGTGAACCAAGGCGGCGTAAATGTGGCCGTTGACGATCGCGGTTTGGCCACAGTTGAATTTTTCCATCCGCTGTCCAATTCTTTGCCGGGCAAGGTCCTCGCGAAATTGGCCAATACCATTACGGAACTGGGGGAAAATGACGCCGTAAAACTCATCCTTGTGAAGAGTGCGGGCGAACGTGCCTTTTGTGCCGGAGCCAGCTTTGACGAACTCATAGCCATTGAAGATTTAGATACGGGTAAGGTCTTTTTTAGCGGCTTTGCCAACGTGATCAATGCCATGCGCAAGTGTCCGAAGCTCATTATCGGCCGAGTTCAAGGAAAGGCTGTGGGCGGCGGTGTAGGCCTCGCTTCTTCGGTAGATTATTGTTACGCTACCAAGCACGCGGCGGTGAAGCTCAGCGAGCTGGCGGTAGGTATAGGACCGTTTGTGGTGGGCCCTGCAGTTGAGCGCAAGCTCGGGTTAGCTGGGATGTCAGACCTAGCGATTAATGCCACGGAATGGCGCTCAGCAGAGTGGGCCTTCCAGCGTGGTTTGTACAATGATATTTTCGAAGATGCCGCAGCCATGGATGAAGCCATTGAGGCTTTAGCGGGCCGATTGTTGACCAAATCCGTCCCTGCCATGCGCGGGCTCAAGAAGGTCTTTTGGGAAGGCACCGAGCATTGGGATGAATTGTTGGCCGAGCGCGCTGCGATTAGCGGCGAACTGATCCTGAGCAAGGAAGCTAAAGATGCTATCAACGCCTTTAAGAGAAGCTAATTGATTAGGTTTTTGGAGCGTTCTTCAATCTTCTCTCCCTCCTCCAAAGCAAGAACAACAGGAGAATGAGCCCTGGTTGTAATACTACAAAAACGAGGATGTTGGCGAGGTAGTAGCCGTAGCCGTATTCGCCCGGTGCGCCGCCCATCACTTGCAGGATGTAGACACATTTCATAAAGAGGTCGGTGATAAATGCTTCCATGAATTGGAAACGCTTAAACCTAGACTAAAATTGTTTTTCTAGACAATTTCATTTGTCCATTCTTCGATTGCATTAAATACTAGACATAGTTTCTTTGTGGGATGAGTCAGTGAATATTCAACTCTTGGTGGAACTTCTAAAAACTGATTTCTAACAATAAGCCCGTCTTGTTCAAGCTCTTTTAATTGGCTAGAAAGAACCTTTCTCGATATGCCGCTCGTTAACTGATGAAGTTTTCCAAACCGTACTGGTTCATGCTTCCTTATTGCGTTAATTATTGGAAGCTTCCATTTACCGCCAAGAATATCCGTAAACCGCTTAACCGGACAATATTTTTCTTCTAGTCTTTCATTAGTAACCATTAGGTATCTAGTTTTTAATAGTTACCAAAAGGTAACAAGTATCATAATGAAACTAATGTACATATGTTTGTTTAAACAATTAATATTTTACTATGAAAAATCGACCAATTTGCCAGTGCGGCAACACCTCAAATTCAGAAGGATATTGCGACGGATCACATTCAAATATTCAGCGCTCATGAAAAATTTAAAAACAGCCGATATTCCAAGAATACTTCTGGGACTGCTATTAGTTTTTGTTGGGAGTAATAAAGTTTTACAGTTTATGCCAATGCCCGAAATGCCGGTAGCAGCATCAACCTTTATGGGGGCGATAGTCTCTGCCGGATTTCTTTTGCCATTGATGGCGTTTTTGGAAGTTTTAACCGGGGTCTTATTGATAATGAATAGGTATTCATTGCTTTCTGCCATTATAATACTTCCTATAACTTCAACAGCGATGATCTTTCATTTGGTGCTAGACCCAAGTAATATTTTATTTGCGGGCATTGCGTTTTCGCTGAATGTATTGGTGCTTTTTAAGCAAAAGAAAAAAATAAGTTCACTGCTATTTAATTAGCAAAAAAGCCACCCCGAGGGGTGGCTTTTCTAAGTCATACCAGTCTGAGAGTTACTTCACAAACACCTTGATCGAGGCGCTCATGTCGCGGCCGTAAGAAGCGTGCACGCCGTTGGCGAATTGCATGCCCAAACGAACCTCACCCATTGGAAGTGTTACTGTATCAGAAGTTTGACCGCCGCCGTAGTGGATATTTACGCTATCCGCAGGAACGACTTCACCTTTTGCAAGGAATGCATTGCCGATCAATAGGTGGTGGTGGCCTGTGCCTTCAACGATCTCACCCGCTGGGCGCACTTCCATGCCTTCCACACCGAATTCTACGTACACAGGATTGGTAACGGTGT
>JAYPCB010000138.1:0-3144 GCA_038124525.1 Cryomorphaceae bacterium
CTCAACAGAATGAAGAGTTGGCTGATCAATTGAACAAAACATTAAAATGAAACAATCATTCCAGGCGCCGCAGCCCCTGATCTTGTGCATTAAGAAAAATGTAGGTGATCCAATTTTTTGTTTTTGGAGGAACTCCCGCATCTATTTGACCACCGTGCCTTGCCGGAACAAGATCGGTTGGTACCCTTTCGGGTTCTTAATGCTTTCACAAAGATAACGAACCTAAAATTCAAATATTACCCACACCCAAAATCACCCCCTAAAAAATTCCCCCTACCTTCACAAAAAACCTAACCACCCCATGCACTGGTACCTAAAAGCTCTCAACCAATACTTCGATTTCACAGGAAGAGCAAGAAGGTCTGAATACTGGTACTTCGTACTCTTCAACTTCATCTTCTCCATCATTGCATTAGCCCTAGACGCATTCTACGGATACTTCCTAGAGATCCCCGACTGGGAAACCAACTGGGAATTCTTCTCCCCACTATACGCCCTACTCACCTTCATCCCAGGCCTCGCCGTAACCGTCCGCCGCCTACACGACGCAGGATATAGCGGATGGTGGTACCTGATTCTCCTACTCCCTATCTTAGGGGCAATATGGCTCCTAGTCCTCCTCTTCCAAGACAGTGAAAGGATGGAGAATAAATGGGGACCAAGTCCCAAAACCAGTAAATGGAGATCTAGACTCTGAACCGAAGTATTACCTGAATAAATCAAAGGTCAGCCCGCCGTAGATTGCGATGTAGGTAACATTAATGTTCAATGCAGAACGTGAGCCGTTATCCTGGATGAAAGTTCTTTTGTAACCTAGGGTAGCCCACGCCGTCGCATAATCCTTTACAGGAACATAAGTAGCTTCCGTTCTTAGGAAGAGCATGTGCTCAATCTCCGGTCGCCTAGAGTTTACTTGAACATACAACGTTGGAGTAGTAAACAAAGGTGAATCTGGCTCAGAGGATGCGATAGGATCGTATAGCCCGATAGGTAATGAAAGTGCCACCCGATCACTGAGCTGGAACTTTGGACCTGTCAAAATAGAAGCATTACTGTAAAAATCAACACTTGCACTATGCGCATAGGTCGCCTGGGTGGACCAATCAATGTAATCCGATAGGCCAGTGGTATGAAACAAACTTCCCCCCACTTCGGCCATGGGTACCCCACCAAAAACACCTCCTGAAACTCGATGGTTTCCCACGCCTATAGATTCCACTTCTTGAAACTCAGGCAAATGTGTAGCACAGGAGGACAAAGCACCTAATCCAATGATAATCAAACTCTTTCTCATGCTAGATAAGGTACGAAGAACAAATTTGGCAAGATGAATCAATTGAACTTACGCAGGATCCTAGTGTTATAGGAATATGCGCGCCCTATTCTTCAGCCTCATGATGGTATCCAACAACCCCATACTCTTCGATTTTTCGAAGGAAAGCTCCCTATCGAACTGGTTCATTATCAACGACGGCGTCATGGGTGGGGTTTCAAGAGGCCAATTATCCGTCACGCCCGAAGGCCACGGCAAATTCACCGGCACCGTTTCCCTCGCCAACAACGGCGGATTCACCTCCATCCGCTGCAACCTGCCCCCAACGGCAATTACCCCCGATACAAAGATTGCTATGCGCATTAAAGGTGACGGCAAAAACTACCAGTTTCGCGTGCGTCACCAACCCATGGCCTACCAAAGCTATATCCATGATTTCTCAACCACCGGCGAATGGGAAACTATAGAATTCCCCATCGCACAGATGTACCCGGAACGCCACGGAAGAAGGCTAAACATGCCCAATTTCGATCACGAAAAGATTTGTGAATTCACGTTCCTCATCGCCAACAAACGCAACGAGGAATTCGAACTATTGATTGATTCGGTCGAGTTGATCTAATAGATCCCACCCCCGAAATTCATTCCTATCCCGAATCTAATAACCAAAGCAGGTTCGTCAAAAGAAGCGGGCTTGCAATAGCCGAAGCCTCCAGTAATATCCAGTAACACCACCTGCCCTATTTGCACGGAGGTATATACATTCAGATTTGGCATCAGCAAATTCACGCCGCCCACATATCCTTCGAGCTCAAACTCAAAGCCGACGGTGCGCTGAAACAACAAATAATCCAAATCCATCGCGTCCCAACGAATGGAGGTGCCCAGGACCGCAGAATACACTTCATCCACCATTTCTTGGGCCGCACCGACAGAGCCATTGATAATATAATTGGTCGCACCTAACCTCTTTCCCACCGAGAATTGAGGAGAGAGAAGTAGCATTTCTTCGCCTTGATAATCCGGTTGATTCATTTCAGTGAGTACCAAAGCATGTCCATGAAGGCCAAAGCGCCAATCTTCCAGATCTGCCACATACCCGGGGGTAATGGCCAAATCTTTCACTTCAGCATCCACACCGGTGGCTTCACCGCCTTTGCGCACAATCTCCTGCCCTTGAGCGCTCCAAGCGCCCAATAGCAGGGCTAATACAATCCATTTTCTCATTCTTCAGATATCACATCGCATTCCTCCGGCCAGGAAGGATCGCCAAATATTTCAGTCATTAAACCAGGGGCCTTTCTACCCTCCAACACACCAGCTGCTCCACGGAACATTCCGCTAGAGTTGAAGGTCCAAGCAGCATTACCCTTGGCATCGAGTGCGATCAAACCGCCATTTCCGGCATCTGAGTTGAGTACACCAAAAATGACTTCACGCGTACTCTGCTCCAAAGTCAATCCTTGGTATTGCATACGTGCATTGACTTGGAACGCCACGTTGTTTCGGATGTAGTATTCCCCATGGCCGGTACAGCTTACTGCCGCCCCGTTATTATCTGCATAGGTTCCCGCACCTATGATGGGTACGTCGCCCACACGGCCGTATTTCTTACCCATCATGCCGCCCGTAGAAGTACCGGCGTATAAGTTGCCTTGCATGTCCAAAACCACCACCCCGACGGTGCCGTTCTTTTTTATCTGCTTCCAGCGCTCGTACTGTTCTTTGCGCTTCGGTGTTAAAAAGTATTCGTTATCAACAAACTCGTGATCCTGAGTCTTGGCAAACTCCTCTGCCCCTTCGCCAATGAGTAAGACGTGTGACGTTTCCTCCATGACCGCCCGCGCTAACTTCGCAGGGTTCTTGATATG
>JAYPCB010000139.1:0-3085 GCA_038124525.1 Cryomorphaceae bacterium
GGCACGGTGATAAAGAACAGATATTCACCCAAAGGCAATCCAAACAGCTCTACCCCACTGAGGTAATCTGCGGTGAATCCCCACACGCCAAGATCGGTGTACCAAATATCCCAAATCAGAAAAAATCCGCTCCAAATGAGCAAGGCTTTACCCAAGGAGCCAAAACTCTTATAGTACGCAATGCGAGGTTCAAAGCTTCGTATCAACGGTACGCTAACCGTAAATAGGTTGAGTAATAAATAAAGCCATTTGGTTTCCAACACGGTTTCTAAGAATTGGCGCGCATTTGGCGTACCTGTCGGATGTATTTTGGATGTACCCATAACATCCCAAAATTCTCGCCGTTTTCTTTGCCTAAGTGGCGGTGGTGCATCTTGTGCGCCAATCGAACCGCTTCCCAGTATACAAAACGAGATTTCTTTAAAACCGGCAGTCTTTGGTGAATAAAGATTTCATGAACTAAGGCATAGGCGAAGCCATATAAAGCAATACCCGCCCCTATAGCCACACTGATTCCATTTCCGTTAAATAAACCAATCATAATGCACAGCCAAGATGGAATGGCAAAAATCAAAAAGAACGTATCATTCTTTTCTAAGGCACCAGGCGTCTTGGTGTGGTGATCGTCGTGCAGAAACCATAAAACACCATGCATGAGGTATTTATGGGCACCCCAGGCGACACCTTCCATCGCGAAAAAGGTCAACAATGCGGTACTAATCTCAATGGGTGTCATGAACCAATTTTTTTACATAATCCAAGCTTTCCAACACGTGATCGTTGGCTCGAAATAAACTTTTGAAAATATACGCCACTTTATGGGAACTATCAGTGACATAAGTAATTCTATTAGCTACGGTATTAAAAAGCAAACCAGGTGCACCGAATGATTTTCGTACCACATGATCAGGGTCACTGAGTACCGGGTATTTTAAATCATACTTATCGGTAAAGCTTCTGTGCATGATTACCTCAGCATCATTTATACCAATAACCTGAGCTCCCGCGGCTTGAAACTCACTTTCATAATCTCTAAATGAACACGCTTGAGCGGTACAGCCAGGCGTGTGGTCTTTTGGATAAAAAAAGATGACAAGAGGTTTCTCTTTAAAATCTTCTCTTTTGATCCATTGACCGTGTTGGTCTTGTAATTCGAAGTCCGGAATACGGTCACCGATATCGAGGGCTTTATGTAGGGGCATAATGCGATTTTACCTGGTCATTAAACCCTTAGCCTAACCTGATTGTTCAACCTAAGGATTGATTTTTCGCCATTCCAAATTTTGGAAAACACGTAGCTCAGTATACATGTTCTTTCCTTGTTCGTTTGGCAGGAATCCAAGTGATACCCCGCGATACGCTTCAGTACCCTCTGTGATATTACGGACATAGAACTGGGCAACATCATATCCCTTTATGGCATATTCATCAGGTTGAGCACCAAACATTTCGCGGAAGGTTTGCACCATGGACATGGCAGACTCGCTGCGGTAGTCGATATAAGAGGAATAGGCACATACCACCCCTTTTTCTCTTGCAAAGTTGTCCTGTGTAATGCCGTTGTCGACAATCTGATGTTCGATGGTATACCAAGTATAGGACGCATTTCCGGCACGGAGATTACGTAATACATCAAGCACGAAGGCGGGATCATTATCATAGACGATCAGGTCATAATGCATGGTAGAATCCAAAAATGCCAATCGTTCGTTTTCTTTCCATCCCTCGGTTGCCTTAATCAGCAGAGGTTTATCGAATACTGAGAACATTCTATTCATCGCAGTATCCGTTTTTGCATTGCTTTGGGCAACGATGAGAGTTTGATGCAGTCGCAGTCCATTTACGACAGGAAGCAACACATTCACTTGTTCACGACGCTCTAGTATCAAATCAATAATGGCTTGCCATTGATATTCTTCAGCTACAACCGCATTTTGTAGGGGCAACGCATTGATAGACGCATTTTTACTCAGTGGACTAACTACCTTATTGGCTGAGGCGTGTGTACTGATTTCCATCACTCGTTTGGAATACAAGGGACCTACAACAATGTCGAAAGAATCCAACGGATTTCGCTCGATAGCCAAGCGCAACGAATCTGCGTGGTTGTAGGTATCCGCAAAGGTTATACCAACGGTACGTGTTGAATCATTGAGCTCATCGATGGCTAATTCCATCCCCTGACGGAAACTCAGCGCTAAGGGGCTGCGTTTGGCCAACGGCGTTTCGTTGATGTAATCTCTGTGGAAAAATGGCAATAAGCCTAAGATGTGTACTTCATCAAGAAATTCGACAGAAACTGTACTATCTGAACTAACTGTGGTTACCACCGAATCTTTAGGGCTTTCCTCGAAACTACCTGGCAGTAAAGGCTTTACCAGAATCATCCCCTTCTTCCAATCTGTGCGAGCATCAGGGTTCAATCTGTAGAAGGCACGCATCGTAGTGAATCCCCAGGCTTTCGCAAGATCTGCCGGCGTATCGCCCTTTTTAACCTTGTACATTTCATAGCCCGCATCCACAGACGCTGGCCCCGTGGTTTCACTAGGTTGAACTTCAGCCGTGGGAGCCGGATGATCAATACTTGGAATGAGCAGGGTATCTCCTACAGACAATGCTGTCCCTGAGATTTGAGGGTTCGCCTCTTGCAGGGCTTCTACAGTAATACCGTAAGTTTTTGAAATAGAATACAGCGTATTTCCCTTGACCACAATGTGCTCAGTAATACTTTGTCCGTGAGCTGTTGCTGCCAACAGCAACATGAACATCCATATGCTCTTTCTTATTCCCATTCAATGGTGGCCGGTGGCTTGGAGCTGATGTCGTACACTACGCGGTTCACTCCCTTCACCTTATTAATAATTTGGTTGCTAATCTTCGCTAGGAATTCATAAGGAAGATGTACCCAATCCGCCGTCATACCGTCAGTGCTTTCTACCGCACGAAGCGCTACAACTTTTTCGTAGGTTCTTTCATCTCCCATCACTCCCACTGAGTTCACGGGTAAGAGTATGCAACCAGCTTGCCAAACTTTATCGTAAAGACCTTCTGTTTTCAATCCATTGATGAAAATATGATCTACCTC
>JAYPCB010000140.1:0-3029 GCA_038124525.1 Cryomorphaceae bacterium
TCAATGAGGTCAAGCGTAGGATTTGTGGGAGTTTCAAAGAATACTAGCTTTGAATTTGGCTGTACTGCCGCCTCCCATTCCGCGGGGTTCCTAGCATCCACGAAGGTGCAGGTGATGCCCCATTTCGGGAGGATTTCATTCAAGATATAAGTACTGTTCCCAAAAATGGCGCGTGCCGCAATGATGTGATCTCCCGCTTGCAACAAGGCCGCAAAGGTGGTAAACACGGCATTCATCCCAGAAGCGGTCGCCACTCCGGCTTCAGCCCCTTCTAAGGTGGCTAGCTTGCGCGCAAACTCGTCGGTGTTGGGATTAGAAAATCTACTGTAGAGATTCCCCTGCTGCTCCCCCGCGAAAAGGGCCGCTCCCATTTCAGCATCGTCAAAGGTGAAGCTCGAAGTTAAGAACAACGGTGCACTGTGTTCGCGGTGCTGGCTCTGCTCGATCTGGGTTCTTATGGCCCTGGTTTCAAATCCTTTCCCTTCCATTAGGCACGCTTTAAAATGAGTTCTACCGGACCTGACGCTTCAAGTACAGCGTAGGCGCTGCAATATTTTTCTCGAGTCAGCTGGGCCGCTCGTTCTAAGACCTTATCAGAAGCATTAGTATCCACCGTGATGGTCATTTCAATCTTAGAGAAAATCTTGGGCAAGGATTCGCGTCGCGCAGCCGTGACCTCAGCCTTGTAATCACGGATGGCATGCTTGCTCTTCTTTAAGATGTGTACGATATCAATAGCGCTACAACCGGCTAATGAGATTAACATCAGCTGCATAGGGCGAAATCCTTGATCGTGACCACCGAACTCTTCGGCAGTGTCTAAAATCATTTCATGCTGGCCTGCTGTGGCTTTAAAGCCGAAGGCATCGTCAATTCGTTCTAAAGAAATTTTCATACTTCATCAATTTTTGTTGAAGTACCAGAACGACAGAAAGAAAAACAGAATACTGAGTTTCGTATCTACCTCCGCAATGTGCGAAGAGGAATTAGCACCTTCTTGGACGACCAAGGGTTGCTAAGGTTTCATCGGGCCTTTCCCTCCACCTTTCTGGATACCTCAAATGTCAAAGGACATCACAAATAAAAGAACTAATTTTTATTTGCCCTTATTCCATTGGCGAAATTTTATAAAAAAGGCCAAGGCCTGTTACCAGCGGGTTGTAGCTCACCCTCACGGCCCAGTGATCAGAGAGATACACATCTGCCGTGGCATTTGCTCCGAGCAACGTTCCTCCCCCTTCACCTTCCAAAGGTTCCAAGGTTGGATTGAGTAAATCATTGACGTCGTGATAACCACTAAGCAATCCTCCTTGAATACCGAGAGTAATTCTTTCATGAGGATGGACCCGGAAATCAATACCCGCCATAAAGGCAATCTGACGCCAAGAATTCCACATCACGCTCTGGATGAGGTCCAGCTCCCATTGTTCATTTTTCGATACGGACAAGGGAATACGAGTCGTTAAGAGCGGCAAATCGTGGTTAAACCCATAGAACCAGCTGGTATCGCGAAAGGTAAAGGCATAGGTACTCTGACCGGGAAGGTTTGCCGGATCTGTCCATGTACCGTCCACCAAAATCCAATCCTGTTGGGTAAGCCCTAAGTCCTTATGACTGGCCCTTAGATATCCGAGCTCTATAGACCATTGCTGTTGGGCATGAGCATTCCCACCCAAGAGTAAGAAGGCCCATACCGCAATGCAATGTTTCATGTTATTTACCCTTGAAGAGCTTTTTCACCCCAGTAGCTTTCACTTTGGGTTTATTGAGCACGTGCACGTCAAAATCTTCCACGGGAGTTTCAGATACTGTCGCATTAAACCCTAAACATTCCACGGTGATATCCCTAGTGGCTGCATTCACCTGGAATTCCTCCACGATCTCTACCACATCTGGATGGATACGCAATGAATTCCTTGCATCAAGCACGACACTGGCTCCATCCGGAAGAGAGTTAAGTGTGTGTTGAATATTTGCTTTATTCAAAAAGCTTACGCTTTCACTAAATTCTATGCGAATGGGCTCACCGGCCTTGTAATTCTTTATATCAAATTTAAAGGGTAACTTAAAGTTATCCCATAGGATGTAAAGAATAGCTACAAATAATCCTATTGCAATTCCCGTCAATAGATCCGTCAATACAATTCCTACTACGGTCACTGTAAAAGGAATAAATTCACTCTGCCCCTTCTTCCACATAGCGATAAATAAGGCCGGCTTGGCCAACTTCCATCCAACAATCAGGAGAATGGCTGCAAGAGCCGCCAACGGAATCATATTCAACACCTTTGGAATGGCATAGGCGCAGATCAACAATAATGAACCATGAATAAAGGCAGAAGCTTTGGTGCGACCGCCACTTTGAATATTCGCAGAGGAACGAACAATCACTTGGGTAATAGGCAGACCACCTATGAGTCCACTAACGACATTTCCAGCACCTTGTGCCCAAAGCTCTTTGTTAGTAGGAGTTACACGCTTAAATGGATCTAATTTATCCGTGGCCTCCACACACAACAATGTTTCCAAGGAGGCAACCACCGCCATGGTAATCCCAATAGTGTAGATCGCAGGATTCGCAAAGGCCGTCATATCAGGGGTCGTAAACTGACTCATAAAACCATCCAATCCTTCCGTCACAGGAATGGCCACCATATGATCTGCGGATAAAATCCATCCTTCAATGGTCGTAGTGTTCATTGCGATTAATATCCCCATGACCACAGTGACCAACGGCCCTTGGATGATGGTCGTGAAGCTCAATTTCTTCATGAAGGGACGCTCCCATAAAATCAAAATGGCCAAACCTAGGGCTGCAATAAGGGTCGCCGTTGGGTTCACTGATTCGAGCATCCATTTCAACTCAGAGAACGTATTATGACCGTCTGATTGAACAAAATGAAGATCTCCTTCTGGATCGGCATCATAGCCGACAGCGTGTGGAATCTGCTTAAGGAAAATGATGATACCGATACCCGATAGCATTCCTTTTATAACCGAGGATGGGAAATAATACCCAATGACCCCAG
>JAYPCB010000141.1:0-3007 GCA_038124525.1 Cryomorphaceae bacterium
GCCTTTCTCTGTGCGGTAAGCCGTACGCTCCCAAAACAGTTCTGGCTTGCCTGCAGCACTAGCGGTACCGCTCACGGTAAAGTTGGCTATAAAGCCTGTTTCTCCCAGACTTACCTGTACCTCTGTTGCACCATCGCTAAGCACCAAAGAGGTGCCGTTCTGTGAAACCACGTTGAATTCCTTCGTACTCAAGGCAGCATCGCCAGGTAGTTTAATGTCCCAAACTTGATTGTTGTTCACCAACAAAACCTCTGCTGAGTCAAAGGTTTGATACTCTTTAATCTGTGCACGCACTAGTTGAGCACCTAAGGTTGAATACGTCAATTTTATGTCGTCATTCTCAATGCTCACTTCTTCGGCCACAAATGCATTAGAATCTAGAACTGCTGCAGTCATTTCAACAGCTTCAGAAACTTCACTTATTGACGAAGCCCCGTCTTCTGAAACTTCTGTGGCTGGTACTTCTTCAACCTCTGGCATGTTGGCGCTCTGCCACCAGCCAAAGCCCACCATGATCGTGACAATGAGCAAGAAGCCTATGAGTTGATTGCGGTCAAAACCCGCTTTCTGATTTTCCATGAATTATTTGTTTTGGCGGTGTAGGTCCGCGGCTTGAACAAAAGATACAAAAAGAGGATGCGGATTGAGCACCGTACTCTTGTATTCTGGGTGGTATTGTACCCCAACAAAGAACGGGTGATCTTCAATCTCAATAACCTCTACCAAGCCACTTTCCGGGTTAATACCCGTAGCTTTTAATCCTGCCGCTATCAGCTCTTCTTTATAGTCGTTGTTGTATTCGTAACGGTGACGGTGACGTTCTGTAATGGCTGTTTCTCCGTACGCTTCAAAAGCTTTAGAATCTTTGCTGAGCTCACATTTTTGGGCACCAAGACGCATCGTTCCACCCATATCAGTGATATGCATCTGCTCGTCCATCAAGGCAATGACCGGCTTGCTCGACTTTGGGTTCACTTCGGTGGTATTGGCATCTGACCAACCCAAAATGTTGCGCGCATACTCAATAACAGCGGCCTGCATGCCGTAGCAAATACCGAAATATGGAATCTTGTTCTCACGTGCGTACTGTACGGTAGCCACTTTCCCTTCGAAACCGCGCTCACCAAATCCTGGCGCTACCAAGATACCGTCGAGGCCTTGACAGGTTTTCGCAGCATTCTTTGGAGTCAAGTGCTCGGAGTGAATCCAACGCACCTTTACCTCTACTTCATTAGCCGCACCAGCATGAATGAAGGCTTCAGAAATGGATTTATAACTATCCTTAAGCTCCACATATTTACCGATCAATCCTATTTCAACAGTTCGCTTTGGGAACTTCAAACGTGTTAAGAATTCACGCCACTTGTCCAAATCTGGTTGAGTTTTTGTCGCCAATCCGAAGTGATCCAAAACCACTTCGTCCAACTTTTCGTTGTACATCATCAGCGGCACTTCATAGATGGTACTCGCATCACGTGATTCAATCACATTGCGTTGACGCACGTTTGTAAATAGTGCCAGTTTGCGCTTGATATCTTCATCGACGGCATGTTCGGAACGACAAACCAATACATCCGGCTGCACCCCACTTTCGAGCATGGTTTTCACACTGTGTTGCGTAGGCTTCGTTTTCAACTCGCCTGTAACGTTCAAGAACGGCAACAAGGTCAAATGAATCACCATACAATTGCGTTCCAACTCCCATTTGAGCTGACGAACAGATTCGATATATGGCAATGCCTCAATATCCCCCACCGTGCCACCGATCTCGGTGATCACAATGTCAAAGTTTCCGGTTTCACCCAGAATCTTCACGCGGTTTTTGATTTCGTCTGTGATGTGAGGAATGACCTGCACGGTCTTTCCTAAGTAGTCCCCACGGCGCTCCTTATCGATGACGCTTTGGTATATTCTACCCGTGGTAACGTTGTTTCCTTGAGAGGTCGGCGTATTCAAGAAACGCTCATAGTGACCTAAATCCAAATCTGTTTCAGCACCATCTTCTGTAACGTAACACTCTCCATGTTCGTAGGGGTTCAGCGTTCCTGGATCAACATTGATATACGGGTCCAATTTCTGAATGGTCACACGGTACCCGCGTGCCTGAAGGAGTTTGGCCAAAGAAGCCGAAATAATACCCTTACCTAATGAAGATGTCACCCCTCCGGTGACGAAGATGTACTTTGTGCTCGCCATAGTTTGAATCAAAACAGCACAAAAGTACCTCTTTTTGCCGCCAATTAAAAGGTAAAACTTGCGCTAATCGTAGGCATGATTGGGAGCTGATTCACGCGCTCCGCAGCGACGCGATCATAGTAGAAAATATTCTCCCTGTTGTACATGTTTGTGGCCCCAATAACTACCTCAGCCTGACCCGTTTTCAAGGTCGTACTGTACTTCAATGAGGCATCTAACCTGTGGTAAGTAGGCAGCCTGTTTCCATTCAAGGTGCCGTAGAGCACGCTAGGGTCGCCATTGGCTGTGGTATAATCAAAGTTGATATCAGGGTTGCCAAATGGATCCAAGAAATCAATTCCTGGGTAATAGCCTTGGGTCGGTGTGAATGGGAATCCAGTCCCTAAATTCCAACGCACGCTCAAGAACCAACGCTCCTCCTTGCCCATCTTCACGTTCGCAACGAGGTTCACATTGTGTCGACGGTCAAAGTTTGGCGCATAGACTTGGATACCGTCGTCGCGCTGCACCTTGCTCCAAGCATATACTCCCCAGAAGTAATAGCGTCCTTTCTCAAACTTCACCAAGGCATCATAGCCATAGGCCCATCCGTGCTCGACGATGAAGTCTTTGCGCAAGATTTCCGGACGATCGCTGTAGGCCGGTACATCGTCGTAGAGCTTATTGCGGTTGATGTTCGAAATCTGCGAGAAGTCCTTGATATAAGATTCCACGGTCACGTCCCAATGGTCGCCTAAATCGTATTCAAAACCGGCTACGCCGTGAGTTGCTTTTTGGAGCTTGGAGGTGATGGGGCGGTCGCGGAAGCTAG
>JAYPCB010000142.1:0-2908 GCA_038124525.1 Cryomorphaceae bacterium
GCCATTGCCGCGGAGGTCCAAAATGAAGGCATTGGCACCTTGAGATTTCAGGTCTCTAATGGCTTTGCCTACTTCTGCACTGGCGCGCTCGGTAAAGGCGTCGAGGTAGATGTAGCCCGTGCCGTCCTCACGAAGTCCATAGAAGGGAACGGGATTTTGGACGATATCCTCTCGGTTGAAGGTATAGGTTTGAGTCGGGGAGCTGTAACGGCCTATTTCCAAAGTGACCTCGGTTCCCGGGGTGCCTTTGAGTAGGGTGCTGACCTCTGAAGTGTTCTTGCCTGTGGTCGAGGTGTTGCCCACGGCACGAATGTGGTCGCCGACCTGGAGTCCAGCTTTGGAGGCAGGCCCACCCGGGTGGAGGGAGGAAATGAAAATCTCATTTTCTACGCGCTGAATGGTACAGCCAATGCCGCCATAGGCACCGGTTTGGAGTAGGCGCACATCCTCGATTTGGTCCTCGGGATAATAGACGGTATACGGGTCCAATTGGCGCAACATCCCTCTAATCGCACTGCCCACAGCCTGTTCTGCACTGACCTCATCGACATACTGGGTCTGCACCTCGCGCAAGACGTTGGTGAAGATTTCCAATTGTTTGCTGGTTTCAAACGGATCGCCTTTGGAGGCGCTCATCATTAGTGCTGCTGCTACGGCGGTCAAGCCTAGAAGAAGTTTACGCATGGTTGGGGTTATCTTGGTTATAGGCCTCGATCAGTGCGAGGAATCCTTTCTCTAAGAACGCATAATCATTGGTCCTGTTGCCCAGGTAGCGAATGGACCAGATGTGTGATTTTTCGGGCCGATTAATTTTGTGCTTGTGCAATCTATACAACTCACGAATCTGTCTTTTCGTACGATTGCGATCCACGGCACGCTTGAGTCCACGCTTGGGCACCACAATGGCTACCTGGCGATCCACACCTTCCGGCACGGGAGCTTCCATGTATTTCAGGGAAAACGGGAATGCCTTCAAGGAAGTACCTTCCGTGAAGAGCCCATCGAACAAGGTTCGGCTGGTGAGTTTCTCGTTTTTTGAAAATGTGAACTGCATAAAAAAAGCCCGACCGTGTGGGCCGGGCTTGAAATTTACGCTATTTCTTACTTTTTGTTGACGTCTTTGATATAATCGCTGATCGCTTTTGTCATCGAAGGGGCATCAACAGTTGGTGCAGGAATATCTACAACCAATCCATTTTTCTCTGCTTCCTTCTGCGTTGTCGCTCCGAAACAAGCCAAACGAGTCTTGTTTTGCTTGAAATCTGGGAAGTTCTCGTACAAGGACTTGATCCCTGAAGGTGAGAAGAATACGAGGATGTCGTAGAATACATTTTCCAAATCGCTCAAATCACTAACGACCGTCTTAAACAAGATGGCGCGCGTGTAGTCAATTTTTGCTTCTTCCAAGGCATTCGGAATCTGCGGCTTCAAGCTATCTGAGGAAGGCATCAAGAATTTTTCATTCTTGAATTTCTTCAACGTGGGGATCAACTCTTCAATGCGGATGTTGCCGTGGTAAATCTTGCGCTTGCGGTACACCACGTATTTCTGCAAGTAGTAGGCAATGGCCTCTGAGATACAGAAGTAGCGAATATCTGGGCTGATTTGTACGCGCATTTCTTCACACATGCGGAAGTAATGGTCCACTGCATTCTTCGAGGTGAAGATGACGTTTCTAAAGTCTCGAATCTGGATTTTGTCCTTTCTAAAGTCGGAGGCGCTTACACCTTCTACGTGGATAAAGGACCGGAAATCGATTACAACCTTGTGCTTATCCGCAACAGCAGAATACGGATTGTTCTCGTTGGCAGGTTGAGGCTGTGAGATCAGGATGGATTTAACTTTCGTCTTTCGATCGTCTGACATAATTCGGCTAGCGCATGGCTAGGTATAGAGGTGTTAGTTCGAGCGCACAAAGGTACAAAACTGCGTAGACTCTAACACCAATAGTCGCAAAATGAACAAAACCTTGATGTTTTATGGAGAAAATGACCAATCCTAAGGCGTGACCGGTGGCAAGAATACCCAAGATCAAGTTTTCGGCCTCCGGCCAAATCCAATGGACGGCCAGAATGAGTATTGCAGTGCTGAGGTAAATGAGGGCCAATTGCGGCAAGCGTCTCATACTCATCCAAGGCATGTGTTTGTTGGCCGGCTTGAATAATTGGGCCAAAAGATCCGCTACCAATACGCGCAGCAATAATATCCCTGGAAGCACGAGCAATCGCTCACTCCAAAGTAACTGATCGAAGGCGACGCCCAGGGCGAGAAAGGAGGCGGTCAGCACCACCGCCCACATCAATAGAAAGGCACGCCAATCTAGTGGTTCATCTTCGTCCAGGGTGCCTGTGGTCCATTGCAAAAAGAATTGGGGCTGAACCAGCCGTATGCCGGCCATCAACCCCAATAATGCTATGATTGTCCACTTTGCGCCCATCAGGGCACAAAATTACTGTAAAATCACGTGTTTGTACTGCGTAGTGCCGTCTAAATATGTGGCATGTACAATGTAATTGCCGCGCGCCAACGCGCTCACGTCCAAAACCGTAGTACCGTCCACAACCTCGGCGCTATGCTCAAGGGCAATGAACCTGCCAATGGTATTGAACAACTCTACTTTAGCCAACTCTTCATGCTCGATGCGAATGAAATCCGTCGCAGGATTTGGTCCCACGATCAGGCCTTTTAATTCGCCCTCTTCCACGTTCGCTTGACTCTTGTACAAGGTCTTTGTCTCGGTCAACACATAGTCCCCTTGGTAATTTCCATTGCCGTTGGTGAAGTTCACCGCCACGTAGATAGTCACACTGTCCGGGTAGGAAGAATCTTCAAAAGTGAAATTCCAACCGATGCTATCATTCGAAACCGAGGTGCTAGAGCTTTGGTGGGTAAAGTAGTTGCCCGTCTT
>JAYPCB010000143.1:0-2737 GCA_038124525.1 Cryomorphaceae bacterium
TTTGATTTTCGCCAACATGGCATCGTCCGTTGGGCCAAAGTCGTCGTGCTGTGTACTTACTACGATGGCTTCAATGCGTTGAGGTTTGTGATCATCGCCGTATTCGATGGTTACCTGGCTTTTTGAATCCGGACGTAGGTAATTAATCTGGCTGCCGTCACGACGGAACTCGGCCAATTTCTTTAGGATTCTGTGGCTCAAGTCCAATGCCAATGGCATGAAGTTATCGGTTTCGTTCGAGGCGTAGCCAAACATCATTCCTTGGTCACCGGCACCTTGTTCTTCAATCGAGCCGCGGTCAACACCTTGATTGATATCTGAACTTTGTTCATGGATGGCGCTGAGGACACCACAAGAATTGGCCTCAAACATATATTCACTCTTGGTATAACCGATGCGCTCAATGACACCACGCGTAATGCTCTGAACGTCGAGGTAGGCAGAAGAATTTACTTCGCCGGCCAAAACTACTTGGCCTGTAGTTACAAGAGTTTCAACGGCCACTTTCGACTGAGGGTCGAAGGCCAAGAAGTTGTCGATAATGGCATCTGAAATTTGATCAGCTACTTTATCTGGGTGCCCTTCGGACACGCTTTCGGATGTAAAAAAGTAAGACATCTCTATTCTGTTTAGGGTTGCTCTTAGGTTAGCCAGAAAGGAGGTGGTTGCTTGCTCAGCGAGATGCTATGATCTGTATTTAGCATTTTTTACTGTGGTTGCAAGCAGTCAAATCCTTCCACGGCGTCAAAAGTAGAAAACAAAATGAAATTGACTGTGATTGATTTTAAATTTTCCAAAAATCCGTTCTACTTTTGTCTTGCTATCAAGAAAGACGGAGGGATTGGGCCCTGTGAAGTCTTGGCAACCCGGAAGCGCCGGGTGCCACCACCCACCCGAAAGGGAATGATACGGATCTCTGCATCTCCACGCTTTCTTCATAGCACCTAACCAACAAGGAGATGACAATACAACAGGCCATAAAGGAAAAGATTCTTGTGCTCGACGGCGCAATGGGCACGATGATTCAAGCCTACAAGTTTGAGGAAGAAGATTATCGTGGCGAACGTTTCCAAGATTACGCTCACCCGTTGAAGGGAAACAATGACCTGCTGGTACTTACCCAGCCTAAGGCCATTGAGGATATACATTATGCCTATCTCGAGGCAGGAGCAGATATCCTCGAAACCAATACGTTCAATGCAAATTCCATTTCTATGGAGGATTACCATATGAGCGATCTCGTGGTAGAATTGAATGTAGCAGCTGTTGAGGCCGCGCGCCGAGCCATCGAACGTTATGAGGCGGCAGGAGGTCAAGGGCCTAAATTCATTGCGGGTTCTGTGGGGCCTACCAATAAGACAGCATCGCTCAGTCCTGATGTGAACAACCCGGGCTACCGTGCGGTGACCTTCGACGATCTCAAGAACACCTATTATGAGCAATGTATGGCTCTCATTGATGCAGGAGTGGATGCCTTACTTATCGAAACTGTATTTGACACCCTCAATGCAAAGGCGGCGCTATTTGCCGCCCAAGATGCTATAGATGCTTCGGGTAAAGAAGTGGCGATCATGTTGAGCGGAACCATCACCGATGCTTCTGGGCGTACACTTAGCGGTCAAACAACTGAGGCATTCTTAATCTCTGTAAGCCACTCTCCATTACTAAGTGTTGGTTTGAATTGTGCCTTGGGTGCCAAACAATTAATGCCTTATCTACAAACCTTAGATGCCAAAGCGCCTTTTGCGGTTAGTGCACACCCTAATGCAGGATTGCCAAATGCCTTCGGTGAATACGACGAGACACCAGAGCAGATGGCTGCGCAGATTAAAGATTATTTGGATTTGAATTTGATCAACATCATTGGCGGTTGCTGCGGCACCTCTCCGGCGCACATTAAAGCCATTGCGGACTTATCTAAAAACTATACCCCAAGAACCTATGAGCACTAAACTACCACCACGTCCTATGCGACTCAGTGGGTTAGAGCCACTGGTGATCACGGAGGAGACCAACTTTGTTAACGTTGGTGAGCGTACGAACGTAACGGGTTCGCGTAAGTTTTTACGCTTGATCAAAGAACGTCAGTTTGACGAAGCCTTGGATATTGCACGCGACCAAGTCGAGGGGGGCGCTCAAATCTTGGACGTGAATATGGATGAAGGGATGATTGATGGGGTAGAAGCCATGACGACCTTCTTAAACCTTATTGCTGCAGAACCGGATATCGCACGCATTCCCATCATGATAGATTCCTCCAAATGGGAGATCATCGAGGCAGGATTGAAGTGTGTCCAAGGAAAATGTGTGGTTAATTCCATTTCCTTGAAGGGCGGTGAAGAGGAATTCATCCATCAAGCCACCACCATCAAGCGCTTCGGTGCGGCAGTCATTGTTATGGCATTTGATGAGGATGGCCAGGCAGATAATTACGAGCGTCGCATTGAGATCTGTGAGCGTTCTTACAAGGTACTCACCGAGAAAGTAGGCTTCCCACCAGAAGACATCATTTTCGATCCGAATATTTTCCCTGTAGCTACGGGTATGGAAGAGCACCGCTTAAACGCATTGGACTTTTTCCGTGCGACCAAATGGATCCGTGAAAACCTTCCGTACGCCAAAGTAAGTGGTGGGGTGAGTAACGTAAGCTTCAGCTTCCGCGGAAATAATACGGTTAGAGAGGCTATGCATGCTTCTTTCTTGTACCACGCCATTCAGAATGGAATGAGTATGGGGA
>JAYPCB010000144.1:0-2577 GCA_038124525.1 Cryomorphaceae bacterium
AAGAACGCTTAGTACGTCCTGAAGAGGAGGAATTCAGTGGATTCGTCTTTAAGATTCACGCCAACATTGACCCAAACCATCGAAATAGAATTGCATTCTTGAAGGTGGTGAGTGGCAAGTTTGAGCGAAATAAGCAATACACGCATACTAGAACGGGCAAGACATTTAGAGTAAGTGCTCCTACTGCTTTTATGGCAGAAAAGAAGAGCACTATAGATGAAGCATATCCTGGGGATATTATTGGTATCCCGGATAACGGCACCTTTAGAATTGGGGATACGGTAACGGCCAAGGAAGATATACATTTTCAAGGCATTCCGTCTTTTTCTCCTGAGCATTTCAGATTCATCAATAATGACGATCCGTTGAAAGCGAAACAATTGGCCAAGGGTATTGACCAATTAATGGATGAAGGTGTGGCTCAGTTGTTCACTTTAAAACAGAATAACCGCAAAATTATCGGTACTGTTGGTGCCTTACAATATGAGGTTATTCAATACCGATTAGAGCATGAGTATAATGCAAAATGTAGCTACGAGGCCTTCCCAGCATACAAAGCTTGTTGGATTGAAAGTAGTGATGATGCCCAATTGGCCGAATTTAGCACCCTCAAACAACGTTATTTAGCCGAGGATAAGTTTGGTCGTCTTGTATTCTTGGCGGATTCTCAATTTTCGTTACAAATGGCGCAAGAGAAGTTTGATAAGATTACCTTCCACCTGAAAAGCGAATTCTAATGAGTCACATCATTAATCATAGGTTGAACCAATTCTCCTGGGCAGTAGCAGCGTTACTTCTTCTCCCCTTACTCTTTACAAAGGGCATGTTTTTCGATGGATTGACCTATGCCACCATTGCAAGGAACCTTGAGGAAGGATTAGGAACCTTTTGGGCGCCGCATTACACAGCGTACATTCACCCAGAATTTTACGAGCACCCACCGTTCTCCTTCGGCATACACAGTATATTCTACCGACTCTTTGGGGATCAATCATGGGTTGATAGATTCTATGCCTACACTCTGTATGGTCTAAGCATTTTGATGATGCGTAGATTATGGTCCCTGTTCATCGCAGCGGGTCACCGCGCTTGGATTCCCCAATTACTTTGGACCATCACTCCTGGAGTTATTTGGGTACACCAAAACAATATGTTGGAAGCACCATTGAATGCAGCCACCTTAGCAGTCACCTGGTTGCTCATAGAAGGAACCTTAAAGCGAAATTACTTTTGGAGTGCCCTCGCTGGCTTCCTATTGTACGTCGCCCTCGGTTTTAAGGGGCCTGTAGGCGCCTTTGTGATCATGGTACTTCCAGTGTTAGCCGTGTTATTCCCAGAACACCGCAAGGCAAGTCTTTGGAGCGGTATGGCCATGATCGTCTCATTCAGCGTGTTGTTCAGTTACTCCTATTTATATGTGCCGGATTTCACCAAGTTCTTCGAAGGCTACTTGAACAAGCAGTTGATGCCGACGCTCGGAGGTTTGCGCGAGCAAGCGGGCTCGGTGAGTGATAGCCTCTGGACCCTAGGAAAGCAATTTATCATTCCTATTGCCGTTCTAGCCATCTTGGTCATTAGGAAAAAAGCAACCTACAAGATGCGTCGCGAATCCGCATTCTTCTTCATCATAGCCCTCTGTGCCACCCTTCCATTCCTTTTCATGGACCGTCAGCACCATTACTACTTCATGCCTGCAATGGCATATTGGATGTTAGGTTTTGCCATACTGATGGAACAAAACCCGTGGCCATGGGGTATTCAGCGAAAAAAATGGGTCATTCGGTTGACCATCACGAACCTGAGCATGTGGGTCATTGCCATTGGATTGAGTATTTATTTCAGTAAGAGTCCTTCACGTGATAAACATGTGATCAAGGCAATGAAAGCCATTGCAGCTGATTATCCGGAGACTTCTATCCAGGTGGCACACTTGCCGTCTCAATGGAAGTGGGCGGCCATTGCAGCGCGTTACGAGAAGATTCAACTCTGCGAAGCGCCCCAAGATCTTTACTTGAATGTACGTGGGGATGCTCCACCAGAAGGCTTCGAACTCCTAACAGAATATCCTAAGGCAGGATTTGATTTCTACAAAAAAGCCACCCCATAAGGGTGGCTTTTTGCTTTATATAGGGTTGGATATTACTCCTCTCCTTCCATGAATTGAGCCATCACTAGATCGCTAACCCCCATATTACTAAATCCTCCATCATTGTAGAGGTTTTGCATGGTAACACGTTTAGTCAGGTCAGAGAACATAGCCACACAGTAGTTCGCACAATCCTCCGCAGTAGCGTTGCCTAATGGAGACATTTTCTCAGCGTAGGCAATAAATCCGCCAAAACCTTTAACACCGCTACCTGCGGTCGTCGGTGTAGGACTTTGAGAAATGGTATTTACACGAACGTTTTTCTTAACACCCCAGTGGTAACCAAAGCTGCGAGCGATACTTTCTAAGTACGACTTATTATCAGCCATGTCGTTGTAGTCTGGGAAGGTGCGTTGTGCTGCCATATAAGTGAGACCGAGGATAGAACCCCACTCGTTCATTGCATCGAGGTTCCAGGCAGTTTGCATTAC
>JAYPCB010000145.1:0-2387 GCA_038124525.1 Cryomorphaceae bacterium
TTTCTACAAAACGGTCAGCAACACACTCGCTCAAAGCAAGGTCCACAACTTCGTAGAGTCTACTAGTGTTTATCCAGGTACAGAGGTCGTGAAAGAAGAGTTAACCTTTAACCAAGGTAAGCCTCAGGTAAGCCTAGTACTCTTCGGAGAGTGGATTCCGGAGAACTTGGTGGAACAATGGGAAATTGACTTCAATACCAAATTTGAAGGAAATCTAGATATCATACAAGGTGACCACGGCAACGACAACCTACTCGAGATGAGTAAGCTTATCAACCTATATTCTGAAGGGCGTGCGGAAGCGAAGACCTACCAGGATAAGATTGCGGATTTAGAGGCCCAATTATCTTTACTAGAAGGTCAACTCATCCCGGCCAACATTGCCAAAGAAATTAAGGTCAACTACCCCGAAATACAAAGCCTCGGCATCGGAACGCTCCAAGGAGGCATCACAGATACTACCGCTGGTTCTCGTGTCCCTGTGGCCTTCGTTCAATGGTCCCCATCGCTAAACGACAGTACCAAAACACTGCGGTCTGCGCAGCTTTCGGCCTGGCTCGCCTTGCGCCTTGAAGCTGATTCAGTACTCGTAAAATAACCCTACAAAAAACCCCGCTCGAAGCGGGGTTTTGTTTTAATGACTGTTGGAGACTCCTACGAGAAGTTGGAAAATCACAATTTCCCAACCATATTACCCGGGATGACCCACTGATCAAACTCTTCGGCAGTAAGGTAGCCGAGGTTGATGGCTTCCTCTTTCAAGGTTGTGCCGTTCTCGTGTGCGGTCTTCGCAATTTTTGCTGCTTTCTCGTACCCTATTTTGGTATTGAGTGCAGTAACCAACATCAATGAGTTGTTCAAGTGCGCTTCGATCGCCTTGTAGTTTGGCTCGATGCCCACAGCACAATGGTCGTTGAAGCTCACACATGCATCGCCGATAAGGGTAGCACTCTGAAGCACATTGTACGCCATGACAGGCTTGAATACGTTGAGCTCGTAATGTCCTTGAGCACCTCCGATAGTCACGGTAGTTTGGTTCCCCATGACTTGGGCACAAACCATAGTCATGGCTTCCGCTTGGGTTGGGTTTACCTTTCCTGGCATGATGGATGAGCCCGGTTCATTGGCTGGAATGATGATTTCCCCAATGCCTGAGCGCGGTCCTGAAGCGAGGAGGCGAATATCGTTGGCGATTTTGTTTAAAGAAACAGCCAATTGGTTCAAGGCACCGTGTGTCTCTACTAAAGCGTCGTGCGCTGCCAATGCCTCGAATTTATTTTCAGCCGTGCGGAATGGATAGCCAGTAAACTCAGCGATGTATTTCGCTACAGTCTCGGAATAGCCTTCGGGGGTGTTGATTCCAGTACCTACGGCCGTTCCACCTAAGGCAACTTCAGTTATGTGATCGAGCGTGTTGCGAAGCGCCTTGAGTCCGTGATTGAGTTGGCTTACGTAGCCTGAAAACTCTTGGCCCAAGGTCAATGGTGTGGCGTCCATAAGGTGGGTACGACCAATTTTTACCACTTTCCAAAACTCTTTGCTCTTAGCCTCAAGCGTATCACGCAGTAGCTCAACGCCTGGGATGGTGGTTTCAATGAGTTTCTTGTAGATCGCGATGTGCATTCCCGTTGGGAACGTATCGTTCGAGCTCTGGCTCTTGTTTACATCATCGTTCGGGTGGATGAGGCTTTTGCCTTCTCCGAGGGTGCCGCCTGCGAGTACGTGAGCACGGTTAGAAATCACCTCATTGGTGTTCATGTTGCTCTGCGTTCCTGAACCGGTTTGCCATACGACCAAAGGAAATTGGTCCCAGTGCTTGCCTTCTAAAATCTCATCACATACAGCTCCAATGAGGTCGCGTTTTTCAGCGCTTAACACACCCGCATCACAGTTCGCATAGGCCGCAGCCTTCTTCAAATACGCGAAACCTTCGATCACTTCCTGTGGCATGGAAGCTTCGGGTCCTATTTTAAAATTGTTACGAGAGCGCTCTGTTTGCGCACCCCAATACTTATCAGCGGGGACTTTCACCTCGCCCATCGTATCGTGTTCTATTCTGTAGTCCATCATGTGTTGATTAGGTTCGAAATCTACAGGACAAATTTACGGCACAGAAATCCTATTGAAACATTTGTGTGATGTATCTTTGAGGCCTATTAAAGAACAACCACTATGAAATTTATCGGTTTCCTCGTTTTCTTGATTGTTGCCTTGATGGGCTTTTCGATGTTGGCTTTCTTGGGCCTATTCGTTGGATACTGGCTTACGTTGATCGGTCTTGAAGCTATCAACCCGAAAGTAGCTCACGCGCTCAGCGGTCACAAAGAAGAAGCGGCTGACTAAGATTTCCGTTGTAAGTATATGAAAAAACCCGAGCCTCCGGGGCG
>JAYPCB010000146.1:0-2220 GCA_038124525.1 Cryomorphaceae bacterium
ACGCCGTGAGTTGCTTTTTGGAGCTTGGAGGTGATGGGGCGGTCGCGGAAGCTAGTGGGCAAATCCGTCGCCCCAGATAAGAACCCATAAAAGAGGTTGACCACATCGCGGTCGCTATTGGCTGCCACAAGATTCTGGCTGTATTTCCCACCGGAAGCCTTGAACCTAAAGTCTTCTGTAATGCTGTACTTCAAGCCTAATCTAGGCTCTACGCTCAGCTCACTTAAAGAGCCATAATAATGGAAACGCAGTCCGGGCTCAAGAATCAAGAGGGTGCCGACTTTGCGGTAATTAAAGAATCCACCTAATTCCGTGGTACTCTCTTGCTGGCTCAACCCTAGGCCAAGTGAATTCGTATAATTGAAGTCCGTGGTATATCCTATGAGGTCAAGGCCGTATTTGATTTCATCTGCCTTGCCCAAGAAATAAGTAAAGTCCAACCCACCGTTAAAACCATTGATGGAAGAATTGCGCGGCTGGTCCGGGTTCTCGGTGCTCGAGATGTAATAATAACTCTGGGCGAAATCACCCTGAATGAGGGTGGCGGAGGCGGGCGGGATCACGGTGAAATTGGCCCCATATCCCCAACTGTTCCATTGAATGCCTTGTGCGCTATCCAACATGACGGCATCCGAGAAATTGAATGCTTTCGCGCTCAACTTTGAACCGCCCTTGCTCTGCGTGGTGAACTTGCCGTAGATATCGTTGAAAGTAAAGGGCAATCCCCCGAATCTCGTTTCGACATATGGATAGAAAATAGGGGCCGATTGGCGTAAATAGCTCGTCTTCCCGCTCAAAAACAGACTGTTGTTCGATAAACCATTTTTGTCCTTTTTCCCAAGCGGGGTCTCGACCAAGAGCTTACTCATGTAGGTGGATGAATAGAGTTTCCCCGTGGCCTCAGAACGGTTTCCATCGCGGGTGCGGATGTCCATCACCGAACTGTTTCTGGAACCATATTCAGCGCCAAAACCGGCCGTATAGACCTTGGCACTTTGCAGTACGTCGGTATCAAAAACGGAGAAGAACCCAATACTGTGGAAGGGATTGTAAATGATCATCCCGTCGAGCAACACAAGGTTTTGGATGGGCGCGCCACCGCGAATGTATAATTGGCCACCTTGATCCCCGGTGGTAACTACCCCCGGCAAGACGGAAATGGCTTTCATCAAATCTGGATCACCCCCTGCGGAGAAGGTTTCGATGGATTTAGGGTTTAGATTGACTACTGCGGTGTTGACCTTGACCTTTTTCTCGGCACGCTCAATGTTTAGGTCTACGGTATTCAGCATTTGTGAACCTTCGTCGAGGTAGACCTTGATGGTATTGGGCTTGTTTTTATAGATGCGTACCATTTCACTCGCAGTCTCAAAACCCAAAAAGCTTACGGTCACTTGGACCTCACCTACAGGCAGATCTGCCAACTGGAAATAGCCGTCCAAATTCGTGATGGTTCCACGGTCTTCCCCCTTTATTACGATGTTTGCATAAGGTATGGGGGCGCCGTTGCTTTTTTCGTAGACAAACCCACGCAGCATTTGCGGCTGGGCATACAATACCGTCGTTAACAGCAGGGAAAATATGGTTAGGAATCTTTTCATTTCTCGAATTAGGGAGTGCTAAAGTACGCACTTGATGAGCCATTCTCTCAAATGTTCGTATTCATTTGCACTGGAAGGAATAACGCCCTTCACCTTGCGATCAAACATTAGGAGCTCTTCGAGCATCACCAGAGCATGTGCGCCACTGTAGTGACGTGAGGCCTGTGCAAACTGCTTCAAAAAATAGGGATGAATCTTCAATGCTGAGGCAATGGATTTTTCCGGCTTGCCCTTCATGCTGTGGTACTGCAGCAGGTTGTTCACGAAATTGAATAAGATACCCGTGGTCATTTGCACTGGGTGCTCTTTAGGGTTTTTGCTGAAGTAATGGACTATTTTGAAGGCCTTGGCAATATTGCGTTCGGCAATGGCGGCAACAAGCTCAAAGTTGTTGAAGTCCTTGCTGATACCGATATGACGTTCGATATCATCCGCGCTTAAATCACGTCGATCGCCCATGGCGACATCGAGCTTCTCCACTTCCTTATGCAAGCGGCTTAAATCCGTACCCACTTGCTCGGCCATGGCGGCCACAACATTGGAGGAGCAGCGGAAGCCCTTGGCGCCCAATTCCTTTTCCAACCATGGCATTACTTGGTAATCGCGCAGGGGATCGCTT
>JAYPCB010000147.1:0-2184 GCA_038124525.1 Cryomorphaceae bacterium
TTGGCGAAGAATGGATTGACACCAGATAAAATAGATTGTTTGATTCCTCATCAGGACAAAATGCGCATCTCACAGTTCATTCAAAAACGCATGGGACTTCGCGACGACCAAGTATTCAATAACATTCAGAAATACGGCAATACCACAGGGGCCTCCATAGCCATCGCCCTTTCCGAGGCGGTGGATGAAGGTGCAGTGAAGCGTGGCGATACCGTTTGTTTGGCTGCCTTTGGCGCTGGATTTACCTGGGGTAGCGTACTGTTGACCTATTAATCTACCTGAAGAATACGGTTCTGGGTAAAGGGTTTGAACCTGCCTAATCCCAAAGTTTGGGCGGTACAGCGATCGAATTGCGAAGCGGGGATACAACCGATGAGCTCGCTATCTGGGGCTTCACATTCTAAAGTTGTGGCCAATTCCTGCACGCGTTCAAACACCTCACAAACCCCAGCTTCCATGGGCTTGGTGAGGTTACAGCTTACTTGGACCACATCCAAATCAGGAATGTACCACCCGATAGATTTTACCCCTGGAAGGCCGCCATCACGCTCGCGAATCATCGCGGCAATCCGCTTGGCCTTAACTAACAAGTTTTCTTTCGAATCCCCGGTCAAGTTCACATTAAAGGCCACCATCAATGGACGCACTCCCATCGCCGTAGCGCCACTTCTGGCCACTTCGTTCGACCAAGTTTTTGGCCCTTCGTCGGGCAGGTCACCCCCGGCAATCCTTGCCGCCAATCCTTCGTATTGCCCCTTGCGTACCAGTGCCAAATTCTTGCGCTCTGGCTGGCGAGCACTGTGTTCGTAGCAATAAATAGGCAAGCCTTTGCTGCCCATATGCGCGGCGAAATGATCCACGGCTTTGATGAGGTCGTGCGCGTATTTTTCATCGTCGAGAAGGACAAACGGACAAACATCTACGGCGCCCATTCTTGGATGCACGCCTTGATGAGTGGTCATATCAATGGTTTCAAGGGCCAATTCTATCATCCGCTCACTCGCCTGAAAAACCGCGTGGGCCGGGCCAGTGTAGGTGAAGACCGTTCTATTGGCGCTCCCTCCTGGATCGACAAAATGGAGCTTGACTTCGGAAATAGAGGAGATGCCCTCGGCAATACGCTCGAGAATATCGGGGTCCGCCGTACTGATGTTCGGGATGCACTCTATGCGGTAGTTGCCGGTCATTCTTGGAAGATGAAGGCCTTGATGAAATCGGCCACTAATAATGCTAAACCTCTTCCAGCGCGTACGGCATCATCAGCAGAGACGATGCGTCCTTCGCACAGGTGGAAGTAGGTAGGATTGGTATCAAGGCTGTAGATCATTTTGCGCACCTGCTCTAGGCTAAAGCCGCTGATGCTTTGGGCGCTGGAGGGGAACTCTGCGATGACGTCGACATCGAGTTCGATAGCATAATTGGACCCTAATAATTCCTCAATTCTAACCAAGGTTTCCTCCATGGATTCTTCACCGGCTAGGCCATCTTCGTAGCTGAGGTATTCTATTTCGTCGTGATCTTCCATGAATTGCCAGATGTACTCCGGCGTGTAATTTTCCTGCAAGCCCCACATGAAATAGGCTCCTAGGGCACCTTCGCTCTTGGCATAGGAGAATCCATTGCCGCTGTGGCGGCCTTCGAGGTTGCGCAAATCCGTATGCGCATCGATGTTCAAGCAGTTCACGGCGGCGCCCCCGGCTTTGGCAGCACCCGTCAAACATCCATAGCTGTTGTTGTGTCCGCCGCCTATGATAATTGGGACAGCACCACCACTGATGATACGCTCGACGATGGTACTGATCAGCCCATCTGCCGCGGATGTCGCCGATCTCAATCCTTCGATATCCCCGTCGTCGATACTTTGGGTGGGGACTACGGCACCGAGTACCGCGACCTCTTGTGAAGGGAAGAATCGGTTGTTTTGGAGGTTGCAAAAGTGAGAAAGGAACGCTTGAAAGGCTTGGTCC
The DNA here is from genome assembly GCA_038124525.1 of Cryomorphaceae bacterium. GTDB lineage: Bacteria > Bacteroidota > Bacteroidia > Flavobacteriales > Schleiferiaceae > UBA10364. Next base: position 1,968 of record JAYPCB010000147.1, read on the forward strand.
GCACCGCCACGACCGTGGTTGGCACGTACGCCGAAATCTTCCTCAACGCCTACAATTATGAACCGTTGATCGAAGGCTTCGGTTCCGTTGAAGGTAGCTTCGTCAACAATTTGAAGAGTCTCGCCTAAGCGTTGCTCTCCGGCGCGAACATTGGTTCTTGACAGGAGGTCACTTTGGCTGTAAAATTCTAATACTGTGCTCATTGGGTCTGTCCACC
>JAYPCB010000148.1:0-2160 GCA_038124525.1 Cryomorphaceae bacterium
CATGGCGCAGAACTCATAAATCATCTGACAGGTCGAGCTCATGCCCGTATCACTGTAGATGAAATCCGGCCAGCTCTCGGGCTGCTGGTGATGGTCGATCATGACCTTCTTCGCCTGGGCAGTGCGCAGGGCCTGCTCCATATCTGCACTGCGGTGGTACGCGTTATAATCTAAATGAAAGATCATGTCCGCTGCTTCAATCTCGGTATTGGCCGCTTTTTTTCCATCGCTGTAGATCATGACACGGTCGTTGCCGGTAAGATGCCAAAGGAATTTGGGATATGGATTGGGGACGATCACGTGGACTGTTTTGCCCAATTTTTCCAAAACGCGTTGCAAAGCCAATGCACTTCCCATGGCATCCCCATCGGGATTCGTATGGTTGGTAATCACAATGCGCTGCGATTTTTCAAATTCCTCCGTGAAATTGTCGAGTCGGATTTCTTTCATTCTCTTGACTTATAACTACAAAGGTGCAGGAAAAGTGTACCTTTGCAATCCAAAAATCGAAAAAACTCAAAACATGGCAGGTACTAAGACCCTAACAATGATCAAACCTGATGCGGTTCGCAACGGACACATCGGTGCCATCTTGAACGACATCACTGCAGCTGGATTCCGCATCTCTGCAATGAAATTGACACAACTTTCTAAGGCTGATGCTGAGGCGTTTTACGCAGTTCACAGCGAGCGCCCATTCTTCGGTGAGCTTGTTGAATTCATGACTTCAGGCCCTATCGTTGCTGCAATCTTGGAAAAAGACAACGCTGTAGAAGATTTCCGTACGTTGATCGGTTCTACGAACCCAGCTGAGGCTGCTGAAGGCACTATCCGTGCGAAGTACGCGACTAGCATTGGTGAGAACGCTGTACACGGTTCTGATAGCGACGAGAACGCTCAAATTGAAGGCGATTTCCACTTTGCTGGCCGCGAGCAGTTTTAATTAGAATTTTTAGTTATTTTTGCCGTCCCCAATTGGGGCTAAGTGTCAACCTCTGGCAAAAGTTGTGAATGTTGGCTCATAGTGATTGTAAATTTTTTATACCATGGATTTAGTCCAGTTCGTACAAAGCGAATTTGTAGAAAAGAAAGACCTTCCAGAATTTGGCGCTGGTGATACTATCACAGTATACATGCAGATTAAAGAAGGTGACAAAACCCGTACGCAGTTCTTCCGCGGCGTAGTATTGCAACGCAGAGGTTCAGGTGTTACTGAAACATTTACCATCCGCAAAATGAGCGGTAACGTAGGTGTAGAACGTATCTTCCCAGTAAATCTTCCAGCTATTGAGAAGATTGAAATCAACAAGAAAGGTAAAGTACGTCGCGCACGTATCTTCTACCAGAGAGAGCGTACCGGTAAAGCGGCTCGTATCAAAGAGCGTCGCTTCTAAACCACAGAAGATTCAAATTGAAAATCCCCGGCCAATGGTCGGGGATTTTTTTGTTACAAGGATTTCACCACGAAGACGGTTCGGCGGTTTTGGGCACGGCCGGCTTCTGTTTCATTGGAGGCTACTGGCTTCGTCTCACCATATCCGCGTGAGCTGATGCGACCGGCATCAATGCCGTAAGACTTGATGGTCTCGGCCACACGGCGGGCACGGCGCTGGCTCAAGTCTAAATTGGCCCCAGCATCTCCAACATTATCGGTGTGACCCTGAATCTCAACACGCAAAGAGGGGGTGGCGGCCAAAAATTCCGAAAACTCGGCGATCAACAGTTCACTTTGGGCATCCAAACGATCCGATGCGGTCTCGAAAAAAATATGTGGGATGGGATATGAGGCACCTGCCGCTAATTCGTCGTGTAACAACTCTAACTCAACTATTGTCAACTCTTGGCCTATGTTCGGGGACAGTCGCAATGGCGCAGCACTGAAGGCTGCTTTCTTTGCTTCTAACTTAAGTAACACATCGTTGGCTTCCTCTTTTTTAACCACGGCGGTAAATGAGCCGTTTTCTTCGTTGACCGCAAGTGTGGTCTCTTGGCCTGTTTTTGAATTCTTCAGTACGACTTTTGGTTCGTCGTCGGTGACGAAATCCGCAGTTTTTAATTGGCCCTTCACCAGTACCACCTCCTCAGGCTGAACCGCTTCGTAGAGGTCGAAATAATAAATGTCCCAACCGTTGGCCGCATTGATCTTGTTCGTCGCAAAGT
>JAYPCB010000149.1:0-2152 GCA_038124525.1 Cryomorphaceae bacterium
GTATTTGCCGCCGTACTCATTGCTGCCATCTGGAGATTTTCCAAAAAGGCAGGGTCGATTGCCCGCAACATCCATCTCGGCAAAGCACAAAACAGAAGCGACAATCCTGCTGCGCGACGCGCCAACATGCTGCGCGTGGCCTTTGGCCAAAGTAAAATGCAAGCGCGCCCTGTAGCAGGTGTGCTTCACTTCATCGTCTATGCCGCGTTCTTGATCATCAACATTGAGGTACTAGAAATTATCGTTGACGGCCTGTTCGGCACCCATAGATTTTTCGCGCCCTTCCTGGGCAACGCCTACCCCATCATCATCGGCTTTTTTGAAGTCCTCGCCGTGCTCACCGTCGTGGCAGTGGTCATTTTTTGGTGGCGACGCAATGTGGCCAAACTCGACCGCTTCCACAAACCTGAAATGAAAGGTTGGGCCTTTACAGATGCCAACAACATTTTGTACATCGAGGTTGCTTTGATGTTTGCGCTGTTGAACATGAACGCCGTAGAAAGCCTGTTGCCTGAGGGCCACGAAGCCTTTATCATTTCAAATAGCATTGCACCGCTGTGGAGCGGATTATCCGAGGGGACCCTTCACCTGTTGGAGCGCGGCTTTTGGTGGGTACATATCGTGGGCATCCTCGCCTTTTTGAACTACCTGCCCTACTCTAAGCACTTCCACATCATTCTCGCGTTCCCGAACACGTACTACGCCAACCTCAAAGCCAAAGGCCAGTTTGAGAACAATGCTGCCGTAACCAAGGAGGTCGCACTAATGATGAACCCGACGGTGGATCCTTTCGCTGCGCCAGCTCTCGATGCAGAGGCACCGGTGGAGCGCTTTGGTGCAAAGGATGCGACGGATCTGAGCTGGATCAACCTCATGAATGCCTACACCTGCACGGAATGTGGCCGTTGTACGAGCGAATGTCCTGCGAATCTAACTGGCAAGAAGCTCAGTCCGCGCAAGATCATGATGGACACGCGCGATCGCATTGAAGAGATCGGGCAAAACATGGATGCCAACGGCGGAACCTTCCAAGAGGACGGCAAGAGCTTATTAGGTGATTATATTACCCCAGACGAAATTTGGGCCTGTACCAGCTGTAACGCTTGCGTGCAAGCCTGTCCCGTAGATATCGATCCGTTGAACATCATCATGAAGCTTCGCAACTATGCGACCATGGAAGAAAGCAGTGCGCCTTCTGAGCTCAATGCCATGATGACCAACGTAGAGAACAATGGCGCCCCGTGGCCGTTCTCACAGATGGATAGAGCGAATTGGACCAACGAATAACTCAAAACCCAAATAACAAACAGTAATTCTTTCAACGCGTCAAACACAACACATGGAAAAAAGCGCAAACGCACACATCGACAACCTATTACGCGAAGCTTCAGAAGATGGACAGAAAATCTCTCCCATGCTTCCAGAAGACATCAAGAATTACCTCATCGACATTGATGGCACCATCTGTGACGATATCCCCAACGAAGAACCAGAGCGCATGGCCACAGCGAAGCTGTACCCGGATGCTTTGGACACGTTGAACAAATGGTACGACGAAGGACACGTGATCACGTTCTTCACCTCTCGTACCGAAGACCACCGCGAAGTCACTGAGAAATGGCTCAAAGAAAATGGCTTCAAATGGCACGGCCTATTGATGGGCAAGCCACGCGGGGGAAACTACCATTGGGTAGACAACCACATTGTACGCGCCACGCGTTACACCGGTAAGTTCACTGATTTGGTAGATAAAGAAACCACGATCCAAGTATTTGAAGAGTAACCCATGAGTACACTCCACGTTCCCACGCTGGCCCAAATGACGGCCGAAGGCAAGGCCCCAGAAGTTTTGTTCTGGGTAGGCTGTGCCGGAAGCTTTGACGACCGCGCGAAGAAAATCACCAAAGCCTTCGCCAAAATCCTACAACACGTAGGCGTTTCATTTGCCGTATTGGGAACGGAAGAAGGGTGTACGGGAGATCCCGCCAAGCGCGCCGGAAACGAGTTCCTCTTCCAAATGCAGGCGATGATGAACATTCAGGTGCTCAATGGCTACGAAGTGAAACACATCGTCACCACCTGTCCGCACTGTTTCAATACACTCAAGAACGAATACCCGGAGCTCGGCGGCAACTATACCGTAGAACACCAC
>JAYPCB010000150.1:0-2136 GCA_038124525.1 Cryomorphaceae bacterium
TATGTGTTGACCAACGCAGAGTTGGAAACCATGGTGGAGACCAACGACGAGTGGATCACTACGAGAACCGGAATCAAAGAAAGACGCATTCTTAAGCCAGAAGAAGGCATGGGTGCTTCCTACCTCGCTATTAAAGCGGTAGAAGCCATGAAAGCCGAATACGGTGTGCGAGTAGATGATGTTGATTTAGTCATCCTAGCCTCTGTAACTCCAGATATGCCCGTGGCCATTACCAGTGCATATATCGCACAAGAAATTGGTGCCACTAATGCATACGCCTTCGACCTACAAGCCGCCTGTTCATCATTCCTATATGCCGTAAGTAATGCGGCGGCCTACATCGAATCTGGTAAATACAAGAAAGTATTGGTCGTAGGTTCAGATGTGATGAGCTCTATCGTAGACTATACCGACCGCACCACCTGTATCCTTTTCGGAGACGGATGTGGAGTTGCGTTGATGGAGCCTAACGAAGAAGGCCTCGGGGTACAAGACGAATTGCTCCGCACTGATGCTTCGGGAAGAGATTTCTTGCGCATCGAAGCCGGTGGGTCTTTCCTTCCTCCGTCTCATGAAACCATTGACAACAAACAGCACGCTATTCGCCAAGAAGGCCAAAGCGTATTCCGCTTTGCAGTAAGCCGTATGGCCGATACTTCAGCAGAATTGTTGGAAAAGAACGGTTTGACGGGTGATGATGTAGCCTACTTGGTCCCTCACCAAGCGAACTTGAGAATTATTGATGCCACCGCGCGTCGTATGGGTCTTACCAACGATAAGGTTGTGGTCAATATTCAAAACTATGGAAACACTACCTCTGCGACCATTCCACTAGGGCTTTGGGACTTCAGAGATAAGTTTAAGAAGGGTGATAACATCTTCTTCGCAGCCTTCGGCGGCGGATTTACATGGGGGGCCATGTGGATCAAATGGGCCATCGATAAAAAATAACTCGTACATTCATATTCCTAAATAACACACGAACATGGACTTGAAAGAAATCCAAGCACTCATCAAATTCGTTGCGAAAAGCGGCGCTCAAGAAGTGAGTCTAGAAACTGAAGACTTCAAGATCAACATCAAAACAGGTTCTGATGCTGAGCAACCAACAATCATCCAAGCGATGGCTCCACAAGCACCTGTAGCTATGGCAGCGGCTCCAGCGCCAGCAGCACCAGCAGCAGCGGCTCCAGCGGCAGCAGCTCCAGCAGATGATAATAGCAACTATATCACTGTAAAATCACCAATGATTGGTACGTTCTACCGCAGCGCGAGTCCAGAAGCAGATGCTTTTGTGAAGGTCGGCGACGAGGTGAAGCCAGGTGATGTTGTTTGTATCATCGAAGCAATGAAGCTCTTCAACGAGATCGAAAGTGAGGTAAGCGGAAAGATCGTGAAGGTCTTGGTCGACGACCAAACACCAGTAGAATACGATCAGCCATTGTTCTTGGTCGATCCGTCATAAGAACGAAACCTCCTAGGTATGTTTAAGAAAGTACTCATTGCCAACCGTGGTGAGATTGCCCTTCGCGTCATTCGTACGTGTAAAGAAATGGGCATCAAAACGGTGGCTGTTTATTCAAAAGCGGATGCAGATTCTCTGCACGTAAGATTCGCAGATGAGGCCGTATGTATCGGTCCTGCGGCTTCTTCGGAAAGCTATTTGAGCATCCCAAATATTATTTCTGCGGCAGAAATCACGAATGCCGACGCTATTCACCCGGGCTACGGCTTCTTGAGTGAAAATGCCAAGTTCTCTCGCATTTGTGCAGAGCACGGCATCAAGTTCATCGGTGCAACGGCGGAGCAGATTGAGAAAATGGGGGACAAGGCTACGGCCAAAGAGACCATGAAAGAAGCTGGCGTCCCTTGTGTTCCCGGTTCTGAAGGCATCCTCGAAACCTATGAAGATGCAGTGGCAACAGCACGTGCTATCGGCTACCCAGTGATGATGAAAGCGACCGCCGGTGGTGGTGGTAAGGGGATGCGCGCTATTATGGAAGAGGGCCAATTAGAAGGTGCTTGGAAAAGCGCACGTCGCGAGGCAGCTGCAGCCTTTGGAAACGATGGTATGTACATGGAGAAGCTCATTTTGGAGCCGCGCCACATTGAAATTCAGGTGATCGGTGATGCCTA
>JAYPCB010000151.1:0-2114 GCA_038124525.1 Cryomorphaceae bacterium
CTTTATCGTAAAGACCTTCTGTTTTCAATCCATTGATGAAAATATGATCTACCTCTTGAAGGATGCGCACTTTTTCAGCCGTGATATCTCCAAGAATACGAATGGCTAAACCTGGGCCTGGGAACGGATGACGTCCTAGCAATTCTGCACTCATGTCCATAGAAGCCCCCACTCTGCGAACCTCGTCTTTAAACAACGTCTTCAACGGCTCCACTACTTTCAACTTCATGAAATCTGGAAGCCCCCCTACATTATGGTGTGACTTAATGGTCGCAGATGGACCTTTTACGCTAATACTTTCAATGATATCTGGGTAGATGGTACCCTGAGCCAACCAAACCACATCCTCAATCATATGTGCTTCATCGTCAAATACTTCAATGAACACACGTCCAATGGCTTTGCGCTTGGCCTCTGGCTCTTCAATACCTGCTAATGCATCTAAGAAACGATCCGAAGCATCTACGCCTTTTACGTTAAGGCCCATCCCTTCGTACTGTTTCAACACCTGAGTGAACTCGTCTTTGCGGAGGAGGCCGTTGTTGACGAAGATGCAATACAAATTCGCCCCAATAGCTTTATGTAATAGCATGGCTGCAACAGAACTATCAACACCACCTGAAAGTCCTAGAACGACTTTATCATTGCCAAGCTGAGCCTTGAGCTGCGCTACCGTTTCATCTACAAAGTGTGCTGGAGTCCAATCCCCGCTTACCCCTACTACGTCGTATAAGAAGTTCTTCAACAACTGAGTACCGTCTGTACTGTGGTACACTTCAGGGTGGAACTGAATACCGTAGGTAGCTTCGTCCTTTACTTTATATCCCGCTACACGAACGTCGTGCGTTGAGGCAATGACTTCAAAATCTGTGGGCAATTCCATGATGGTATCCCCGTGGCTCATCCAAACCTGAGAACCGGCGCCCACTCCTTGGAATAAATCCGAAGTGGCATCCACCTCACTTAGGTTGGCTCTTCCGTACTCGCGGATTTCGCTAGGAGCAACTTGCCCCCCGCCTACAAGTGCCATGTATTGAGCACCGTAACACACACCGAGCAATGGCAGCTTACCCTTGATATCACTCAAATCAAACTGAGGAGCATCTTCTTGCAACGTGCTGTAAGGAGAACCGCTGAGAATCACACCTTTCATGTCCTCTGTGAGGGCGGGTGGATTATTGAAGGGGTGGATTTCACAATAGACGTTGAGTTCTCTCACGCGACGCGCAATCAACTGCGTGTACTGAGAGCCAAAATCGAGGATCAAAATGGTTTCTTGCATGGCACAAAAATACCACTAAAAATTCGGCCGTATGACTATGGTTCCGGCCTTTATTGTTGACATGTTTTCAACCATGGCATCCCTTGGATCTTGACCTAGGATTCCGACTAAATCTGCATAAGAAGCACGACGCTCCCAAAATACGCTCCCTGGGTAAACAGCATGGATCGCACTTTCAACGCTGCGCATAAGTTCTTCATGACGACGTTTCTGCGCACGGTACCTGGTTTCTGAAGTACGTTGGGCCAATTTTTCCATCTTCACCTTCAACGCCGCAGCTTGTTGGTACAACTCAGGATACTGTTCCAGGAGCGCAGCATTCCATTGGTCAACGGCCTCCATTAACGGGGCTTGGAGCAGCTCGCCTTCGGCCTGTAATACCGAGTTCTTACCCAATATCTCGCCTTTGAGTTCCTCGGCATTTGTGGTAAGCAACTCGGACAGGGTAATGCCCAATTTTTTCAGGTTTTTAGTGAGTTTAGAATCTTGGACGAGTACGCTATTGCGTAAGTACAGCATAGGCATGGGACGACCTGATAATTCGAAAGCACTGCCCAGTTGCAACCAGTAGGCCAACTCACCACCTCCTCCGACATAGGCCAGATTGGGCAACAACCACTCCTGGTACAGTGGACGCATTAAAGCATTGGGACTAACGTAGAAATATGGACACTCCGGGTCAGGTTGTTCGAAGCGTTGACGATCGCCATCGCGCAAATCGAATAGATTGATCTCACGTGGGAATACCTGGGCCTTATACCCTTGTTCAACAAGGACGTCGGTCTGCGCTTGAATGAGCTTGGAATACTGACCGCCCATCTCGGCCGTCCAA
>JAYPCB010000152.1:0-2046 GCA_038124525.1 Cryomorphaceae bacterium
CCAAGATTAATTCACACAACATGAAAAGAACCTTAATAGCCTTAAGTGAAGTACTGACATTGGCGGCTTGCAACACGCCGGAATCGGCACCAGAAACTACCTCAACCTGGGAAGACGCAAAGCTCCCGGAATGGGCGAAAGACGCTAATATTTATGAGGTCAACATCCGTCAATACACGCCGGAAGGTACCTTGAATGCCTTTAAGGAGCACCTTCCTCGCTTGGCCGAGATGAACGTAGACATCCTTTGGTTCATGCCCATCCAACCTATTGGTGAGCGCAACCGCAAAGGCGAGCTCGGCAGCTATTATTCCATCCAAGATTACACAGCGGTCAACCCAGCTTTTGGAACCGTTGAAGATTTTAAAGCCATCGTGGACGATGCACACGCATTGGGCATGCATGTATTGCTCGATTGGGTCGCCAACCACAGTGCCTGGGACCACCCTTGGGTAGAAACGAACGACAATTTCTACACGCGCGATGAGGACGGCAGCTATCCTATGGAAGCCATCGGAAACGACGGCGGCAAAACGGGATGGACTGACGTGGCCGATTTGAATTATGACGCCCCGCTTCTGATCGACTCTATGGCTGCAGAAATGGATTGGTGGGTGAGCAACACAGGCATCGACGGATTCCGCTGCGATATGGCGGGAATGGTGCCTTACGCCTTCTGGGAGCATACCATTCCTATGTTACGCGAGAAGCACGGACCCCTTTTCTTCCTCGCCGAATGGAGCGAGCCGCATTTGCTCAGCACCTTCAATGCAGATTACGGCTGGGAGTTGCACCACATGATGAACGACATTGCTAAGGGACACAAGAGCGTTTATGATCTTGAGGTATATGCTGCTAAAAACGATACCGTTTATGGCGACGATGCTATGAAATTGTACTTCACCTCCAACCACGATGAAAACAGCTGGCAAGGTAGCGCTATTGAGCGCATGGGCGACGATGCGCGCGCCTTCTTTGCACTTGCTTTCATGATGGACCAAAGTTTCCCGTTGTTGTACACCGGTCAAGAAGCTGGGATCGATTTCAGATTCCCATTCTTTAGCAAGGATACGGTGGGTGTAAATTGGTCCGCGAATACTGACCATGCAGAATTTTACGCCTCCCTTTTTAAACTAAAGCACAACCATCCTGCTTTGTGGAACGGCGCTTACGGCGGTGAAATGACCCTGAGCGCAGATACTGCGACAAACGCTGTGATGATCTCTAGAACCCTCGGCGAGGACCAAGTAAACGGCTATTTCGCCTTCGGTGGCGGTGAAGTTGTTGGGGGAGAGGACGCAGGAGAATTGGTCATTGATATACACGGAGCGAAAATCTACACCAAAACTTTGGCGGGGAACGAGTAACTTTAAGCTCGCAAAAGAACCACCACATGTACAAGATCTCAGGAAAGAACACCTTTAAAGTTGCGCCAGATACCAACCCGGCCGAAGGGTTGCTCGACGGCACCTATTACAACCTAGACATCGAAAAGATGGACGGTCGTACTTGGCACATTTTAAAGGACCATAAATCCTACTACGTGCAATGGGTGGAGCGCAGCGAAGACGGCAAGACCTTTACGTTGAAGATCAATGGCCAATTGCTCGAGCTCAACGCCAAGGACCACTATGACCTGCTCCTAGAGCAAATGGGCATGTCTGCGTCAAACACCGCGAAGGCGACCAAACTCAAGGCACCTATGCCGGGCAAGGTGCTCGATGTAATGGTGCAGCCCGGTCAAACGGTGGCCAAAGGTGAAGGACTACTCATCCTGGAAGCCATGAAAATGGAGAACATGCTCAAGGCCGAACAAGACGGAACGGTTAAATCCGTGAACGTTTCGGTGGGTGATGCTGTTGAAAAGAATAACGTACTTATTGACTTTGAATAACATGAAAAAAACACTCCTACTATCAGCGCTAGGCGCAATCGCATTTAGCTGTAGCCAGCCTGCCGAAGCACCGGCAGAAAACCACGAAGGGCACGACCACAACCACGAGAGCATGGCTCCGGAGGAAATGGACGAAGCTACCGGCCGCGTAT
>JAYPCB010000153.1:0-1980 GCA_038124525.1 Cryomorphaceae bacterium
AAAGTAAGGTCCAATCAATTTCTAAATCAGGGCGTTGCACATCGCCAATGAAACCAATGAGGCTCTTCGCGGCAATGATCAACAAAGACGTTCCCACTGCTTTTTTCATTGGAATCTTCGCGAATAACACTAGGGCCGGAATAATCAAGAATCCACCGCCAGCACCAACAATACCCGTCAACACGCCTACTACTGCTCCTTCTGCAATGATGGCCGGAACGTTAAATTGTGGCTCTACCTCCTCATCAGTTTCCTCGACCTTACCACGCTTGTCGCGAATCATACTTACGGAAGCCGCAAGCATCACTAACGCGAAGAAGATCATAATGGCGATATCCTTAGTGAGGACGAAATCGCCTATGCTTACGATTTCAGCAGGAATCTTCGGCACAATGAAAGCTCGTGTGACATAAACCGCGATGAAAGCCGGAATGGTAAAGACTACTGCCGTCTTGTAATTCACATTGCCTAATGTCGCATTTCGAATACCACCAACGAGTGCCGTAGTACCCACAATAAACAATGAGTAAGCGGTACTCAATTCAGCAGAAATCCCAAACAAGTACACCAACACGGGTACGGTTAGAATAGAACCACCGCCGCCAATAAGGCCTAGTGAAATTCCGATGAAAACTGATGCTACATATCCGATAATGTCCATACTGTCCGATTTAGTTCCCCAAATTTCAAGAATCTAAAACGAACGAGGTGTGACTCAGCGCACACTAGAACAATATGGCCGACATTTCCTCCTGAAGCTCCCTTGCAGCCTGGCCTGCAGCCGCTGCAAAATCCTCTCCATTGCTCTGATAAATGATGCCACGGGTACTATTTACAAGTACACCGTAGTCCTTATTAGTCGCTTTTTCGAGTACATCCTTTAATGAACCGCCTTGCGCACCCACTCCGGGCACTAGGAAAAATGATTCCGGTGCCGCGGCACGAACTTGTTCCAAATATTCAGTCTTGGTAGCACCGAGCACGAACATCAATTGGTCCGGTGTTGCCCATTCCTGGGCCTTGCGCACGACATTCTCAAACAAGGCTACCCCATTTTCATCCTTGATGAATTGGAAATCAAAAGCACCTTGATTCGAAGTCAATGCCAATAGAATGACCCATTTACCATCGTAGGCAAGAAATGGGCTTACGCTATCCACCCCCATATAAGGAGCCACCGTCACGCTATCAAATTCGAAGGCATTGAAAAATGCATCGGCATACATCTTAGACGTATTGCCGATATCGCCGCGCTTCGCATCGGCAATAGTAAAGACCTCAGGGTATGATTCATTCAAATAGTTGATGGTCTTCTCCAAGCTTTGCCAGCCTTTCACGCCATAGCTTTCGTAAAACGCGATATTTGGTTTGTACGCTACTGCATAATCCACTGTAGCATCAATGATGGCTTTATTAAAGGCAAAAATGGGGTCCGATTCCTTCAGCAAGTGCGGCGGTACTTTATTCAAGTCCGTATCCAGACCTACACAAAGTACGCTGCGCTTCTTCTCAATCTGTGTTACCAATGCTGCCTTGTCCATATTAATAGGTACTCCCCTCTTTTAACTTCTCGGCGTTTTCCGCCATATGAAGTTCGTCAATAAATTTCTGAATATCACCATTCATCACATCTCCAAGGTTATAGGTCGTCAGCCCAATTCTATGATCGGTTACCCTCCCTTGCGGATAGTTATAGGTACGAATCTTAGCCGAACGGTCTCCTGTACTGACCATCGTCTTACGCTGAGCGGCCTGCTCTTCTTGCTTCTTCTTGAACTCAAGATCATACAATCTCGAACGCAATACCTTCAACGCTTGTTCGTAGTTCTTATGTTGTGAACGGCCATCTTGACACTCCACCACCAAACCCGATGGCAAGTGCGTCAATCGAACGGCACTTTCTGTTTTATTCACGTGCTGACCCCCCGCACCTTGTGAACGGTAGGTATCTTTCTTCACATCTTTCATATCAAGATCCAC
>JAYPCB010000154.1:0-1931 GCA_038124525.1 Cryomorphaceae bacterium
CCGCTTTAACGCCTTTTTCTACCAAATTTGCCACGCGCTGGTTCAAGCTGTGGTAGGCTGCATAGGCGCTATGTGGGTGGATACCGTCCGGTGAACTGACGTTCATCACAGCGATGGCGCCATTAACATCAAGGTCGTTAAAATCATCATATGAACCGTCCTCTGTAGTAATCCCATAGCCGACATATACGGTTTTACCCGAGGCTTGACCTGATTCGGAACTAATGGAAACCGGATAGAAATCCACGTGGCCTTGAAGTTGTGCTCGCCCCACTGAAAGTGCGGTGAAATCGTAATCTACAGCAGCATATTCCGGGACGGGGAACTTTTGGAAGTAGCCGTTTTCACCCATGGGCTCGATGCCTAGGGCAAGCATGCGGCCGGCAATCATATCGCGGGCAACATCGGCCTCTACGGTTCCGGGCTTGCGGCCCTTCAGTGAATCTGAAGCCAAGAAAAAGAGGTCATTTTCCATGCGCTTGGTCGCATCGAGATCGATGGGGACTTCTTGCGCAGATACTTGGACCGTAAAAACAGTCGTTAATAGGAGGATAAGGGGGGAGAACTTGTTCATGAGTTCGTATTTGATTCCCTACAAAGGTAGCGACCAAAGGTTATATTTGAAGTGTGAGTAACGGCATGAAAGCGCTGGCCGGTCAAACGGCCATCTACGGACTAAGCAGCATCTTGGGGCGGATGATCAACTTCCTGTTGGTCCCCCTGCAAACTGCGGTATTGACCCAAGCGGAATACGGGATCAACGTAGACTTCTATTCCCTCATCGCCTTTTTGATTGTGATCTGCACCTTCGGGATGGAGACGGCGTACTTCCGTTATTCCGAACAGGAGGGATTTGAGGAGCCGAAGGTGTTTGGCGCGGCGGTGACCATGATTTTGATTGCCCTTGCGGGTATTTCCGCCTTTGCCTTCTTCGGACAAGGGCCGCTGCTCGAGGTGATGCGTTATGAGAAAACACCGCACTACCTGTTTTACTTGATTGCGATTTTAGGTTTGGATGCCCTCAGCGCCATTCCCTTTGCCCGGTTGCGCCGAGAGAATAAAGCGTGGCGATTCGCCGGAATAAAATTGGCCCTGATCTTATCTAATGTGGCCATCAACCTCTACATATTCCTGCCGGCCTACTGGGAGCAGCACGGTTCCGCGGGGTGGTGGATGCACGATTTGCGTGGGGTGGATTATATTTTCATTGCCAATTTCTGGGCATCTCTGCTCATGTTTGGGCTGCTCATTCCGACACTATTTCCATTGAAGCTCAACCTCGACAAGAGGTATGTCAAGACTCTTTTGGTCTTTGGTATTCCACTCCTTATCGGTGGACTGGCGGGTATTGCCAATGAGATGCTCGACCGCCAATTATTGAAGTATTTGCTGCCTGAAGAGAGTTGGGCCGAGGGAGTGGGCGTTTATGGTGCCGTATATAAGATTTCCATCTTCTTGATTTTGTTTAATCAGGCCTTCCGATACGCGGCGGAGCCGTTTTTCTTCCGCAACGCCAAGACGACCGAAGGGCCCAAGCGCATGGCCAAGGTTATGGAAGGTTTTGCTTGGGTAATGTGCGTTGGGTTTGTACTGATTATTGCCGGGCTCGATTTTCTCAAGTTCTTCATTGACGAGAAATTCTGGGTGGGATTGTACTTGGTGCCCATCCTGTTATTGGCCAATGTCATTCTGGGCATCAACACCAACCTCAACGTGTGGTACAAGGTCAGCGACAAGACGCGCTACGGCATCTACATCACCTTTGTTGGGCTCGCGGTGACGGTCATCGGAAACCTCAGCTTGATCCCGACCATGGGGATTTTGGGCGCAGCCATCACCACCTTGTTGGCCTATACGGCTATGTTCTTCGCCAGCCTGTGGTGGGGACAAAAGCACTATCCCGTGCCTTATAATTGGACCAAATTAAGCGC
>JAYPCB010000155.1:0-1849 GCA_038124525.1 Cryomorphaceae bacterium
CTCAGCCTCTGCACCTACGCGCACGATTTCTACGGTTTCCATCGTATCGCCTTGGGCCACAGCATCTACCACATCTTGTCCTTCCACCACGTAGCCGAAAACAGTATGCTTTCCGTCCAACCAATCTGTTGGTCCATGCGTGATAAAGAATTGAGAACCGTTGGTGGCTGGCCCTGCATTGGCCATACTCAACGTTCCAGGACGGTTGTGTTTCAATTCTGGGTGGATTTCATCTTCAAACTGGTACCCTGGGCCACCTGCGCCTGTCCCCGTAGGATCGCCGCCTTGAATCATGAAATCTGCGATGACACGGTGGAAGGTCAATCCGTTGTAATACGGAGTGCCTACTTCGGTCACATTATTTTCGAGTGTCCCCTCTGCCAAGCCGACGAAGTTCGCCACGGTCATAGGTGTTTTCTCGTGTTCTAGTTTGATTGTAATGGCGCCTTTTGTGGTGCCAATTTTGGCATAAATACCGTTTTCCATGAGGAATGATTTTAATGAAAAGGCCCCGCGTGGGGCCTTCCGGGGTTTTATTGTTCGATTCGAACGAGTTCTACATCAAAGACTAATGAAGCATTTGGAGGAATAACACCACCTGCACCGCGTGAGCCGTAGCCCAAATAGGGAGGAATGATAAGCTTAGCCTTGCCGCCAACGTTCAATAATTGGATGCCTTCCTTCCAACCTTCAATCACACGAGCCATAGGGCCGTATTGCATCGGCAGTGGCTCATAAGGCTCACGACGCGGATCGTAAGTACCGCCTGCTTGAGCAACTTCCTTGATAGAGCTATCGAATAAGGTACCGTCCATCAAGTAGCCTGCGTAATCCACACGCACCATTTGACCAAATTCAGGCTTAGGGCCATCACCTACAGTTTCGATGATGTAACGCAATCCAGATTCTGTTTTTGTCGCCTCCGGGTAAGCTGCATCAATCTCAGCTTCGATGGCCGCAGCTTTCGCCTTCTTGGCATCCTCAACACCTTGCTTTCCGTCCAAGAATGCCTGGCCGGCATCCCATTTCTTAGCTTCACCACCCACACGGATGATTTCTACGTGATTCAATACTACCTTCTCTACCGGACGGTCTGAACCCATGCGCTCCACACCACCAATAGCCGTGACAATTTCCTGACCACTTAAGACTTGAGCGAAGACATTATATCCACCGTCCAAGTGCGGCGTGGCATTGTGCGTAATGAAGAATTGAGATCCGTTCGTACCCGGACCAGCGTTGGCCATACTGACCACACCTGCCTTATCGTGTTTCAAGGTTTCTACGATCTCTTGTGGGAACTGATAGCCTGGACCTCCAGCACCTGTGCCGTCCGGATCACCACCTTGAATCATGAAATCTGGAATGACTCTGTGGAACAAGGTACCGTCGAAATAAGGCTTACCCTGAAACTTCTCCTCGGCCTCTGGGTGATTTCCCTCGGCCAAGGCAATGAAATTACCCGCCGTCATGGGAACCAAATCCTCATGGAAATCGATCAAAATATCGCCCATAGACGTTTCCAACTTAGCGTAAATACCATCCTCTAAAGTGATGGTCTCATCGTTAACTGTTACTTTATTTCCTCCACAACTCGCTAGAGTGAAGGCCGCGAATCCCGCGAAGAGCATGCTTCTCAACATATCTATGTGATTTTTAAAGAGTCCCAAAGGTAAGCGGTATCCCGCAGAGAACACAGCGAAGGTTGTGTTAAAAAAGGGAGGTATTTATCGGACCAATTCTACCAGCCGCAAATCATAACGCAGCGGCGATTGAGGCGGCACTTTGTCCAAGTCACCCGCAATGCCATGTGCTAAAAACGAGGGGATGAGAACGAGTTTCACATCCC
>JAYPCB010000156.1:0-1816 GCA_038124525.1 Cryomorphaceae bacterium
TCGTCGGTGACCTTTTTGGGGAAGGGAAAATGTTCTTGCCCCAGGTCGTGAAGAGTGCCCGTGTGATGAAAAAGGCGGTGGCCTATCTTCTGCCTTACCTAGAAGCCGAGAAGGCGGAGGGCGGCAGCTCAAGCGCCGGTAAAGTCTTATTGGCTACGGTAAAAGGCGATGTACACGATATTGGTAAGAACATTGTGGGTGTTGTACTCGCATGTAACAACTTTGAAATCATTGACCTCGGGGTGATGGTGCCGCCAGAGAAGATTCTACAGGCAGCCCAGGAGCATCAAGTAGATATCTTGGGGCTCAGCGGACTTATCACGCCATCGTTGGATGAAATGATTCATATCGCCAAGGAAATGGAGCGCATGAACATGCACATTCCATTGCTTATCGGTGGTGCGACTACTTCGAGAGCACATACTGCGGTAAAGATTGATCCAGAGTATAGCGGTGCGGTAATGCATGTAAGTGATGCTAGTCGTGCAGTAGGTGTGAGTTCTAAGCTAATTTCAAGCGAAGGGCCTACCTATGTTTTGCAAGAGAAAGCCTCGCTCGAAAAGGTGAGAGAAGGGTACGCGAAGCAACGCGAGCGTAAGGCGTTGGTGCCTTTTGAATTTGCGCAGCAGAACAAGCCAACATTGATCTTTGATAAAACCACTGTTCCTACGCCAAAATTCATTGGCAGCAAACAGGTTCACGACATAGCGGTAGGTGATGTGATTCCATACATCGACTGGACGCCGTTCTTCCAAACCTGGCAGCTTTTTGGAAAGTACCCAAGAATTCTTGAGGATCAGGTAGTGGGTGAGGAAGCCCAAAAGCTTTTTAAAGATGCCCAGGCCATGCTTCGTGATATCAAGAAGGGTGGTTGGCTAACGCTCAAGGCAACGTACGGTATTTTTCCTGCCAATAGTACTGGTGAAGAGATTAAGCTTGGTAAGAATGGGGAATTAGGCAGCTTCTATGCCCTTCGCCAGACGGGGGAGAAATCTAAATTTCAAAGTTTGGCAGATTTTGTGGCGCCGGAAGGAACACTGCAAGATTATGTCGGATGTTTCGCAGTGACGGCCGGCCTGGATATGGAAGGTCCATTGAAGCGCTTTGAAGAGGCTATGGACGATTACAATGCATTGATGTTGAAGGCATTGGCGGACCGATTGGCCGAGGCGTTGGCAGAATACCTTCACCTTCGCATGCGTCGCGAGTTCTGGGGGTATGCACCGGACGAGCAACTAACCAATGACGATTTGATCGCAGAGAAGTACAGTGGGATTCGTCCTGCTCCAGGATACCCAGCATGTCCAGACCACTTGGACAAAGAAACCATTTTTGAGCTGTTGCAGGCAGAGGGAATAGGAATGTCATTGACGGAAAGCCTAGCCATGTACCCCGCGGCGAGTGTGAGCGGGTATTACTTCGCGCATCCGGAAAGCAAATATTTCGCCGTGGGAAAATTGGCCAAAGATCAAGTCGAGGCCTATGCAACCATGCGTGGGATCAGCTTGGAGCTTGCTGAAAAGTGGTTGGCTCCGAATTTAAATTATTGATATGAAGATTACTGATATACTTGCGAATACTAAGGAATGTGAGTTCACCTTTGAGATTTTACCACCTCTAAAAGGGCAGAAGGCACAGGAGATTTTTGACAATCTTGATCCGTTGATGGAGTTCAAGCCGCCGTTCATTGATGTGACATACCACCGCGAAGAGACCGTGTACAAGCGATTGGACAATGGGTTGCTCCAGGAAAAGGTAGTACGCAAAAGACCAGGAACGGTGGGGATTTGTGCTGCAATCATGCACCGCTATGATA
>JAYPCB010000157.1:0-1720 GCA_038124525.1 Cryomorphaceae bacterium
GGCCTATCGCTGAGAACGTGTTCACGCACTTCCCAGGTATCGAAGGCGACCAACCATTGCTTTACGTTGCATTGATGACATTCATTCTCATTATGTCTTCTGTAACCATGGTATTGGCCGTAAATGCAGGTGAAAAAATGAACCGTGGTGCAGTGACGAACTGGATGCTGTTGACCATCATCGGAGGTTTGATCTTCGTGGGTTCTCAAGCTTGGGAGTGGTACCACTTCATTTCAGGTGATAGCGGCGCCATCGAAACGGATCACGCAGAAATTTTGCACGTTTATAATGAAGAAGGTGAGCGCTTGAGCTTCAGCCAACTAGTACACGGCATGGAAAATGGCCACGCCAGCAACCATGGTGAAACCTTTACCAAGGAAGAGGTGCTAAGCGCCTTGAAAGCCAACACTGCGTACTACTTGCAAGAGCCAGGTAAGGCGGGTGAGAAATTTGACCATGCAGCGTCTGTTAACTTCTTGGAGCAAGGCGATATCGTACAAGGTGCGAACATGACGCACAACGAGTACGGCCGCAAGCAGTTCGCAAACTTCTTCTTCTTCATCACTGGTTTCCACGGATTCCACGTATTCTCTGGGGTAGTGATCAACTTTGTGATTTTCTACAACATCCTACTAGGAACCTACGAGCGTAGAGGACATTACCGCATGGTAGAGAAGGTTGGTTTGTACTGGCACTTCGTTGACCTTGTTTGGGTATTCGTATTTACATTCTTCTATCTCGTCTAAAACATACCGTCATGGCAGAACACAATGGAACTTGGTGGATTTGGAAAGTATTCTGGATCCTGTTGATCGTCACTACTGTTGAAGTAGTGTTGGGTATTATCAAGCCGGAATTCATGTTGACCCAGGTAGCTGGAACGTCAATCTTGAACTACGTCTTCATCATCCTTACCATTTTTAAAGCGGCATACATCGTTCAGGTGTTTATGCACGTGAAGTTTGAGAACAAGGCAATGAAGTACTCTTTGTACTTGCCGACATTGATTCTCATCCCGTATTTGACTTTTATCTTGCTCACTGAAGGTTCATACTTGTTTCAGTAATGGCAAATAAATCCCTATTCAACCGGGCAGTACTAATCAGTGTATTAGTGCTGCCCGCGTTGCTTTATCTCTTTTTTGTATACGGCCAGAGTGAGGTGTTTTTCCAAACGCTTGATTACGTAGGTCCGGAGGAAGTAGTGGAAGTGGATGGCACCTTTGATACGGTGGCTTATCGCATTCCAGATTTCGAGTTATACGATGTGGATAGCAATGTCGTGAACCGCGCTTCTTTGGATTCCAACATCTATGTGTTGAGTTTCTTCTTTGCCACCTGTCCGACCATCTGTCCTGCGATGAACTTCCATTTGAACGAAATTGAGAAAAGGTTTAAGGGGTATGACCAGTTCAAATTGGTCAGTATCACCGTCGATCCGACAAAAGATTCACCGGCAAAGCTTAAGCAATACCAACAAGAGCGCAATTACAGCACCGCCAAATGGACCTTCCTCACGGGGGATCAAGAGGCCATTTATGATTTGGCGAAAGGAGTGTACTTGAACGCCTTCGAGGATCAAACGGCAGAGGGTGGATTTTTGCACAGCACTAGTGCCATTTTGGTGGATTGGGACGGACATATTCGGAGCCGTACGGACGATCTTGGGAACATTGTAGGTTCTTATGATGTTTTAGAGGTAACTCAACTCAATGACCTAG
>JAYPCB010000158.1:0-1663 GCA_038124525.1 Cryomorphaceae bacterium
GGGTTCAAAGCTTCCAGCATCCATTTCAACTCAGAGAATGTGTTATGACCGTCTTGCTGAATGAAGTGAAGGTCTCCTTCTGGATCGGCATCATAGCCAACCGCGTGTGGAATCTGCTTTAGGAATATGATGATACCGATACCCGATAGCATTCCTTTAATGACTGAGGACGGGAAATAATACCCAATAACCCCGGCACGCAATGCACCTAAAATCATCTGAGTAATCCCGGCCACAACAACCGCTGCTAAGAAGGTAGGATATGCCCCTAGTTCTTCAATGGCGCCATATACGATGACTGCCAAACCGGCGGCCGGTCCACTCACCCCCAGTGGGCTACCACTGAGCGGTGCAACAATTAATCCACCGACAATACCGGCGATAAGTCCTGAAAATAACGGTGCGCCAGAGGCTAATGCAATTCCTAAACAAAGAGGCAGGGCGACCAAGAATACCACGACGGCGCTGGGCACGTCGTATTTAAAGTTTCGAAGTGGGCTGTAGTCCATATTTTTTGATGTAGTGTAGTTAGCCACAATCTAATGGATAACTCATAGCCACGCAACCTTTTTAGGGTCCAATTTGTTAATGAGTTTTCCTTTATTTGTATTATGCTTAGCTACAGCACACATATGACCCACCCCGACCTTCCTTGGGTTACCTTCGTTCACGGGGCGGGAGGATCTAGCACCATATGGTACAAGCAACTGCGGGCTTTTCGCAAAAGCTTCAATGTGTTGCTCGTCGATTTACGCGGCCATGGCAAGAGCAAGGCACCGTTCTATGAGAAGTTGAAAAACTACAATTTCTCCACCATCGGAGACGAGGTATTGGAAGTCTTGGACCACTTAAAAATCCAACGCACCCACTGGGTAGGCATCTCCTTAGGTACCATCATCATCCGCGAAATTACCGAGCGCTACCCACACCGAACGTTGAGCATGATCATGGGTGGTGCGGTCATGAAGCTCAACAAGCGTGGCCAGGTTTTGATGCGCACAGGTGCGGCCTTAAAAAGTGTGCTGCCGTACATGGTACTGTACCGATTCTTTGCTTGGGTCATTATGCCAAGAAAAACCCATCGCGAGGCAAGAAACCTATTCATCCTCGAGGCAAAAAAGCTCTACCAACGAGAATTTAAGCGTTGGTTTACCTTGGTCGCCGAGGTAAATCCACTACTGAAATACTTCAGATTCAATGATAGTAATGTCCCTACCCTTTATATCATGGGCAGCGAAGACCACATGTTCCTACCTAGTATTCGAAAGATTGTAGCCTTTCACCAAAGCGCACTGCTGCACGTCATCGAAAATTGCGGACACGTCGTGAACGTTGAACAACCTGAGGTGTTTAACAAAGAGGCTATAAAGTTTTTAAAACAGCACTCTAACAATGCTTAAGACCCCTTATTCCAGATTTAAATGGGTGGCTTTCTTCGAAGGCAGCTCGTTCCTCGTACTCCTTTTCATTTCCATGCCATTGAAATACTTAGTGGACATGCCGATGCCGAACAAAGTGTTTGGAATGTTGCATGGATTACTCACCGTACTCTATCTCTTCGCGCTCATCGAATTCAAGATGAACTACAAGGTGAGCTGGAAGGAGTTCTTCATCTTCCTCGCTGCGTCATTGCTGCCCTTTGGCACATTCTACGCAGAAAAGC
>JAYPCB010000159.1:0-1598 GCA_038124525.1 Cryomorphaceae bacterium
TAGTACTTGGGCCGGATTGGAAAGATGCGCGATTGGCGACCTATTTTGGTGGGCCAAGTAGAGAACATGTAGACGGCGGCACCTCTAGATTCGATCGCAATGGACGAATCTTCCAAGCCGTCTGTGCAGGATGTGGTGGGGTCTCGAACTATCCCTCTTTCCCTTCAACTGCCTATTCGACCAGTAACAACTCAACGAATTGCAACCTCGCGGTGACCGTCATTGATCTAGACGTGCAAAATGCTCGGGTGGGAACCTACCCAAATCCACCGGCCTTCTGCCTACCGAACACCTTTATTTTGCAGGATTCCAGTGCCAACGTGCAAGAATTTACCGTGTACTGGGGCGACGGAAACTCCAACACAGGATCCAATCTTCCGAACGGTCATGTATATGCTTCACCGGGTACTTACCCGGTTCAAGTCATTGGCCATGATACCATTTGTGATACTTGGGATACAGCGACCTTCAATGTCCAAGTAAATCCTGCCTATGATTCCGCATTTACCCATTTCGATTACGATTATTGCGATCCGCAGCGCACTGTGACCGTATCCTTACGCAGCACCTTGGACTCTTCCATTATTACGGATAGAATACTGAATTGGAGCATTGCAGGCGCAAACTTCACCGCGGCCCAGTTCCAAACCAGCATGCCCACCGCCGGCTATACCGCCATCACTCTTACCTCAATTGACACTGTATGTAACGTGGCGGAGGAATTTGTCGATACCGTGTTCTTCCGACTCCCACCATATCTGAACATCATCTCGGATGTGGAGGATTGTGAAACCCAAGAATTTGTCGAGTTTTCCCCTGCCTACAATGGCGTCTACCAGGGGTTTGAATGGCTCGTCGACGGCCAAAACCAAGGCGCTATTAACCCGCTGACTATTGGCACTACCGGCATTTACGAAATCTCATTAGTGGGGTACGACAGCATTTGCAATACCACAGATACCCTCACGGAAACCTTTGATATCTACTTCGCGGGTGAGCCCTTCACCGTGCCGAACATCATCACGCCGAATGGAGATAATATCAACGACAGATGGACCATGAATACCGATGAGAATTGGGACAGGTTCCATGCCATTCTCTTCAACCGATGGGGCCTCAAGGTCTTTGAAACCACTGCGCCAACCTTCGATTGGGGAGCGGATTATGATGGCAAAACTCTCACTCCTGGTGTGTACTTTTACCAAGTCGAAGCCGAAAACAGATGCGGCGTCGTTACCGAAGAAGGAACCCTACACATTACCTATTAATTATGATTACTGTATACCACAATCCGCGTTGCCGAAAATCCCGCGAAGCCCTTGCACACCTTGACGAAAAGGGTGCGCAATACAATGTTCGTCTCTACATGAATGACAAGGAGAGCATGACCGCCGCTGAATTGGAAGAGGTTTTGAACGCTCTAGATATGGATGCCCTCGAGTTGGTCCGTACCAATGAGGCCTTGTGGAAAGAGGAATACAAGCACTTGGAACTCGAAGAAGAGGAGATTATCCTCGCAATGATAGAGCATCCCCGTTTGATGGAGCGTCCAATTATTGTAAAGGGCGGTAAAGCCGTGGTGGCGCGTCCTGCGGACG
>JAYPCB010000160.1:0-1598 GCA_038124525.1 Cryomorphaceae bacterium
TCCAGCTGTGGCGCAGGTCGAGGCTCAAATAGGAATTGGGCCCAAATAAATATTGCCCCGTCAGCGTTTGTTCTACGTTGCGGCGGTGTCTTCGCGCCATTCCTATGCTGTCCGTGCTTAGGGTTTGTGCCCAGCCCACTTGGTGATGGGAGCCGGCTTCGACTTCAAATCGAAGATTGAATTGGTCATTGATGCGTCCAATTAATTCCACCTCACCATAGTGTCCGCGTGCACCCCAATCTGCCCACCGCCATTGCCCACCGCGCAATTCGTAGGCGAGGGGTTTGCGGAAATCTGTACTGAGCCATGCATTGTGCCAAAAGGAAGCTGGATTCACACGGTATCGACCCCAAACCCTTGGGTCGAAGTAATCAAACTCCTTAGGACGTACTTCGAGATTATATCCATAGGCCAAGAAAGATTTGGTCAGGCCAAAGAATCGATATTCTCCGTGGATGCGTTCGAATGCAGAAGGTGCATAAAGACGATTGTACTGCATGCGCAGTTGGTGGCGTCGTCGGAGGTATAGGTCGTTGGGCTCAAGGATTTGATGGCTAAGTTCTACGCGTTGGTGCACCTTGTTTCCGCGGCGTTGAAAGCCAAGGTCGTTCGGATCAAAGGAGGGACTGATGAGTTCCATTTGATGCTCCCAACGCCAAGCCCCGGTTTGTTTCCCGGTCTCCCAATACAATGCATTGCCCGAATAATCATCTTCTATGTCGTAGATCATGGATCGCCCCATCGCCCCATTAAAATAATAGCGGTTCTCTAAGAAATTCAAATTTGCCGTGAGTGCGGTGACATTGGCATCCCGGGCATTGCCTTCTTGATTAAATCTGGTGGTGTTGGTATTGATCATTCCCACTGAACTGTTGCCTTTAAAACGCTGATCCACGGCCAGTACATTGTAGTTGGTCAGGGGTTCAGTGAGGACTTCTACTGCATTGCCCAGGCTGTCCGTACCACTGAGGTAGTTGGCCGCTGTGATGGCGTTTAGGAATCCCATGCTTAGATTGTTATCCGTCGTTCCCGTGAGTTTCGTGGCATTGAGCATGCGCGTGAAACTCTGGGTGGTATTGCTCAAGTCCCCAAGGTTTGCATTGGTGAAGTTTTTCGGATTTCCCCCGATGCGTCGGCTGTAAAAGAGATCGGCCTTATTAAACAAGTTCACGCCTTCCGTGAAGAATTGGCGGTTTTCGTCGAACTGCTGCTCAAAGGCTTCAAAATTCACGAACTGCTCATCGAAGGCGACTTGTGAAAAGTCAGGGAGCAGTGTCATGTCCAGTGTAAAGCTTTTGTTGAGTCCTATTTTAATGTCGGCTCCGGCAGCACCGGTGGATCTGCCTTGACCACTACCATTTTGCAAGTAAGAGCCTGTAGTGTTCGGACGTAAACTGATGCGCAAGGGGGGATTAATGACATTAATACCCGTGAGGAGTCCGCTTTGTAAGCTCTCATTATCAAAGTTGCGATCGATGGGGTTCCAACTATACATCGTGCGGTCGCTTCTTATGCTTCGCTTGATGTTGAATCCCCAAGCTGGCGCTTTTGCTCCCGCGCCACCCTGTGGAATACGCAGTACTTGGTAGGGGATGTAC
>JAYPCB010000161.1:0-1561 GCA_038124525.1 Cryomorphaceae bacterium
CATGGAAAGAGCGTTTGGAGCAAGCCCTGTGGGAAGATTTCAATAAGAATGCGGCCGAGGTCAACTTGACCGAACTGCTCCCTACACTGGACAACATCAAAATCATCCGCCAAAACTTGAAGAGGTGGTTGGCCCCGCAGAAGGTGAAGACACCACTGCCATTGTTGGGTTCGACTTCCTACACCAGAGCGGAGGCAAAGGGAAACACCTTGGTCATTGCACCATGGAACTACCCTATTTTTCTGTCGCTGCACCCGTTGTGCACCTCATTTGCTGCTGGAAATACGGTGATCTTGAAGCCTTCGGAATTGACGCCAAAGACCTCGGAGGCCTTGAAGATGTTGATAGAGGAAATCTTCGAACCGCAAGAATGTGCGGTGGTATTGGGCGGAGTGCCGGAATCTACGGAGCTTTTGGCCCAGCGGTTTGACCACATCTTCTTTACGGGATCTACGTATGTAGGCCAAATCGTCATGAAGGCTGCAAGTAAGTTCTTGACGCCGGTTACGTTGGAATTGGGCGGCAAGAGCCCCACCATCGTGGACGCCAGCGCGAATGGTTACGAAGCTGGAAAACGCGTGGCTTGGGCAAAGTTTACGAACGCAGGCCAAATCTGTATTGCCCCTGACCACGTATATGTGCACCGGAGCCAATTAGATGCGTTCCGCAAAGGCGTTAAAGACGCCGTCAAGCGTCATTACGGCGACGACCCTACCCAGCATCCGGATTTCGTTCAGATCGTCAATCCTCGCAACTTTGACCGCCTCAACAGCATCCTTGAAGATAGTAAGACCGAGGCGGGCATTTTAGATATGGGCGGTACAGCCAATGCGGAAGCTCGCAAAATCGCACCGACCATGGTAGTGGATCCGCCGAGAAATGGTGCCTTGATGCGCGAGGAACTCTTTGGCCCGCTATTGCCGGTATTTAGCTACAACGATCTAAATGAGCCGTTGAAAGAGATTGGAACCAGGGAGCATCCGCTTGTTGTGTATATCTATGCGAAATCCCGCAAAAACATCAACTACATCCAGCGCCAAACACGAGCCGGAGCAACGGCAGTGAATATGAGTTTATTGCAGATTGCCAACAACTTCCTCCCCTTCGGCGGTGTTGGCCACAGCGGAATGGGCAAGACCAACGGCCACGCCGGTTTCTTGGAATTTACCAATAAACGCAGCCAATTCTACCAATGGGGCCCGCCCATCAACAACTTTATTGCCGCACATTATACCGCGGCAAAACGCAAAATCATCAACTACTTGTTGAAGAATCTCTACTAGCAAAAAAAAATCCCCGGGCTGCGCCCGGGGATTTTTTTTTAGATAGCCTTGGTTCTGGCTTAACCTACTTGAACCAATTCTACCTTAAAGATCAATGTTGCATTTGGAGGAATGACTCCGCCTGCACCTGAAGGACCATAGCCCAATTCCGACGGCACGATCAACGTCGCCTTAGAACCTTCGTTCAACAGCTGGATACCTTCGTCCCATCCTGGAATCACGCGACCCACACCGATAGGAATATCTAGAGGCGTACCGCGTGAGTATGAGCTATCTAC